>NZ_CP085876.1:4126666-4482500 GCF_013284245.2 Brevibacillus sp. DP1.3A | reverse complement strand
ACGTTGTGGCGTCCGCAGGAGGTTTTTTTCGTAGAAGATAACGCGTTTTTCAGGATGCAAACAGAAGCAAGTGATAAGTCATATGGCCCATTTCAAAAAAATAGTAAAAAAACTTTCGTCCACAACTGGAAATATTTTGTCTAATTTGTCATAAATTATGTAAAAAAATCACAGAATATGGCTCCCTTTCTATTCGGAAAATGTGACGAAACGATGATATTTTTGTAGAGAGACGTTTGCATTCTTTCAAAATTTTTGCGACATGTAACTTTCTTTTTCGACAAACGTATCTAATAGAGGACTGGACAAAAAAACGATAGTTTGATAGGAAAAATATGGGCTCCATTCAGTCGAAAACGATATTGACTTGCGAAAATTGATTGTGTATACTCAAAAACGTACTTCGTGTCAACAGAAAAACACGAGTGAAATCAGCGTTTATAGGCGGTCGTGGTGGAATTGGCAGACACACCATCTTGAGGGGGTGGCGGGGCGACCCGTGCGAGTTCGAGTCTCGCCGACCGCACCAATCCCGGAAACAATCAGGAAGAAATGGAAACGAGTGTTTGTATTTTTCTAAATAAACGGAGCCTTTTTCGACAAGGGCTTTTTTTTCTGCCAACTGCGAAGCACTGTCGAATAGAAAGAGAAAAAGGTGGGAAAGGTGATAGCAGTGCCTTGTTTTTTCCCACTTTTGGGTCATTGCTTATGAATCGCATTTGATGTAAACTGCCAATTGAGAGAAAAACAATAGAGAAATGTTGGAAAAACAACACTACCTAAATTCAGATCAGACCCAATCTGGTTTAGGTCGAGGAGAAGAACCCATGAGTGTAATTAGAGAGATCATTGAGGGATTATTCATCGGATTTACTTCTGCGGTGGGTGTAATCGGCACATACCAAACACTAGTTTCTTGTGCAGGCCTGTTCCGCAAAAAAGAGCAAGTAACAACTGAGCCGCAAAAGACGTTTGCTGTGCTCGTGGCAGCTCACAATGAGAGCGCCGTAATTGCTCCGCTTATTGAAAACCTGAAGAAACTCGACTATCCACGTGAAATGTACGACATCTTCGTCATTTGCGACAACTGTACAGATAACACGGCAGAAATTAGTCGGGCGCATGGTGCAATTGCATGTGAGCGTTTTGACACATCCAAGCGTGGGAAAGGCTACGGCATCGAATGGATGCTGGAGAACCTCTGGGCAAGACCTAAGCAGTATGACGCTGTCGTCATGTTTGATGCTGACAACTTGGTTGAGAAAAACTTCCTGAAAGTAATGAATGACCGTCTCAGCAAAGGGGCGCGTGTGATTCAAGGTTACCTCGACTCCAAGAACCCGTTTGATTCCTGGATTACGTTGTCCTATGCAGTTACCTACTGGTTTACAAACCGTATGTGGCAGCTGGCTCGTCACAATTTGGGACTGCCGAATACTTTGGGCGGAACTGGCTTGTGCATTGAGAGCAACCTGCTCAAAGAAATGGGCTGGGGAGCAACCAGTCTCACGGAAGACCTGGAATTTGCAACACGTTGTATTGAACGCGGTATTTACCCGACTTGGGCACATGACACCAAGGTCTGGGATGAAAAACCGATTGATTTAAAATCGTCAATGCGCCAGCGTTTGCGTTGGATGCAAGGGCATTACGATGTGGCAGGACGCTACATTCGAGCTGTTTTGTTTAATGGATTGAAGTCAAGAAAGCTGGGAATGCTTGACGCAGCCTTCTACCTCTTCCAACCGATGTATGTGCTGATGGTGACGATGATGTCGGTATTGTTCTTGGCGAGATTTTTTGATATCGGTACGCTGACAACAGTATCCACGATCTTGCCTACATGGCTGGTATACGGTTCGACTGCCGTGTTCTACCTGTTGCCGATCTTGGCCCTCTATTTGGATAAAGTTCCGTGGAAGGGGTATTTCGGGCTCCTCTTACTACCATTCTTTTTCCTGACCTGGCTTCCGATTATGTTTTACGCGTTCTTTACGAAGAAAAACCAAGAGTGGAGTCACACCTCCCACACACGCGCGATTCGCATCGAGGAGATCCAGCAATAGTGACGTAAACAAGCAAAACCACAGGGGGAATTTTCACCTGTGGTTTTCCTATTATCTTAAAGTAGCGAGACCGTTGCCGAATTTGGTATAATGACGTGATCAAGCAAGTAGCGTTCGCCAACGGGATTAAGGCACCAGCGCCAGACGTAGCGGTGCCCATAGGAGGAAAACAGCAATGAAGCTCGCGACAGATATTCACAACAACGACGTCCCATTGTTGTGGGGCGATAAACGATACCATACATGGAATTATCATTTAAGAGGGACTTTTCACGAAAAGATTTTCAAGGTTCCATTGGATGGCGGTTTTAGTTGTCCGAATCGGGATGGGAAAGTAGCGACAGGCGGCTGCACGTTCTGCAGCGCGAGAGGATCTGGAGATTTTGCTGGTGATCGCAGAATGGATCTGGAAAGACAGTTTCATGATGTGAAAAACCGCATGCATGAGAAATGGCCGCAAGCCAAGTATTTGGGCTTCTTCCAAGCGTACACGAATACGTATGCACCTGTGGAGGAGCTGCGGGAGATGTACGAAGTTATCCTCCAGCAAGAAGGTGTAGTCGGACTCTCCATTGCCACACGACCTGACTGCCTGCCAGACGATGTTGTGGAGTATTTGGCTGAATTGAATGAGCGCACATATTTGTGGGTGGAGCTCGGTCTACAGACAGTCCATGAGCACACAGCCCAGTTAATTAATCGAGCGCACGATTATCAATGCTACGTGGATGCTGTAGAGAGGTTGCGCAAGCACAACATCCGTGTATGCTCTCATATCATCTACGGATTGCCAGGAGAGAGCCACGAAGAGATGATGCAGACGGCAGATGCTGTGGCACATCTGGATGTGCAGGGGATCAAGATACACCTGTTGCACCTTCTGCGCAAAACGCCGATGGTGAAGCAATACGAAGCAGGACTCCTGGAATTCCTGTCACAGGAAGAGTACACGAAGCTCGTTGTGGATACATTGGAAATTTTACCTCCAGAGATGATTGTTCATCGAATCACAGGGGACGGACCACCTGATCTCTTGATTGGACCGATGTGGAGTCGTAAAAAGTGGGAAGTTCTGAATGGCATTGATGCAGAACTGAAAGCGCGGAATAGTTGGCAAGGAAAGTTTTTCGTGCCACGTACGTAATGATGCAGCAACAAAAAGGGAGCCTTTTTAAGGGCTCCCTTCTTTTTTATAGATTGCGAATTAGATTTCTCGCACGCTTCGGGTAATTGGTGATCAGACCATCTACACCACAGTCAATGGCTCGCTGGATTTGCCGACCAGTATTTACCGTCCAGCTCAAAACTTCAAAATGATGCTCCTTTGCTTGTTTGACCAAGTCTTCTGTCAATTGATCAAAAGGGACGTGCAATTGATCAGCTCGATAGCTGCGGGCTACTTCCCAAGGCTTGGCGAGTGGTCCAACATATAAGAGTCCCGTCGTTTGCGTGGCATCCAATTGCTTGATTCGTAAAAGGCTGTCGAAGTTAAATGTTGAAATAATGGTTCGCTCCGTTAGCTGATATCGCCTGATTTGTTCGATGACGAGCTCCTCTAAGTGGGGTTGATCCAGGAAAAAATTTTTCATCTCGATGATGAAGCGCAGTGGTGTGTCGACAAACGTCTGGAATACCTCCTGCAGGGTTGGAATGTGGGCTTTTGGTACTCGCATAGACGAGTCTTTATCCGCACGAAGCTGACGCAGTTCACGCAATGTGTAATTTCGCACCAATCCAGAACCATTGGTCGTACGCTCCAGGCTGTGGTCATGAATGACAGCCAGCTTATTATCACTGCTGAGCTGGACGTCCAATTCGATCCCATTGGCTCTTCTGCGGACGGCTGCTTGAAACGATTCCATCGTATTTTCCGGATACAGGCCGGAAGCGCCACGATGGCCATAGATAAGTGGGGGCACGAGGGCTTCCTCCCTTCTCGAGCGTGTGTCACCTACTACCATGATATGTAAAAGGCCCCTCGATACGACCTGACATGAGAGGCATCTCCAGGAGTCTATCCGATTATGACGAGTACGATGACCAAAAGGACAAAGAGGACAAGGATCAGGGCAAAATTGTTATTGCAGCTCACAAAAAACACCCTCCTTCTCGCACATGAAGCATCTACTATCATGGTATGAAGAACGAGTAAATATGACCCAACAATATGCCCACCTTGTGTTTTTTTGTGCATGAGGAACGCTTTTTTATACAGATTGGCAGATGACGGCCTTACTTGTTTTGCTACAATGAGAGGAGGAGTACTGTAGGGGAGGATGAAGACGTGATAAATGTTGTAGGCGCACAGGACGCTGGCGACCTGATCATTGATCGGCAAAATCGCCGGGTAAAGCTGCACGTATATGAACCATCACAAATCGAGCAGTGGGATCGGGTCATGAAGGAGCTGGCCGAAGAGTCAGAGGCAACAAAAGTCATTGTGTACGGGAAGAAACAAGATATTCCGCAATGGCAATCCCTGGGTTACGAGCTGGAGGGAACCATCGATGGTTTTTTTCTAGGGGATAACGCACAGATGCTCACCTGCTATCTGACGAAAGAGCGGGCTACCTCTGGTGCAGCAAAACTTGCCGAGGAAATTCTTACGCTGAGCCTGTCAAAAGCGGGGAGTACGATAGAGAAATCATTACCCGAGGGATACCACCTGCGTGAAGCAACGGAGGCAGACGCGAAGGAATTGGCGTGTTTGTATGGACTGGTATTCGCGACGTATCCTACACCGATGAACGATCCGTCCTACATTCGCAAAACCATGCAAGAAGGCACCATCTACTATGTCGTTGAATTTGAAGGCAAGATTGCATGTGCTGCGTCAGCTGAAGTATCCGAACGATTTGGTTCAGCGGAAATGACGGATTGCGCGACCCATCCAGACCATGCGGGGAAAGGTCTCCTCCAACCGCTGTTTATCGCGCTGGAACAAAGGATGGAGGAGGCGGGGATTTACTTTTTGTACACCTTGACCCGGGCACAATCTGCAGGAATGAATGTGACGGCTGCCAAAATGGGCTATGCATACCGCGGACGGCTAATTAACAATTGTACGATCTTTTCAGGTTATGAAGACATGAATATATGGGTAAAGCCACTTCGCCCCACGAGGGAATAACAGGCTACCTGTTTGTAGGATACAACTGCTGTTGCAGACGACGGGCCATCAGGGCCAACTGAAGCTGCCAGCGTTGATGAGCATCCTCCAGGCGGTAGCCTGTTTTTTCTTCAATTTGGGTCAACCGGTACTTGAGCGTATGTCGATGGATATACAAGGCTTGCGAGGTCTGTAGACCGTTTCCATTCTGGGCCAAATACACTTCAAGTGTTTCGAGAAGCTGTTGATTGTATTTCGTATCATAGCGAATTAATGGTTCCAGCAATGGGTTCCACAGGCGGAGCAAGCTTTCTTTTTCACGATGGTACGGAAATAAAAACTGATAGCCCTGCATATCCCGGTATCGCAAAATTTGCGGGGATTGGGCCAACAGCGGGTACGCTTGTAGAGCAAACATCGCTTCTTCAGAGGCACTGACGACGTTTGGCAATTGCTCACAGGGATTGCTCAAGGCGATCTGTAGGTCAAGTGAAGGGTGCAGCCCTCTCCAGCGGGAAGTGAGCTGTTCCAGCAAGCGAAGGCTCGTCTGATCATCCGGCAAAATAAACAAGAGGCAATGTGGCCGCTCGCGCAGCAAATAAGAGCGCTGATGACGATCGCTAAGCCTCCGCATCAACGTAATGACACTTTGATGCATGTCTCCGAGCATCGTCTGATCGGTTACCTCTACGCGAACAGCGACACAGAGATGATGTCCAGCAAGCGGGTACCCCAGCATGCGACAACGGCTCTCCAGCTCCGTATGGGTCATCTGTTGTCCGTTCAGCAGTTCCTCCACAAAATCCCCTTTTAACCGCCATTCCGTTGCGGCTACGGCTCTTTCTTTCACATATTCGAGTGCACATAAGGTAGCAGCATGCTGTAGAGCGACGTCATCGAGTTCTTTCCAGGCGTGTTCGGGCTTGGCTAATGTCAACGTGCCAAAATGCTCGCGATTGGCGCGAATCGGTACACGATGCGCGATTTCCTGAGACTGATCATGCGGCAGTGCTTCCGAACTGCCATGCTGTGTGACTTCAAAGCCTAATGCATCGACGAGCGACACGACGCCTTCCGTAAGTGCAGCGAGCTCGCCTGCGATGGCGGGAAGGCCTCCTTTGGACAGGGCAGCTTCAATCATTCGATTATGAATCGCCGAGGAATAGGCCAGCGTTTCAAATTGCCGATTCATGATCGGCTGCAAGATGGCTTTGGTTATGGTTGAAAAGTTTATCTCCGTGGGAATTTCAATCAATGGAAGTTGATAATGATCCGCCAAAGTCAAAAACGTCTCGGGAATTTCCCGTAAATAAAAGCCCGTATGAATCGCAACGCCACTCAGCTTTTGCTTCGCCAACGAAGGAATAAAAGAAGCGAGCTTTTCCGTATGTTCAGCCAGCCCAAAGCCGGTTGTAATCAAAAATTCGCCTTCCTGCAAGCGACTCGTATCCTCCAGCACCTCGACAATTGTCACCCAACGAATCGGATTGTCCAGTCCGCCTGCTCCTGCGATCAGCCTGGTGTGAACCATGTCCGGCAGTTGCAGCGCTTCTCTTATCGTGATGGTCATCAGGTATCTCCTCCAAAAGCCTCGGTAAAGGTTCTCTTATACAAAATGTACAAAAGATTTTGTCTCTTTTCCATGTTTTTTTGCCAGCACGTAGGATGGCTCTTGCGTGCTGGTCAGCTAGGATAGAGGTAGAGAATAAGCGAGGTGGCGACGAAAATGACAAAAAGCTATGTAATCAAGCCTGAATTGGGCAAAGAGTATCCAGTTATTTCTCACGGAAAAGGCATCTATCTTTACGATAAAGAGGGGAATCGTTACATCGACGGTTCCAGTGGAGCGGTGACGGCAAGCATTGGTCACGGTGTAGAAGAAGTGGCTGAGGCGATGTATGCACAAGCCAAGGAGGTTTCCTTCGTATACCGCTCGCATTTTAGCAGCGATGCTGTGGAGAAGCTGGCTACAAAGCTGGCTGAGTGGGCACCAGGCTCACTGAACTGGACGTTTTTTGTCAGCAGCGGTTCGGAAGCAACAGAGACTGCACAAAAAATCGCGATTCAATATTGGCAGGAAAAAGGAAGACCAACGAAAAACCGGATTATCTCCCGCTGGATGAGCTATCACGGGATTACAATGGGTGCACTTTCGATGTCTGGACACGTCTTGCGCAGAAAGCGGTTCACCTCATTATTGGCTGACTATCCGGCAATCACAGGACCATATCCGTATCGCAAACCAGAAGACATGTCCCTCGAATCGTATGCGCTTGCGTGTGCAAACGAACTGGAGACCGCAATTTTGCGCGTCGGACCTGAGCAGGTAGCCGCATTCATCGCAGAACCGGTCATCGGGGCTTCTGGTGGAGCGGTCGTGCCACCAGATGGTTACTTCCAACGCATTCGCGAGATTTGCGACAAGTATGAGGTTCTGTTTATCGCAGACGAAGTGATGACAGGGGTAGGTCGCACGGGGAAAGCGTTTGGGATCGACCATTGGGGCGTCGTACCTGACCTGATGGCATTGGGAAAAGGCATGAGTGCCGGTTACACGCCTATGGCTGCTACGATTGTCTCTGACAAAATCATTGAGACCATTACAAAAGGCAGCGGCTCGATTATGGCAGGACATACGTATAGCGCCAATCCACAATCTGCTGCTGTTTCTCTGGCTGTCCTCGACTATGTGGAGAAGCATCAGCTAGTCGACAAAGCAGCAGAACAAGGAGCCTATTTGCTTGCAAGCCTAAAAGAACTGGCTAACGAGCTCCCGTTGATCGGAGATGCACGTGGTCTTGGCATGCTGTGCGCGCTGGAATTTGTGAAAAACAAGCAGACAAAAGAACCGTTTGCGCTTTCGCAAGGAGTTGGCGTGAAGGTCATTGAAAAAGCATTTGAAAAAGGCTTGCTTATTTATCCTGCAATGGGCGGAATCGAAGGGGTGGCAGGAGACGCTGTCATCATCTCACCTCCACTGACCATTACTACGGAGCAAATCGATGAGCTGATATCTATGCTGAAAGAAGCAGTGATAGCTGTTCAGCAAGAGCTCCAAGACAAGGCACTGATCGGATAGAGAAGGAGGAACGAGGATGACAAACCGATTTGAAAAGGTCGTCTCCCTGTCCGAAGCGCTCACCCATTTTCGCGATGGGATGACGCTGTTGGCAGGGGGCTTCGGTGGGGTAGGAAACCCGCCTACTTTGATTCAGGGGATTTTGGATAGGGGCGTGCGCGATCTGACGCTGATCAGTAACGATACTGCTTTCCCGCATATCGGAATTGGCAAGCTGGTGACCGAAAAGCGCGTCAAAAAAGTGATAGCTTCTCATATTGGCTCAAATCCGAACGCAGGGGCCCAAATGACGGCTGGAGAGCTGGAAGTAGAGTTCTGCCCGCAGGGGATACTTGCAGAGCGTGTACGGGCAGGTGGAGTCGGTCTGGGAGGCATTCTATCGGATGTCGGCATCGGGACGATCGCGGAAAAAGGGAAGCAGAAGGTCGTTCTGGACGGAAAGGAATATCTATTGGAGACACCGCTCACTGCCGAAGTGGCTATCGTACATGCGAAAAAAGCGGATCGCTTTGGCAATTTGGTGTTTGATACAAGTGCACGCAATTTCAATCCGTTAGTGGCGATGGCAGGCGACATTACTATCGTGGAAGCGGATGAGATTGTCGAGGTAGGCATGATCGACCCGGAAGAAATCGTCACCCCGGGCGTTTTCGTGAACTTTATCGTCCAAAGTGAAGGGGTGAACTGGCAATGGGCATGGGAGAAGTAAAAGAAACAGAGAGCTATCGTGAGCGTATTGCCCGCCGCGCAGCATTGGAAATAGAAGACGGCATGATTATTAATCTGGGAATCGGTATTCCAACGCTAGTTGCGGATTTTATTCCAGCTGACAAACGGGTCATGTTTCACGCGGAGAACGGCATTCTCGGTACAGGACCAAGCCCTGCGAAAGGGGAGGAGAACGCCATGCTTTGCAATGCAGGTGGTTTTCCTGTCACGCTCGCCACAGGGGCATCCTTTTTCGACAGTGCGACTGCTTTTGCCATCATCCGCCGTGGGCTATTGGACATGACGATTTTAGGGGTCCTGGAAGTAAGCCAAAATGGTGACATTGCTAACTGGATCGTTCCAGGGAAACGTGTCCCAGGCATGGGAGGAGCAATGGAGCTGGCACAAAAGGCCAAGAAGGTCATGGTTGTGACCACACATCTGGATAAAAACGGACGTTCGAAAATCGTTCGGGAATGCTCACTGCCGTTAACCGCGACAAAAGCTGCAGATTTGATCATCACGGACATGGCAGTAATGGAGGTCATGTCAGATGGGTTGTATCTACGAGAAGTCATGTATCCATACAGTGTAGCTGATGTGATTGGAGCAACGGAAGCCGAGCTCAAGATGGACGGAGAGGTTGGCGTTTTCCGCTAAGCAAAGACAAAAACCATGGAACGGGGGAAAAACATGGCAAACTGGCAGGTGCTTATTCGGGAGCAATTGGAAAAAGATCGCGAGGCCGCTGTTCAATTGCTACAGCAATGGGTAAAAAGCCCGAGCGTACAAGGAGAAGAGCAATCCATCCAGCAAAGCATTGCTGAGCTTTTGAGGCAGATGGGTCTGGACGTTGACTTATGGGTCATGGAAGGCGAAGAGCTGGTGTCACATCCGTATTTTGTCTCCCCGCGTACGACGTTTGAAGGTAGCCCGAATGTCGTCGGTGTGTGGAAGGGGCAAGGAGATGGGCGTTCCATCATTCTAAACGGACACGTGGATGTAGTTCCCGCAGGTGATCTGGCACAGTGGAGCGATGATCCGTTTAGCGGGAAGATTGAGGACGGCAAGCTTTACGGACGCGGAGCAACCGACATGAAGGGTGGAAACTTATCTTCACTGTTGGCGATCCAGGTTCTACAGAAGTTGGGTGTGCAACTGAAAGGCGATGTCATTTTTCAGAGCGTCGTAGAAGAAGAAAGTGGTGGTGCAGGAACATTAGCGACGATCATTCGCGGTTACAAGGCGGATGCTGCCCTGATTCCAGAGCCGACCAATATGAAAATTTTCCCGAAGCAGCAAGGCTCCATGTGGTTCAGATTGACTGTCAAAGGGCGTTCTGCTCACGGAGGGACTCGCTACGAGGGAGTCAGCGCCATCGAAAAGAGCATGCTCGTCGTTCAAGCAATTGGTCAATTGGAAAAAGTGCGTAACGATCGACTCGACGATCCGCTTTACGCCAAGCTGCCCATTCCGATCCCGATTAATCTGGGGGTGATTGAGGGTGGCAAGTGGCCTTCGTCTGTAGCTGACCTCGTCAAGCTGGAAGGAAGGATGGGGGTTGCCCCAGGAGAGCAGATGGACAATGCCAAAGCAGAAATGGCAGCAGCACTCAAAAAGCTGGCAGAGGTCGACCCGTGGTTTGCAGAACAGCCGGTTGAGCTGGAGTGGTTCGGAGCTCGCTGGGTTCCGGGAGCAGTGGAGCTAGATCATCCGTTGATGGATATTCTGCATGCGCAGTTTGAAGCTGTGACAGGAGATCGTGCCACTGTGGAAGCATCGCCTTGGGGAACAGATGGCGGGTTGTTGACTGCTTTGGCCAATACCCCAGCGATTGTTGTTGGACCTGGAGTCACACCGGTTGCACACTACCCGAATGAATACATCGTTTTGGATGAGGTATTCCGTTGTGCTGAGATCTTTGCGCTTACGTTACTCGAATGGTGCGGTGTGGCTGAAAGTGTGAAAGAGTAAAAAGATATCCAAATATTTCAAAAACACGACAGGAAGGCGCGCGCATGAGGGAGAATGATTGGAAGGTGAACTCCAATCAATGAGAGTGGGGATATGCCGATGAAAAAAACGTGCTTTATCGGGGGAGAGTGGGTGCCAGCCACTGATCATGCACCGCTACTCTCTCCATGTACGGGTCAAGAGATTGCACAAATTTCACAAGCAGACTCATCATTGGTTGAAAAAGCAATTGCTGCGGCCCACGAAGCGACAACCGTCATGCGGCGCCTTCCTGCCTATCAACGCGCCTTCCTGCTTGAAAAAATCTCGATATTGATGAATGAACGTTTGGAGGAAGCGGCGCGCATCATCGCGATAGAAGCGGGGAAACCAATCAAAACAGCCCGTGGTGAAGTGATTCGAACCATTCAGACGTATAAGTTTGCAGCAGAGGAAGCCAAACGCCTCCACGGAGAAACCGTACCACTCGATGCAGCTATCGGGGGAGAGGGACGCTTGGCTTATACCGTGCGTGAGCCACTGGGAGTCATCGGAGCCATTACACCCTTTAATTTTCCGATGAATCTCGTCGCCCATAAGGTCGGACCTGCTCTCGCTGCTGGCAATACCGTTGTTCTCAAGCCTGCATCGCAGACACCGCTTAGCGCATTGTTTCTCGCAGAGCTCGCAGAGCAAGCTGGTGTGCCTGCTGGCGCCCTCAATGTGATCACAGGCAGTGGAGCGAGTGTTGGCGATAAAATCGTGTCTGACCCGAGAGTCAGGGCGGTGACGTTTACAGGGAGCCCAAGTGTTGGGCTGGATATACGCAATCGAGCGGGTATGAAAAGAGTCACGCTCGAGCTGGGGTCGAATTCGGCAGTGATCGTTGATCGTGATGTGCAACTGAATGAAGTGATACCCCGATGCGTTTTTGGCGCCTTCGCCTACTCCGGACAGGTATGTATCTCTGTGCAAAGAATTTATGTGGTCAAAGAGATCTATCAAGATTTCGTCCAACGTTTTGTTGAACAAACACGAGCACTTCGCGGTGGTGATTCGCTCTCTGAGGACGCGGACTATTCCGCCATGATCAATCCGTGCGAAACAGAACGTGCGATGGAGTGGATTCATGAGGCGCTCCAGCAGGGGGCACGTCTGGAGTGTGGGGGACAGATCGTGGATCGGATGCTCCAACCTACGGTGTTGACCGGTGTCCCGGCAGATGCAAAAGTATCTTGTCAGGAAGTATTCGGCCCTGTCGTTCTAATTAATCCAGTGGAGTCCGTCCGGCAAGGCATTACGTTGGTCAATGATTCGCGCTATGGATTACAGGCTGGTGTCTATACCAACAATCTGTCGTTGGCTCTGGAAGCGGCAGAAGAGCTGCGCGTGGGCGGTGTGATGGTGAATGATATTCCGACTTTTCGCGTGGACCATATGCCCTACGGTGGCGTAAAGGAAAGCGGACTTGGTCGGGAAGGGGTCAAATACGCGATAGAAGAAATGACGGAATTGAAATTCGTTGCCATCAAGCGATAAAGGAAACGAATACGGGCTCTTGCAAAAAATAGTAGAGCTGTGATATAGTATATATTGTTGAAATACGGAGGGATACCGAAGTGGTCATAACGGGGCGGTCTTGAAAACCGTTAGAGTGCAAGCTCACGCGGGTTCGAATCCTGCTCCCTCCGCCATAAATACAAATGAACCGACTCCAGTTAAGTAGCTGGGGTCTTTTTTATGGTCGAGAGCTTTGAGAGAAGTTGATGTTTCTTTTTTGTTAAAATATCAGAAAATAAAGAAAACTATTATATAATGGAGATGAGACTATAAGTGATGGGGGAATTTGCATGCTCGAAGCGCAAAGGGTTCGTAGAAATGCACTTGGCGATATTTTGCGAAGAAGTCGTGGGCGAAATCCTGGTAAGCCTGCCCTGTACTTTGAGGAAGAAGTATTGACTTACACGCAGCTTGATCAGCTTGCAAATAAGACGGCTCATACGCTTCATTCAAAAGGCTTGCAAAAAGGGGAGCGGGTGGCAGTACTGTCACGCAACTCGATGGATTTTGCGATTCTGAACTTTGGGCTAGCGAAAGCAGGAGTCATCATGGTGCCAATCAACTTCATGTTGAATAAAGAAGATGTCGCCTATATTTTGGGGCATTCGGAAGTGAGTGCGTGCTTCGTTACTCCCGAATTCCTGCAGCTCGCTCAAGACGGACTCCAATTAACTGGAATTTCCCCCAAGCTGCTTTCCCTCATGTCCAAACCAGCAGTACAAGCAGGGGAATGGTTGCCATTTCGCACGCTGATTGAAGCGGCAGACGACCAAGAGCCTGAAGTAGACATAGCGGACGATGATGTTGTGCAAATTTTGTATACCAGCGGAACGGAATCAAAGCCAAAGGGCGTTATGCTCACTCATAAAAGCATCATCTCTGAATATGTCAGCGCGATTATCGAAGGCGGGATGACGCAGGATGATGTGGCTGTTCACGCACTTCCCTTGTTCCATAGTGCGCAGCTTCATTGCTTTTTTGGACCGTACGTGTACCTTGGTGGGAGCGGAATTATTTTGGAACAGGCAACCCCTGCGTTATTGCTGCAGACGGTAGAGGCGTATAAGGCTACCCAGTTGTTTTGCCCGCCTACCGTGTGGATTGCTTTATTGCGTTCTCCCGATTTTGCCGCTCGTAATTTGAGTTCTTTGCAAAAGTGTTACTATGGTGCAGCGATCATGCCCGTAGAAGTGTTAAAAGAGCTCGGTCAACGCCTCCCGAACGCACAGTTTTACAATTTTTATGGACAGACGGAAGTGGCGCCATTGGCAACTGTTTTACAACCGAAGGATCAGATGAGAAAAGCGGGCTCTGCAGGCAAGCCAGCGTTAAATGTGGAAACGAAAATCGTCGATGATGATGGAAATGAAGTCCCTCGTGGAAGTGTTGGTGAAATAGTTCACAGGACCAGCCATGCGATGCTGGGTTATTTCCGTGATGAGGAGAAGACACAGGCTGCCTTCCAGGGAGGGTGGTTTCACAGCGGGGATTTGGGCATCATGGATGACGAAGGCTATATCACCGTGGTTGATCGGAAAAAGGATATGATTAAATCGGGGGGAGAGAACGTAGCAAGCAGAGAGGTTGAGGAGCTTATTTATCAACATCCGAAAGTGTCCGAGGTTGCAGTGATCGGAGTTCCCCATCCGTACTGGATCGAAGCAGTGACGGCTGTCGTTGTGCCAAAAGCAGGTGAGTTACTGACTGCTGACGAGATGCTTGCTTTTTGTAAAGATCGTCTTTCCTCCTTCAAAGCACCCAAATATGTAGTGATTGCTGACAATCTTCCCAGAAACCCTAGCGGCAAAATTTTGAAAAGAGAGTTGCGCCTCCGATACGAAACGCTGACGACTTAGCCAATCGCAAGGTCCAAAGCGCAGAAAAACCCGCTCTGTGATGAAGCGGGCTTTTTGCTGCGTGATTATTTTACGTTGGAAACTGTCGGACGATCGTCTTGAATGACTTCAAAACGATAGCCTTTTTCTTTCAAGTACGAAATGATTTCGGGGAGAGCTTCAGCCGTTGGCGACTTGGTGCTGGAATCATGCATCAAGACGACGATTTCTTTTTGTGACTTTACTTGCTGCTTTATATTTGCCAGTGTTTGAGCGGCTGTGTATTTATTGCTTCTTGCATCGCCGTTTGTTACATTCCAGTCGATAAACGTATAGCCACGTTGTTTCGCCTCTGCTTTGATCGCCTGCATGACTGTCTGCTGCTTGTTATAACGTTTGGGATCTTGATATTTCAAGCTGACGGTATTCGTGCTGCCACCTGGATAGCGGAATACTGTTGGTTTTACGCCGGTTGCTTTTTCAATCATTTGACTGCCTTTTTCCACGTCTGCAAAAAAGCTCTCCATGTTTTTGTAAACAAGCTGATAGTTATGGGAATACGAATGTCCTCCCACCGCATGTCCTTCGGCTACAATCCTTTTGAGAATAGCCTCATGACCAGCTACCTCACGGCCTACAATAAAGAAGGTGGCTTTGACCTGATGCGTTTTCAGCGTATCCAAAACGCGTGGAGTTACAGAAGAAGGTCCATCGTCAAAGGTTAAATAAGCGATCTTCTCAGAAGACTTCGGAGTCTGAGGGATCGGTTTTGTAGCTGGTTCAGGCTTCTTCTTTTGATTGGTCGTTCCATTATGATTGCCAGTCTGCGGTGGAGTCGGTGTTTCTGGCTTTTCTGGCTTGGATGGTTTCGGTTGTTCTGGTTTCTTTGGTTGTTCAGGCTGCTTTGGTTGTTTTGGTTGTTTCTGTTGAAGCGGCTGCATCGGGATAAACGGTTCATCGCCATAGATCAAATATTTTTGCCGCAGCTCTACAAATTTCTTAAGATCCGTTTCATAGGAAGAAACAATCTCCTGCGGGGATTTACCTTGTTCGAGAAGCAGACCGATTTTGTTGGTACCCATCACTTTGTCGAACATGGAGATTTGCATACTCGTACTTTTTGGCATAGGGAATGGCTGTAATTGCTTGGCATAAGCCAGCGCGTAAATACCTGTTTTTGCCGGGTTAAACTGATGTAGATCGTTGATTTGAAGACGTACGCCCCCAGCAGTTCCTTTATTCTCAGGAATAAAGATGACGCCAGGTAGAAGACTTCCATTTAACAGATCGGCGTACTTGTGCGAATCTAGACCCTCTGCCCCGATCCAGGTGAAATGGTCGCCTTGACGAATGGGGGTACTCTCACCCAAACCAGTTGCCATATACCCGAAAACCGAGGTCAAGTTAGGGATGTGCGGAGAACTCGGAATCCAGGCTAAACCAGTCTGTTGATAAATCATGTTGCGTGAATACCCTTGCATCGGAATGACGGTAAGATCTACACCAATGGTACGGTTGAAAAACAATGCGAGCTCTCCGATGGTCATGCCATGTGCAAGCGGGAGAGTATCCACTCCAATAAAGGAGCGGTAAGGCAGTTCAACGACAGGCCCCTCGACAATTGCTCCGCCGAGAGGATTCGGTCGATCCAGTACCATTACTTCTTTTCCTTGTTCCTTTGCAGCTATCATGGCGTATTGCAAGGTAGATATGTATGTGTAGGTTCTCGATCCGATATCCTGCAAATCGACGAGTAGAATATCAATGTCTTTCAGCATTTCTGGTGTTGGCTTGCGTGTTGAGCCAGACAAGCCGTAGACCGGTATAGCGTAGACGGGATGAACAAAGCTCGTTACTTGTTTTCCTGCGACCGTGTTTCCGTCGAGGCCATGCTCAGGTGCATACAGAGCGGTTAAATGGACGGAGCGATCACGTCGTAACATGTCGATCGTGCTAACCATTTGACTATTGAGACCTGTTTGATTCGTAATCAGCCCGACTTTTTTGCCTTCAATGAGATGGTGGAACTGATTGAACAGCACATCACTTCCTAATTGGATAGCAGTCGTATTGGCGGAGCTTCCTACTGGAGGAATTAAAGTTAAGATAAGTGCCAGGATAAGGAAAGGGAGAAATTTGTTCATCATTCATTGCCTCTTTCAAGATAAAATACTGTCGCTTCTTGTCTATTGTAACGGTTTTGGAAAGCAAGATGGTTGCATTTTTGTAACAATTTGAAATTAGGTCAAAAGGAGGAGGAAAAAGTAACGTAAAAGAGGAGAGTTACTAGGAAAGAATGATCTTTTGAAAGGGAGACTACAGGAAAATCTTGAAACTGCCTTCATCCTATAGTAGATTAAGAATCGTGTGAACCTTTTTGGAAATGGAGTGAATGTTTTGCTAAAAAAAGTAACCTCATTACTGCTAGCGATCGCCTTGGTACCGATGGCAGCATTTTCTGCAGCGGCAGCACCTGTAGCGCCTAAAGCCGTACAGAATGCTGTTAAAGTGGAGTACAATAAAAAACAAATTGCGTTTCCTGACCAAGCACCTATTATCAGCCAGGGACGTACACTGGTTCCGATTCGTCCGATTGCAGAGAGTCTTGGATTTGAAGTGAAATGGAATGAACAAACCCGGACTGTTACCATCAACAAAGGGAAAGATAACATCAGATTGGTTGTTACTCAAAAAATTGCCAACAAAAATGGACAAACCATCAACCTCGACGTACCGGCACAGATTGTGAACAAGCGTACTGTAGTACCTGTTCGTTTCATCGCGGAAGCTCTCAGCTACAAGGTGGATTGGGATCCGAAGACACAAACCGTATTGATTGCTGATAATGTGAACCCTAATCAAGTCGGCCAACAGGAAAAGCCAAAGGATCCGACGAAGCCTGCAACGGATGAGAAAAAGCCTGATCAGGTAGCTTTGATTGATAAAGAAAGTATCGAGGGGAAATCTACCAAAGTAGCAGTGATCGAACTGTACCGAGTTACAGGGAAGGTTGATCCTGGCGCAGATTTAACAATTGTCCTCGAAGATGATACACATGAAGTAGAAGTTAATGCAGATGGCACCTTTAAACTACAAATAAATGGCGATGAAGGCATTCGCAGCTTTACCGTAAAAGCTGAAAAAGACGGTAAACAAGATACATTTGAAGGCGAATTTATTTCCATTGATTAAGCCATCTGATTTCTGAGTAAGAACACCTCCTGCACATCACACTAAGTGCAAGGAGGTGTTTTTGTTGTGAGACGAATGAGTGGGAGTATCATTGCTGTGCTCCTGTTTGCCGGCTTGCTGACAGGGTGTTCGCCTAACAAAGAACAGGGCACCGAAGATCAGAACGGAAATAAGGCCAAATTTGAATCTCTTGGGATTAACATCCAGAACGATAACGTCGCTAGGGACAAAGGACCGGCAGCCATGATTAGCCAAAAGATGGTTCATCAGCGAGAGCCGCAGCTAGTGACTCACTTGGAAGGGCATGCGGAAAAGCTGCCCGGTGTAACCGATATCAAGGTGTTAGCGTACAAGGATAACTTGATTGTAGGTGTGCTGCCAGTCGATACACCGAAGCCTGACGAAGTCAATCCGCGGACGTCGATCCCGTATACGCCTGGGAAAATTGTGCGAGTCGATAATGGACATCCAGATTCGCTGCATAAACGTGTTGTGGATCGGATGAGATCACGCTTGCAGGCAGAAACTCGCTTCAACATCTTGTACGTGTCTACCAATCGCGCAGTTTATGACCGAATCGCAAATTTGCATTCACGAATTACGAACGGAGAGCACATCAGAGACGAAGAATTCCAAGTCCTGTTAAATGATATTGGACATACTGTTACTGGATATAACTTAGTGGATTGAATGAGCACCACCTGGACTCCCGGGTGGGCTTTTTGTCGGTTAAGGGCCAAATGGCAGGAGAATAGTTAGAAATGGGGAAATAATCAAAGAAGAGCAGGAGAACGGCAAGGAGTGCACATATCATGATTCCAATCCACATCCCTATATCCAAAATAACTCCTCCAGGACAGAAGCCATACGTCTTACGGCGACCTGCATTGGCGAAAAAATTACGCCTGTTGAAATATACGCAGCTTTGTCTCATTCATGCAGGGACAGGCTATGGCAAAACAACTTCTCTGGCTACATTTCTACATGATGAAGCACTGGCTGCGTCCTGGTATACCATTCAGGATGGAGACGATGCTCTTCTTGCGTTTGTCATCTGTCTCGTCGAAAGTGTTCGGCAGGTTCATCCTGATTTTGGACAGGTATTGCGAGAGCAGCTCATACGTATCACAGAGCAAAGTCCGGTGCACTCCATAGACAGTAAGGTACTGGTCGACTGGTTCGTCGGAGAATGTGTACAGCTCCAGGCGGACCACATACTTGTTTTGGACCATTACCAACGGATAGTTAATGGTAGTGACGTCGATCGATTTGTTCAACGGTTGGCCGAGGCTCTCCCACAAAAGGTCAAGCTGGTCATCTTAACGCGCTCTCGACCGAAATGGTCCAATCTCGACTTGTTGTCCGCAAGAGGAGAGTGTCTGGAACTTACAACAAATGACCTTTCTTTTACGCTGGAGGAGAGTGAAGTCTTTTATTCCGATCAATACGACATCACGTTGTCCGAAGACCATTGGGGCCGCGTGGAAGAGGTGGCACAAGGCTGGGTGATGGCGCTTCGCACTTTTGGTGAAATGGTAACGAGGGGGCAGACGGTTTCTGACAGTCTGCGTGAGTTATCGCGATTGCTGCATTTGCTGGAAGTGGAAGTCTGGACACAGCTGGATGCAGATATGCAGCGCTTCTTGATGGAGGCAGCGGTTCTCGAACAATTCGACATGGAGGACTGCAAGCAAATACTCGGGGAAGGATGTATCGAGCACCTATTGGAAGTACAGCGTTGTAATCTTTTTCTGCATGTCCAAACAGGATCTCATTATTCCTTTCATCCACTTTTCCAGCGCCTCCTCTCTAGTAAGCTGGCTGCAAATCAAACGACGTACGTGCATGTCAATCACAAGGCCGCAGGATGGTACAGACGTAAAGGGGACGAGGCAAAAGCTTTTGGGCGGTTGCGTCTCGTGGAGCAGTGGGAGGAGCTGGGAGAATGGTTATGCCAAGCATCGGAAAGATTGCTGCAAGCAGGGAAGCTGGACTTTTTATATGAGTGGATAACACTGTTACCAGAGCACATCAAGTGCGAACAGCATTGGCTGTTGTTTTATCAGGGCGAAGTAGAACGCTATCGCTGTCTATATGCGAAAGCCTTTTCTTCCTATGAGCAATTTTTGAAACAATGTGAACAAAAGCAAGATCAAATCGGATTGTGCCGAGGGCTGGAAGGGCAAGCACGCGTTCATCTCGACAGCGTACAAGGCGTCCGGGCAGAAGAACTGCTCAAGAGGGCGATTCAACTGTTGCCCCCATTTGAACAAGAGAATGAAATGGCACCGAGGCTATACCGGTTGCTGGCAGAAATTTATACGAATCGCGGAGATGCCAAACAGGCAGCAGCTTGGTATGAACGGAGTCAGGAATTAGAGCAGCAGACGGAGGTTGAGCTGGAATCGCGCCTGTTGTTCCGTACCGGCCGATTGCAGTCCTCCATTCAGCTCTTGGAGAGTAAGTGGCAGGTAGAACAGAGGAAGCATCCTCCGTTGACCAGATCATATCGGGAAACCTCTTTGCTGCTATCTTTCGTCTATGCATTGAATGGCGAATGGGAGCGAGGGTGGGAATCTGCAGAAACTGCCATACAACTTGGACGTGCAGCGCATTCACCTTTCGTAGAGGCGAATGGCTATGTTCGAAAAGCCCATGCGGCCCTCATCAGTCAAACATTGCCTACGGATGAGATTCGCCAGCTTTATGAAAAGGGTTTGCAAATCATGGAGGAGCTTCAGTCGACACGCGGAAAGTCAGAAACGCTTTTGGGACTAACCTTGCTTCACGCAAGAGAAAAGGCACTCGACCAAGCCCTTCTGTATGGCAACAGGGGGATACAAGAGACAGAGGCAATGCGCGACGACTGGTTAGGCAGTCTGGTAAGGATGGCGATTGGAATTGCATACGCCAAATACGGTAAAGAAGAGGAAGCGTGGGCTACCTTTATCGATTGTGCCGACCGGCTTAGTCACTGTGGGGATAGCTACAGTGTCGTCATTTGCCAATTGTGGTTGAGCTTCTTGGCTTATCGCAAAAAACAATGGGATTTGTTCGTACCTGCGGTGACGCAAGCTCTGTCCTTGATGAAGTCTGGTGAATATCAATTCCTCCTGCAGAGACCTACTATGCTTACACCGCATGATGTACAGCAGCTTATGCCAATTTTGATTGAGGCAGAGCGCCGAAAGGTATCGCCCGATTACGTATCTCAGCTGTTAAATGATTTGGGCTTGCAAAACGTGACATTCCACCCCGGCTATACACTTCGTATTCAGACGCTGGGCGCGTTCCGTGTGTGGCTGGGAGAGCGGGAACTGAGCGAAAAGGCATGGCAGCGAGGGACGGCCAAGCTGTTGTTTCAGCTTTTATTGACGAAGAGACATCATTTGTTAGCCCGTGAAGAAATCATGAACCGACTATGGCCAGACAGTATCGAGGAAGCGGCAATCCGCGATTTTAAAGTGTCGCTGAATGCGTTGAACAAAGCCCTCGAGCCAGATCGTGCCGCCAGAACAGATACATTCTTCATTCAACGCCATGGCAGCTCCTACGGTTTCAATCTGGCATCGGGTTACCATATGGACGTTGAAGAGTTCGAGAAGCTCGTTACCCTGGGCTTGGCAGAATCAGACCGGCGTCAGGGCGCCATCCTTTTGGAAAAAGGGCTTGCGTATTACTTGGGGGATTACATGCCGGAATGCCGTTATGAGGATTGGTGTGTAGAAGAGCGTGAGAGGGTGCAGGCGCTGTTTTTACGCGGAGCGGAGAGGGTAGCCAAAATCATGCTAGAGGATGGGCAATTGGAAAAAACGATCCGCTGGTGTGAAGCGATTCTACGCGTGGATGATTGCTGGGAGGAATCGTACCGCTTACTTATGACTGCGTATTATCAGCAAAATAATCGGACACAGGCCATCCGCTGGTACGAAAAATGTGTAGCAAAACTAAGGGAGAACCTCGGTGTCGCGCCAATGCCTGCAACCATGGAGACTTACTTTCAAATTATAGAGAAGTAAAAGATCGCCTACAAAGCGATCTTTTTTTGTACATAGAAGGAATGGCTGCTTGACAAAACTAGGAAGTATTCGTAATATAATCTTTGTACTGACCAGTCAGTTCAAAAAATCGAAAGGGGACAGGAGTGATGGCACCATCAAAAAAAGATCAAATTGCGAACGGAGCTTTAACTGCATTTGCCCAATTGGGATATAGCGAAACGACCATGGATGCAATCGCGGAAATGGCGCAGGTAGCAAAAGGAACACTCTATTATCACTTTTCCACAAAGGAAGAGCTGTTTTTGTACGTGATAGAAAAAGGCGTGAAGATGCTGATTTACCATGTAGATAATGTCATGCAAAATGAAGAGCTTTCCTTGGAGGATCGCATTCTGAATGTGCTGGATGAGCATCTTCGCTTCTTTTCCGAGAATCAAGATTTGTGTTTCCTGTTGCTGAGTGCCTTCTCAGGAGATGGACAGCGCGATAGGATGGTTGGCAATCTGTTAGGTGGCTATTTCAGTACGATGGAGTCACACATGCTGGAGTTGCAACAGCAAGGGTATATCCGGGCAGATATCGAGATTCGTACACTCGCTTCCGCGTTGTTTGGCATGGTTGGGTTTACCGTACTTCGCAAGCAATTTCGCAAAGAGCCAGTGAACAGTGCCGCAGATAAACAGACACTTCGTTATATGCTTTCAGGAATGTTTCAAACCAAATAACGTCTAGAGAAACGTAAAACAAGAGGAGAAGACAGATGAACAAACGTGCATGGATCGGTGTAGGTAGCTTTGTAGTCGGCATTGCAGTACTTGGAACCGTATTGTTTGGTTCAAACGTGAGTAGTATGGCCGGTCAGAATACAACGAAATTAGCAGGTGTAATCGAAGGAACAGAGGTAGACCTCTCTTTTAAAATGGGCGGTTCCATCGAACAGCTCTCTCTAAAAGAAGGAGACGAAGTAAAGGCAGGGCAAGTAGTTGCCACGCTAAACAGCGCGGAGATTCTCGCGAAGAAAGAGCAGGCGGAAGCTGCTTACAAGCTCTCACTCGTCAAACTTGATCAGGCGAAAAAAGGAGTATCCGTCACGGATAACTCCAGCAATGCCCAAGTCGACCAAGCAAAAGCAGCAGTCAACTCGGCGCAAGCGCAGCTTGACGCGAACAAAAATGGAGCGCGTTCAGAAGAAATTACGCAGCTCAAAGCGAAATTGCAAGCAGCACAAACTTCGAATCAAATTGCTGCGACGAATTTGGTACGAATGAAAAAATTAATGGCGGAAGGTGCCGTTCCTCAAGTGAAAGTGGAAGAGGCGCAGATGCAAGCAGATAAGGCGCAAGCGGAGTTTAAAGCAGCAGAAGAGCAGTTGAAAATGGCTCAAACTGGATCGCGCAAAGAGCAGGTCGATGCCGCACAAGCACAGCTGGATCAAGCAAAAGCTGCATACAACCAAGCTGTAGCTGGGAGAGGTCAAGTCGGCTTGAAGGAGCTGGATGTTAAATCCGCAGAAGCGAACGTGATGCAGGCAAAAGGTGCGTTGGCAGAAATGGAAGCCTATGTGAACAACACTAAGCTGACAGCTCCAGTAGACGGTATTGTAAAATCAGTTGCCGTTCAAAAGGGAGAGCTGGTTTCCCAAGGCTTCACCGTTTTGACGATCCAAACGAAAGCAGACAACTATATCAAATTTTATGTAAATGAATACATGCTCGCGAATGTGAAAACAGGCGATCAAGTGAAATTGTTCGTCCCAGCCCTGAGCAGAGAAGTAGACGCCAAAGTGGTTACTGTAGCTCCTGCTGCTGACTTTGCCGTAAAAAAAGCGACACAAGAACTCGGTGATCGTGATATTCGTTCCTTCCAAGTGAAGCTGCTGGTGTCCGATCCGGAATTGCGTCCAGGCCTGACGGTTGAGTGGCAACTTGAAGGAGCTGGTAATGGTGAATAGTTTCTCTCACCTGTTCTGGAGCGAATGGAAAAATCTTTTTGCAAACAAAACCATTCGTAATATTCTCTTCCTCGTTCCGCTGATTTATTTGACGATGTTCGGCTTTCTGTACAGTGAGAAGAAAGTGATGGAGATCCCTACTGTGATGGTGGATGCCGATCAAACCGAATTGAGTCGTGAGCTCTATCGTGCCTTTGAGGTCGATCATACATTTCGGATCACGTCTATTGTAGGAACAGAAGAAGAAGCAATGAAATTGGTTGACAAGGGCGAAGCAAATATCGCCCTGATCATTCCTGCTGGATTAGAAAAGGATGTGAAGGCTGGGAGAGAGGCAGAGGTACTGACTGTTATCGACGGCAGTAACATCATGATTTCGAATACGGCAGTTCGAGCAGCGAATACAGCAATTAAGTCTGTTTCAGCAGGAACCACGCTGAAGAAGATGGAAGCACTTGGCGGCTGGGGAGAAAAAGGGAAAAACATGTTTACGGGTATCGACTATCGATACAGAGTGTTGTATAACCCGACCTTCAGTTATCTGTCCTTCATGGTATTCGGACTTGCAGGTACAGTGCTTCAGCAAGTGCTGTTCCTCGGAATCGTATTGTCAGTAGCTCAACAAAAAGAAGAGGGTACCTGGAGGGATACACTCTCTCGCCATAGCTTCTTCGCGATCACCGCAAGCAAATTGTTGCCGTACTTTCTGGCAGGAACCCTCAATATGTTCCTAGCGTTTACACTGATGTTAAAAGGTTTTGATATCCCTTATTACGGAAGTACGTTCGATCTGATGCTACTGGCTACTATGTTTAACTTGGCGGTGTTGGCTATCGGTTATGCCATCTCCTTTGTGTCCAGCAGCCAACTCCAGGCTACTCAGATCGGGATGATGATTGCAGTACCTTCGTTCATGTTATCTGGCTATACTTGGCCACTCATGTCGATGCCGACCGGAATTGTCGCGATTGCAAAATCTTTGCCGCTGACGTATTTCCTGAATGGTGTCAGAGAAATCTTGACGAAGGGACATGGTCTGTCAGCTGTCATGAACGACTTTGTCGTTCTCGGCTTCATGACAATCATCGGGTTGTTCGCAGCCTATCTCATTTATTTGTTGCAGATAAGGAAGATTAAGGGAAAAGTTAGTGAGCAATCAGCGGTATAAATTGCAATTGCATAGTAGAAATTGGCTACGCTAAAGCTTTGGCGTAGCCTTATTTGTGCGTATATGATGCTCCATATCATCTTCTGAAGCAGTCTTCTTGCATAAAAATAACCCTTGTGTAATAAATAATCTTTCCTTTATACTTATTATAAAAAAGGCAGATTCTTCAACATTAGGGGGACTTTATGTCAGCGACTCATCTAAAGCAATTGTGCGAGGAGACGTACACCAAGTTGAAAAAGGTCAGCATGGAAGTGGAACGTTTTTTGAATCAGGTTACCCTAGCTGGTCTTGTATCCGCGTCAGGTGATCCTGAAGAATTTGAAACGTATTACCGTAACTATCTTTCCGACTTGCGCCACCTTTTGGTTTACTGCGAAAATGCATACGAAAGGCTGGGAGTATCTCTCCGACGCGCACGATTTCATGAGGAGTTTGCCGAGGAAGTATTGTATCAGGTATACCATACCTGTATAAATAACTTCTACTATCCCAAAGGTGAGGTTTACGAAGAAGATGGGCGGTTGGCCTATACGGGTCAGGACTGTATCATTTTTCGCAAGCAGGCGGTCCCTGAGTTGCAGCAGTTGACCTTGTCCTTATCGAGAGTATTCGAACCGATGCGTAATGATCTTCAATATTACGAGACAGACTATATCGCGAAAAAAAATATGCAAATAGAAAAAGCACAGGCCTAATAAGCCTGTGTATTTCTATGGTTTCTCGATCGGGGATGAACCCTGATGGAAGTCCTATTATTTATAAAAGTGTAGCGTAATGGATAATGGCTGTTTACATTATGCTTCGAAGTAATCACTTTTTCTCCTCATCAAAAGAGAGAGGAGAGTTCACGAGAAAAAAACGAATTTCCTCAATGCTTAATCCCATTTTTCGTGCTGTAAGGATTAAATCGATCCATTCCTTATCCAGGAGATCTTTAGGAGACGGAGTGCTTTTCATGTTAGTTCCCCTTTTACCCTCCTTTTGTAAAAATAAATAAAATATCCAAAAAATGGTTGGAAAAAGATAGGTAAAAAGCTTATATCAGAAATGATACTTAATTCAGTTTCATATGTAAATCTAGTATTTGTGACTTTTGTTTTAAATTAATGCAAAAAATAATAAGCCACCACTATATCAGTGCTGGCAACAATGTTATTTATGTCGATTTAACCGCCATTTATTGTACTCCAAAAACTCCCGAAACTGTTCTTTACTTACCCCGGATTTCATAGCCTCTTCGATCAGCTTGTACCATTCTTCATCAACATTCTCGCTTGAAGGAACAACTTTTTCCTGAAGCAATGTGTCTACTGTCACATTTAATACTAGTGCGATTTTCTCAAGAAATTGAATAGAAGGATTTCGCTGAATGCCGCGCTCGATTGAGCTCAGATAAGACTTGGCGACACCAGCGCGATCAGCTAAATCAGAAAGAGAAAGGCCTTTGTCTATTCTAAGCTGCTGTATACGCGAGCCGATCATGTAATAGCCACCCCTTTAAATCTCTTCGTTTATTATAACGTCAATATAGCTGAAACACAACTTTTTGTGGGACTAGTCCTGTATCGTTTGGCTCATTTATTCGATTTGCCCCTACTGACATTGCTAAAAAATTACCTTTCTACTAGATAAAATGAAGCGTCATTATGGCTAAGTATCTATAATTGCGGTCGTTCTTTATAAGAAACATAGTGTTCGTTATTAAGGTTGAGTAAAAACGAGATATTCAGACGATATTCTACAAAATAGTCGATTTTCGCTGTTTTTGGTCTATTTTTGGAGAAAATTGATATTTTACATTCCATAGCCCGTACAGGATACTAATTTCAAATCGTTCTTTATAAAGAACAAAACGAACGGAATGTTCTCTATAAAGAAAACTTCGAGCTTGAATGGCGCTTAACGCTGTCGACTTGAAATGGATAGGAATGTACAGAAAAACTTACAAACAAACTGGAGAGGAGAGATCCATTCTGCATGCCATTTTGTCAGAAGCAGTCACGGTAATCTGCCTGTTAATTGTAATAATTATACTATTTTTTATGGGTATCTTGGTGATTAAATCAAGGAATTTGTTGTTAGAAAGGAGAACGCGCGTTTACCTGAGACAGTTTCAAGACTACTTCACGTATATCCAGTCTCATATGGACTCGCCTGAGAGGTTGAAACCGCCTTACTGGCAATTAAATCGCTTGGAAATGAGAGTTCTGCAACAAAAACTCACTGAATGGATCGAATCTCTTACAGGAAGCCACCGAAAGAAAATGATCACACTCTGTGAGGATACAGGGCTCGTCAAGCAAAACCTCCAAAGGCTGTATAGTCGCTTCCATTGGATAAGGATCGATGCGGCCTATCATGTAGGAACAATGCGATCCGAGGAAGCCGTACCAAGACTTCTGCAATTGCTGCAGACAAAAAAACTCGATCCCACTCATTTTATCATCGCGAGATCTATCGCCAAGTGTGCAAGAAATCTGGACGATATAAGGAACATGCTGATGCTCCTTATAAAGCATCGAAAAAGCAATCATTTCCTTGCAGTTGACATCATGAAAGAGACAGAGCTGGATTGTACACCATTATTGCTTGAATGTTTGCGAAGTACGGACAAGGATTTGAATAAAATCGCTTTAATTGGATGGTCTGCTCCTTTAACCGCGGAGATTGCCGATTTGGTATATCGGCAGATCGATTCGGAGGACAACGAAGTCCGCATCCAGTCAGTGAGGTTGCTGTTCGAATATGATGCTGTTTTGGCAACGGCATTGTTCGAGTCCTTGATGAAGACGAACGATACGGAAGTCTGTCAGAATACTGAAATGATTGAGATGTATGCCAGTTGCAGAAAGCAAATCAATGAGGATGAGCAGGCGGACAAGAAAAATCATTATGTTTATGCCGTGTAACTATACCTGAAAGGAGATTGACATGAGGGACTTTTTGCAAGCATACGGGATCTTTGCTGTTTATTACGTAATCGTGATTGAGACGCTCTATTTAACGATTCTAAGCCTGTCCATCAAAAATATTTTTTCCATCATCAAAAGCTCCATGTATTCTCGCTTTCAGTCACTCTCTGGATCAGAGTACGTACCACAAATATCCATCCTCGTTCCTGCTTACAATGAGGAATTGACGATCATTGAAAACGTTCGTTCGCTTCTCGCGCTAGATTATCCCAAGTATGAAGTGGTTGTTATTAATGACGGTTCGAGAGATGAAACGTTGCAAGTTTTGTTGGATGAGTTCCAGTTAACCCGCACAGAGTATGCAGGGGGCTCCAAAGTATTGGAAACCTCCAACGTACGAGGCGTTTATTACAATACGCAATATCCCAATTTATATCTCATTGATAAGGAAAACGGAGGAAAAGCCGACTCGCTAAACGCCGGGATTAATCTTTCCCATTATCCATTGATTGCTTCCATTGATGCTGATTCATTATTGGAAAAGGACGCGTTGATCCGCATCGCCAAGGTGTACATGGAAAACCCTGAAGAAACGGTCGCGATCGGCGGCATCGTCCGAATCGCAAACGGCTGTGAAATCGAGGACGGAATGATAAAGAAAGTCAATCTTCCTACCAAAATTTTGCCAATGTTCCAATGTGTCGAATACTTAAAGGCATTCCTAGGGGGGAGGATTGGGTGGAGTTCAATCAACGGACTAATCATTGTGTCGGGTGCCTTTGGGGTATTTCGAAAAGATGTTGTTGTCAAAGCTGGTGGTTATCGAGGGGGATATCCTGGCGAGGACATGAACATCATCATCAAGCTTCATAAATATATGCTTGAAAATAAACTTCCGTATCGAGTGGCTTTTTGCCCCGATGCCGTTTGCTGGACTCAGGCTCCTGATACGCTGAAAATACTTGGCAGCCAGCGAAGAAGATGGGGACGCGGAAACCTCAAAAACATGCTGGAGTACGGCATTTATATAGTAGGCCGTCCTAAGTACAAAGTTATGGGGCTGATTACATTTCCCTATAACATCATTTTCGAAACGCTGAATCCTTATTTCAGGTTTACCGGCTTTTTGGCTCTGCTGGGATATACATTGATGGACATGACTCAATGGAGAATACTGGTTATCTATGCGCTGTTGAATCTCTTGTTTGGCGTGCTGCTCGGGATCGGCTCTCTGTTTATGGAAGAGTTGGCCTTCAAGCGTTATACAAGAGTTCGCGACAATCTCAAGATGTTGGCATTCCTCTTCTTCATGTTTCTTGGATATCAGCAGTTGGGAGTCATTTGGAGATTTTTGGGTCATATCGAGTTTATGCGCAACAATAACACATGGGGAACCATGACGAGAACAAGCTGGAAAACATAGAGAAACAGGGCACAGGAGGGAGATACCATGAGTCAGATTGCAAAAGCGTATTCGTTTCCTTTATTTCAAGCCTTTGAGCATGTGCTTACCTTCTATGAATCGAGTCAGTTGCCATGCGGGATTATTCTGGCTGTCACGAATGGAAGCAGTAAAGAAAAGATCCAAGATTTGAAAATGTCTTTGGCAAAAGCAGAGGGGTTTACGGATATCCATTGTTTTTACGACAAACAGAGCAGCATTCTAGGTATTCTCCTTGGCGACCAAATGCTAGGCAATACTCATTTCCATTCTCTCTTCATCAAGGAACAGCTACAGACCCAACATATGTTGGCAGGGCCAGTATTCATCGCCAGTTTCCCCGAACAGGGGGAATCAGCAGCACAAGTCCTCAGTGGTATGGTACAGGAGATTACTGCTGAAAAGGGAGTCGCTGGTGATATTCACATATACAGCGGTAAAAGATCATCGGAAGCAAAGAGAAGTCTTTTGCTTGTTTCGCAAGATGAAACTGTGAATGAGTTTTTACGCATCTATTTACAAAGAAAAGGTTACTGCGTTTATTTGGCCGACAACGGGAGAGAAGCGTGGGAAAAATACAAGCGATTTTTACCAGACGCTGTTATTACCGATGTCAATTTGGCCATTGAAGACGGTTACCAGCTCATCAGCAAGATCAATACAGTTGAGCGTGGCACCAAAATCGTGGTATTAACCCACAAGCGGTTGGAAGACGACAAGAAAAGATCATTCGAGCTGGGAGTCTCAGATTATATAGCGAAGCCATTTTCACCCGTAGACTTGGAAGCACGAGTGAGAAGTCTATTGTCTTAAAAAACAGAGAAAAGGGAGGAAGAAAAATGAGCTACTTCACAAAATTGAAGCAAAAAATGGAATCAAAAACCGTAAAAGTTGGGGTAATTGGACTTGGGTACGTTGGTCTGCCCCTCGCAATGGAAATGGCCAAAAGCGGTTTCTCTGTTTATGGGATCGATTTGGATCAGCGAAAGGTAGAAAGCTTGCTCGCAGGCAGATCATATATCCAGGACGTTCCTTGCGATGTGATCCAATCAAGCCTTTCTGCTCAGCGATTCTTCCCGACAACTGATTATCGGGTGCTCAAGGAGCTGGATGCCGTCAGCATATGTGTTCCAACACCGCTCAGTGAAAATCAAGACCCGGATACCTCCTTTATTAAGGGAGTTGTCCGTGAAATTATCAAATACAAAAAGAAAAACCTTCTGATTACGCTTGAAAGCACAACTTACCCTGGAACGACAGAAGAATTGATCCAATGGGAGTTCGAAAAGCTGGGTCTGACCGTCGGACAGGATTTCTTCCTTTGCTTCTCTCCTGAGCGTGTAGATCCAGGTAACTATTCCTTTAACACACATAATACGCCAAAAGTAATTGGGGGAACCACGCCAAAGTGCTTGGAGTTGGGGGCCCTGCTGTATAGCAATTTGGTTACCAATGTAGTAACGGTTTCTTCCCCGAAAGTCGCTGAAATGTCTAAATTATTGGAAAATACATTCCGGAGTGTAAACATTGCTTTTATTAATGAAATGGCTATGATGTGCGACAAAATGGGCATCGATGTGTGGGAGGTTATCAAAGCTGCGTCAACGAAACCGTTTGGCTATATGCCGTTTTATCCAGGTCCTGGAATTGGGGGACATTGCATTCCGCTTGATCCGATGTACCTCTCCTGGAAGGCAAAGGGCTTCCGTTTTCATAGCAAATTTATCGAACTGGCACAATCGATTAACGACAATATGCCAGACTATGTGATCAATAAAACCGCACAGGTACTGAATCTTTATGCCAAATCAATCAAAAACTCGCGGATTCTCATTTTGGGGATGGCCTACAAGCCTGACATTGATGATCTGCGTGAATCCCCAGGCTTGCATATTTACGAGCTGTTCCAGGAAAACGGAGCACGTGTCGATTACTACGATCCTTATGCACAAAGCTTTGTAGACAAACGCGGGAACACCGTTCGTTCCATTCCGCATGACTTGGAACAAATGAAAAATTACGATTGCATGGTACTCGTTACGAATCATAAGAGCTTTGACTACCAGAAGTTTGCTGATCTGGGTGTAGCCATCATTGATACACGAAATGCTTTTGACAGCATAACGGGTCAACACATATACAAGCTTGGAAATCCGGCAAGGATGCACATCGAGGAAGAACGAGTCGTACTCCTGGCTTAACTAGAAAACTTGCTGATGATTACGGAATAGGGAGGCAATCGTATGTGCGGTATCGTGGGATATATTGGTGAGGGACAAGCGCAACAAATCCTGACAAATGGTTTGCAGAAGTTGGAGTATCGCGGCTACGACTCGGCTGGTGTCGCAATATTTAACGGTGAAAAAATGGAGATTTGCAAATCGAAAGGAAGGCTGGCCGTTTTGGAAGAACGGCTCAACCAATCTCCTATTCAAGGTTGTTTGGGAATCGGACATACGCGTTGGGCCACTCACGGCCGTCCGTCAGATGAGAACTCACATCCGCATACGGATGAATCAGGAAAGTTTTCTGTTGTCCATAACGGTATTATCGAAAACTATCTGGAAATCAAACAGGAGCTTTTGGACCATGGGGTCACGTTTACATCCGAGACCGATACAGAAGTCATTGCTCATCTCATTGCTGTCCTATACGAAGGCGATCTTGTCGCCGCAGTTCGAAATGCAGTGCTGCGTATGCGCGGAGCGTATGCTCTCGGTGTTGTTTGCGAGTACGAACCAGATAAAATGGTGGCAGTCCGATTGGCAAGTCCATTAATTATCGGGGTAGGCAAAGGCGAAAACTTCATTGGTTCCGACATCTCTGCGGTTCTTGAGCACACACGCGACATTGTCATCCTGGAAGACGGGGAAATGGCGGTTCTCAAGCAAGACAGCGTTTCTCTCATGAAAGTGGAAACTAGCGAACCGTTTCAGCGAGAGATGTTCCGCGTAGATTGGAATGTGGAACAGACGGAGAAGGACGGCTTTGAGCACTTCATGCTAAAAGAAATTTACGAGCAGCCAAATGCATTCCGTAACACACTGCTCAACCGGATTGACGAGGAAGGAAAGCAAATTGTATTGAAGGATTTTCAATTACAGCCTGAACAAATCAAGCGGTTTGAGAAAATATTCATCGTAGCGTGCGGAACCGCATTTCATGCAGGGTTGATCGGCAAGAATGTGATCGAAGAATTGGCGAGGATACCCGTAGAGGTCGATGTCGCTTCAGAATTCAGATATCGACGCCCTATTATATCTGAAAAAACGCTGGTCATTGTCGTGAGTCAGTCGGGTGAAACAGCTGATACGCTGGCAGCGTTGCGGGAGAGTCAACGCCTGGGAGCCAAGGTCTTGGCCATCACCAATGTTCAAGGTAGCTCGATTGCCCGTGAAGCCGATTATGTGCTTGCTACCTTTGCCGGACCGGAAATTGCTGTCGCTTCAACGAAGGCGTACACCTCTCAGGTCATCGTTTTTTATCTGCTTGGATTGTATCTGGCTCAGGTGAGTGAGACGCTTACGACAACAGAACGGGAATTCATGATTGCCAATCTGCGACAACTGCCTGAGCAGGCTGAAAAGGCACTCCAACATGCGGATGATATTCGCGTCTATGCCGAGTCCATCAAAAATCATGCCAGCCTGTTCTTTATCGGTCGAGGTATTGATTATGCTGTGGCGCTGGAAGGGTCCTTGAAGCTGAAGGAAATTTCCTACCTGCACTCAGAGGCATACGCTGCAGGGGAATTGAAGCATGGAACGCTGGCTTTGATCGAAGAGGGTACACCTGTCATTGCCTTGGTGACACAAAAAGAGCTGGAAGAAAAAATGGTTAGCAATATTACAGAAGTGAAGGCACGAGGTGGGAATGTGTTAGCGATCACATTGGAAGGGAATGTGGAATTGCACAGAAATGTAGATGAAGTGTGCTTTGTGCCTGCGACATTGCCTGTGTTTACCCCCATCCTGTCCGTTATTCCGCTGCAGTTGATCTCTTATTACACTTCTCTGGCATTGGGCAATGATGTAGACAAGCCACGGAATCTTGCCAAAAGTGTAACCGTTGAATAAAAAAATATGATTTGAAAGAATCCCGGAACAGCCAGTTTATTGGATAGAACGGGATTCTTTCCCCATTTTGACTTGTCGGATTTACATTAATTCCGTAAGGGGCTGAATTGTCCATGATGGATTCCACTGACCAAACTCTTGATCAAAAAACGTTGATAGAAATCATGCTTCAGGTTTACGAGAAAGGTCAACAGACAACGACAATGGGAACCAGAGATATTGTTGAGGATATTGTCAACAGAGTAAGGCCGTACTTCAAAGAAGCCAAATAAGTCGATCTGTTGGGAGGATCATATGAGTAGTCGTTATGCAATTGTATTGGCAGCGGGAAAAGGGACACGGATGAGGTCTACGCGGTGCAAAGTGCTCCATGAGGTTTGTGGAAAACCAATGATCCAGCATATTGTCGACCGATTACATGGACTTGGCATCCATGAGATTATTTTGATTGTAGGGCATGGGGCCGAGCAAGTGAAAAAGCAGTTCGGTGCTTCTGTCCGCTATGCTTACCAGTCCGAGCAATTAGGAACTGCCCATGCAGTGATGATGGCGGCTGACCTCCTGCAAGACAAACAGGGGACAACGATCGTGTTGAGCGGGGATACACCATTGGTGAGGGAGAAAACGCTGGAGCAACTGCTTGCGCAGCATGAAACGCAACGTGCAGCTGCAACTGTCTTAACGGCACGAGTAGACGATCCTACAGGGTACGGGCGATTGATCCGCGACGCAAACGATCTTGTAAAACGGATCGTGGAGCATAAGGATGCAACAGCCGAAGAACGGCTCGTATGTGAAATCAATACAGGAATGTATTGTTTCGACAACCAAAAGCTGTTTCAAGCCATATCCCGAGTGAAAAATGATAATGCCCAGAAAGAGTATTACTTGCCTGACGTTTTGACTATTTTAAACGAGCAAGACGAGCGCATTGGGGCTTTCATGACCGATGATGCGGAAGAGGGGGGCGGCGTGAATGACAGAATCCAGCTGGCTTGCGCCGAGAGATTGCTCCGTATGCGAATCAATGAGGAGCATATGCAAAACGGGGTCACGTTCATTGATTCAACCTCCACCTATATTGATGCCGATGTGTGTATCGGACCTGATACGGTTATTCATCCGGGAACGTACCTCCGTGGGAAAACAACAATAGGATCCAATTGTGTCATCGGACCGAATGCAGACGTAAGGGATTGCGAAGTAGGGTGTAACGTAGAAATTCGTTATGCAAATGCATGTAACAGCATAATTCGTGACGGGGCATTGGTTGGCCCTTATGCCTATATTCGTCCAGGTTCAGATGTAGGTGAGGCGGCAAAGGTCGGAGATTTTGTCGAACTGAAAAATTCACGTCTCGGGAAAGGTGCAAAGGTTGCTCACCTCTCGTATATTGGTGATTCTGATATTGGTGAACATGTAAACGTAGGGTGCGGTACAATCACTGTCAACTACGATGGCGTCCGCAAGCATAAAACGATCGTTGGCGATCACGCCTTTATTGGTTGCAATGCCAATTTGATAGCTCCAGTTACCATCGGGGAGGGCGCTTATGTAGCGGCAGGCTCTACGATCACAGATGATGTTCCGAACGACGCTTTGGCCATCGCCAGAGAACGCCAAAGCATCAAAGAGCAGTATGCCAAACGGTTGATGGCAACCCGCACATAATCGTAGTCAGTAGGAGGATGTCTTATTTTTACAGACAGCATGGAACCAGAACAGAATCGATTAAGCAAAAAAAAGCTACTGCTTGGTTTTGTGATCATCATCATACCAGTCATCGCAATCATCGCTTATTTGTATAGGACTCCGCCGATCATCGCGACCTGGATTTGGAATACGCAGCTCATTGTCACAGAAAGAGAGGAAATCATCGCATTTGCCAAGCAACATGACGTCAATCTCATTTATTTGCATATTGATCAAGAAAATGTTGCCCATCAAGATTATCATTCCTTTATTAAGGCAGCAAATGCATCCGGCATTCGCGTGGATGCTCTTGCAGGAGATCCGGTCTGGTCTCTCGTTTCCAATCGAAAAAGTATTACCACCTTCTTAAACTGGGTTCAGACCTATAATAAATCAGCAGGGGAAGGTGAAAGATTTAGTGGCCTTCATCTCGATATTGAACCTCACGTACTACCCGAATGGAATGAGAACAAGGAAGTAATCAAAAACGAATGGGTAGCCAATATCGAGTACTTGTCCGCAGAAATCAAAAAGGATCCGGCGTTGGAGTTAAGTGTCGATATTCCGTTTTGGATGTACGAGCTGTCGCTGGCAGACAAATCGGAAACTGTTAGCAAATGGCTGGTCAGCACGCTAGATCATGTAACGTTAATGGCCTATCGCGACAGGGTAGAGGGACCGAACGGGGTATTGGAAATTGTGAACCCGATCATGAACGAAGCGGACGATCAAAAAAACAAAGTGGTCGTTGGTCTTAACCTGCTGCAAAGCGCAGAGGGAGAAAACACCACCTTTTATGAGGAAGGGCATGGAGGATTGGAGGAGCAACTGGCCGTTCTCGAAGATAACCTCGAAGAATTTGCAGGCTACGCCGGATACGCCATCCATGATTATGAAAAGTGGAGGGAACTGGTCAAAAAAAGCGAAGCACAAATGGAAGCAAGCAAAGCGTCAAAACCGATGCCTGTATTCGAAAGTGAAGGCAAAAAGCTCGTTGCCAAGGTAGATGGTGGGGATATTGCCCTCTATAACGGGCAAGGCTGGAAACCCGTGTTTTGGGCGGGAATCAATCTGGGTGCAACGACACCAGGACACTATCCTGGAGAGCTCTCCCCGACCCGCGAGGATTACTTGCGCTGGTTTACGCAAATGAAGGAAATGAATAACAAAGTAATTCGCATTTATACGATTCTACCTCCGATCTTTTATGAGGCTTTACACGAGTTCAACCAAAAACAGGAAGAGCCGTTGCTCCTGCTGCAAGGAATCTGGTCGCCGGATGAAGCGCTCGCGGGTGAAGATCGGAAAGGACGGGATGCATTTACTCCCGAGATAACCAAAGATTTTCGCCAAGAGATTAAAGACGCTGTACAAGCAATCCATGGAAACGTGACACTCCCAGAGCGGTACGGTCGTGCCAGCGGTGAATATCGGACAGATGTGTCGCAATACTTGGTAGGGTGGATACTGGGTACCGAGTGGTATCCGTATACGGTACAGGTGACGAATGCATCTCATCCGGACATGCCTCCTTATCAGGGAAAATATATCAAGACAACGGAAAAAGCGTCTCCTTTTGAAAGCTGGCTAGCCTTCATGCTTGATTATTTGGCTGAGGAAGAAATGAAATATGGATGGCAGCATCCGGTATCGTTCACAAACTGGCTGACGACCGATCCGCTGTCGCATCCTAACGAGCCGCTACCGCAAGAGGATATGGTCTCGATCGACCCGATGAATCTGAAAGCATCGGTGGAATGGACAGCAGGTTACTTTGCCTCTTATCATGTCTATCCGTACTACCCGGACTTTTTGCGATATGAGGAGAAGTACCAAAAGTACCGGGATGCCAGCGGCAAGTTAGACCCATATGCGGGATACTTGCGTGATCTGCGTGCCCACCATAAGGGAATCCCGTTGTTGGTTGCCGAATATGGCGTACCTAGCTCACGGGGAATGGCTCATTATGGGCCTGCTGGACGGAATCAAGGAATGCATACGGAACAAGAGCAGGGCGAGATGAATGCCGATATGCTGCGTAATATTTATGAAGAAGGTTATGATGGCGCACTTTTATTCGCATGGCAGGATGAATGGTTCAAATTTACCTGGAATACGATTGACCTGGAACTGCCTTGGGAACGGAGGGCGATGTGGAGCAATACGTTAACCAACGAGGAAAAATTCGGCGTCATCGCGGTGGAACCCGGTAGTTACGCGTCTGACCAGATCGTTCTCGATGGGAAAACAGCAGATTGGGAAAAAAGACTTCAGCGCGTCAAACGTGCTTATCCGGGATTTGATCTATCTGTTACACACGATGAAGCGTACTTGTTTCTCATGCTAAAGAAGAGCGAAGGAGAGTGGGATTTCTCAAAGGACACGCTGGATATTGGCTTCGATACGCTGAGTGGTGGGAGTCGAACTGCGGATAAAGCACCAGGTATTACATTTTCCCAAGAGATCGAATTTTTGTTGCGAATGCAAGGGGAAAGCAATTCTCGCATTTTTGTCAATAGTGCCTATGATCAGCATAGTTGGCTATACGGGTACCTCAAGGGAATGCTGCCATGGGACGAACGTTATGATCAAGCAGATAGCGGCATATTCTTGCCGTGGAAGCTGGCGCTCAACAAAGCATTGTATTTACCAGAAACGAAGAAAACAGTACCTTTCGAAGAGCTGGAAGTGGGCATCATGAAGCCAGGGATTTCTGATCCGCAAGATCCGGCGTACAACTCACTGGCAGATTGGTATGCAAAGGGCAATGTTTTGGAAATACGCATTCCTTGGATGCTTTTAGGGTATACTGACCCGAGCAGCAAACAGGTTTGGAAATATCCGTATGAGGCGAAAGGAACAGTACCAACCGAAAGTAAAGGTGTCGGAGTGGAAGTATTTGCACATTCCAATCAGAAGCCATTCTCGCGCGAAGCCTCCAAACCACTCTTGTACCAATGGGACAAATGGGATTTACCAACGTACCATGAACGAAAAAAGCAAAGCTTTGAGATACTGCGCAAGGCTTATGAAGCCTATGGTACGCCAAAGTCTGAGTAACAAACAAAGGTGGTCAACAGCCACCTTTTTTCTATTCGTACCGCACCGAAAAGTATATAAAAAAAGGCGTACAAACCTTGGATCGGTACGTACGCCTTTTTGTCCATGGAAGTTTATCACTGAACTTATTGCCCACCAAAGCGCAGACGTTGAAAGAACTTATTAAGCAAGCCGCCGATTGTTTTTGGAGGTTGTTCTGATTTGACTTGCTCGGCCGGCTGGGCTTGGCGAAGAGCCTGGTTCACATTGATCATACCGTATCCGTATAACTGATCGTGCCCAGGAGCACCGAGGTCAGTCGAGGATTGTCTAATGAGATTCATCACGTCTTGGGAATTCATATTGGGATGAACGGAACGGATGAGCGAAGCGAGTGCAGCGACATGAGGGCACGCCATCGAAGTACCTGATAGGGAGGCATAGTCGCTAGAAATGTACGTACTCGGAATATCGACCCCAGGAGCAGATACATCCACATAATCACCAAAGTTGGAAAAATCGGCGCGTTCTTTACGATGATTGACAGCGGCAACGGCGAGAACTTCATCATAGGCAGCAGGAAAGCTAGGCTGATCGCTCGCATCGTTTCCGGAAGCAGCGACTAACACAACATTTTTATCAAAGGCATAGCGACATGCTTCCCGCAGAGCAGCAGAGGAGGTATAGTTACCTACACTCAAGTTGATGACATCCGCTCCGTTATCTGTCGCCCAATAAATGCCTTGTGCGATGTCCACGGCTGATCCCGAACCGTCTGCGCCAATGGCTTTGATCGGCATGAGCTTGCTATTCCAGGACATCCCGGCAATGCCATCTCCGTTATTCGTTTTCGCCGCTATGACACCTGATACGTGTGTACCATGACCATTATCATCCTCAGGTTTGCTACTGCCATCCAAAACGTTGTAGCCTTTGACCAGCTTACCAGCAAATTCTGGATGCTTCATATCCACACCTGTATCGACGACTGCAACGATGACATCACTGCTGCCTTCGCTGACGTCCCAACTTTGCTCCATGCCAATCAGAGGAAGATTCCACTGGTATTCTGTGTAATACGTATCGTTTGGTTTCACGTTCGGGAGTAAGAGGTAATTTGGCTCGGCAAATACGGAGTCAGGATGTTCAGCCAGTTTTTTCATGAGCTGCTTGGTAGTCATGCTCTTTGATTTGATAATGAGAAATTTGTCAAAATCACGTTTGATCTTGGCATCTAATGAAGAAACGAGCTGATCAATTTTTTCTTGCTTGGGGCGTGGTGAAAAGCGCACGACGACTTCATTTTCTACATAATGGCTGCGATCACGCTGGTTATGATGAAGCGTTTGAATATGGCTTTTTTTCTCCAGGTCACGACGAATGTCTTTCACCTGTTCAATGTAGTTAATACGAGGAATTCTCGCTTGAACCGATGTCACGCGGGGATGAGGTTCGCGCATTTCTTGTTCTGCATTCTGATTCATCCGATACGGGACAACGACGAGACCGAGCAAGGCAACAGCGGCAACAAAAGGCCAGACGCGCAAAAAAACTCACTCCCTCCAGTGCTGTTGTCTATAGCGTGCACATGAAGGGAGTGATTATGAAGGAAATAGCTTACAGTTAGTGTGACTAGATTAAACCAAGCTGTGCTAAGCCATGCTGGATGCCACTATCGTTTACGTGGCGTGTAATCATATTGGCGAACGGCTTCAGCTCTTCATGAGCATTACCCATCGCTACCCCCATGCCAACATAGGAGAGCATCTCTTTGTCGTTCAATCCGTCTCCAAAGGCAACAGCATCGGTAGGAGATAGTCCAAAATGTTTTAAGACGGCTTCAATTCCTTTTGCCTTGGAGCCGTTTGGGGGCAAAATATCCATGCAGTGTTCATGCCAACGAATGTAAGAGACGTCATGGAATTCACCCGTGTATCTCGATTCATCAGCGCCACAGTAGAGAAATGCTTGATAAATCGACGTTTCCTCCCAGTAGCGATGGCGATACGCTGGGGATTCCAGTCGCAACCAATCAAACGACTCGATGATATGTGGGTGGTCCGTGGCATTGGCATAGCAGTGATCTGCGCTCAAAAATACCATGGGATGGGAATGACCCTCCGCCATTTGTTCGAGCTTTGCCAATGTATCTGTAGCAATTGGCGTGTGATGGATGATCTTCCCTTCGCTCTTCACATACGACCCGTTAAAGCCCACGAATGTCTCAATGCCCAATTGCTCAGCGATTGGCATCAAATGATAAGGAGCTCGACCGGTTGCGATCGCGACATGGACACCGTTTTGTTTTAATGTTTGTACGGCGTCCACCGTTGTTTGTGGAATGATGTGATCGGTGTTCAGTAAGGTTCCGTCAATGTCAAAAAAGACGATTTGATAAGCCACTTCTTATCCGCTCCTCTCCACGCTACCTCTAGTTGTTCTCTCTATATAGGTTTTGCACAAAAAAATAGGAAAAGGAATGCCGATGGGACACTCCTTCTCACTTCGCTATTAGAATACAGCTACTTCTGTCTCGCTGTCAAATACATGACATTTGGCAAGATCCATCGCTAGTTTTACCTTCATCTTTGGTTTTAGCGCTTCACGAGAATCCACGCGCGCTACCATCTGGGTATCCCCGATATTGTGGAAATAGACGTACAATTCGGAACCCATGTTTTCTACGACTTCAACTTCTGCTTCCAGTGAACTCTCAAATGGATTTGCTTCCATAAAAGAGGCGTCGCTGTAAATGTCCTCCGGGCGAATACCAAAAATAACCTGCTTATTTACATAACCTTTTTCCCGTAAAGTCTTGGCTTTATCTTCTGGGAAGCGTACATGAATATTTTGCGCATCAAAATAGAGCGCCCCGTCTTTCTCGGAAAGATTCCCTTTCACAAAGTTCATCGCAGGCGAGCCGATGAAGCTCGCTACAAACAGATTGACTGGATGATTGTAGATTTCAGTCGGGGTTGCCACCTGTTGGATAAGGCCGTCCTTCATGACGACGATCCGGTCTCCCATGGTCATGGCTTCCGTCTGGTCGTGCGTCACATAAATAATCGTGGTATTCAAACGTTGATGCAGTTTCAAAATTTCCGTGCGCATTTGTACACGCAGCTTCGCATCGAGGTTGGACAATGGTTCATCCATCAAAAATACTTGCGGCTCACGCACGATCGCACGACCCAATGCGACACGCTGTCTTTGGCCCCCGGAGAGAGCTTTTGGCTTGCGGTCTAGTAAATGCGAAATATCGAGGATTCGAGCTGCATCTTGAATTCGCTTATCAATATCGGATTTGGAGAATTTGCGCAATTTCAGGCCGAAAGCCATATTTTCGTATACATTCATATGCGGGTAGAGTGCATAGCTTTGAAAAACCATGGCGATGTCGCGATCTTTGGGAGCCACATCGTTGACTCGACGATCACCTATGTATAGATCACCTTCCGAAATCTCTTCCAGACCTGCAATCATGCGCAGCGTGGTAGATTTTCCACAACCAGATGGTCCGACTAGAACGAGGAATTCGCGATCTTGAATTTCCAAGTGAAAATCGTCAACTGCTGTTACGCTGCTTCCATATCGTTTATAAATGTGGGAAAGACTTACCTTTGCCATGAAAAAGGCACCTCCTCGGGTTTGTGAAGAGAGCAAATTCTTGGATGACTGTAAGGGTAGGGTACCAATTCACTAGCAAGAAGGATATGGACAGTATATACGAAATGTTTTGTTAATTTTGACGAAAGAGAAGGTAGAGCTGCAGCATGACGGCATCAGGAAATAATCGCGGGTCTAAACCGGTTTGTTCCGTCAGCTTGTCCAATCGATACAACAGTGTATTCCGATGAAGGAAAAGCTGCCGTGCTGTATCGCTTACATTCAATTGTCTGGCGAACAACGTATCTAATGTTTCCAGTTGTTCATCTGTCATGTGTGGAACGGTTATGACAGCGGCCAACTCGTTAGCGATTGCGGCTGCTATTTCTTTGGGGAGAGAAGCTGCCCATCGTTCTAACGGATACGACCAGTCCCCAGCAACCATCATTTGTGGTCGATAGGATTGAAGGGCACGCGAGAGTGATACTTGTCGTAAAAGAGTGTCGTCCAATGCAAGTGGACTCGTGATTGGCGATCCGACAACAAGGCGAACGGGTTCCATCCATTCCATCGAAATCAGATCGTGTAAGCCAGATGCCCACTCCAAAAGCTCTGAAGCTGTTTTTTGATGATCGAGCATGGAGACAGGGACGATGAGAAGGGCATGTATTTGCGTCAACGGAATGAAATCGGGTACTCCTTCAAAAAAATCATGCAACAAGGGCTGCAAAGTATCCCATTCTCCCTTGCGATCTGGTCTGCATCGCTCTAATAAAAAGGAGACGCGGGCTTCTTTCCACGGCCATTTCGCTTCCAGCTGAGCAGGGATCGCTACAGGGGAGCCGGAGACAATGCCCGAAAGCCAATGGGATATCTGTTTAGGGAAGGGAAGCGTTGCTGGATCATTCACTTGAGGAAAAATCAGATCCAACAACGCTCGGGCTGAAGTATGCCAAAATGCCGTTTCAATAAGGATCATTGTCATTACACCGTTGCTCGAATGGATGGCAACTTGCTCCCAGCCTTTTTGTACCCAATCCTGCTGGGCTTGTACTGCATCTGTTTGTGAGACTTGTACATATTCGATAGGTAAATTTGTCGTTTGTCGGATGTGCTCGACATCTCTCTTCCATTTTTCCACAAGGTGACCCCCATCTCGACACGAAAGTAAGGCTATTATACCTTAGTCGAGAGCGAGCGTGGCAGCTGTTTCTTGTAGAGCAACAGCTGGAGTGGCCATCTCGTTGAATGGAGAATCACTGCCCAGTACATGCAAAGTTATCTCGGGACGGGAACGCAGACGGATGTTTACCCCTGTTTGCCCTAGGCCCTCACTGATGTAAAAGGATCGACCATCCATCTCGTGGAGACCTTTAACGATATTCAGTTTAGGCAGCTTCCCCATCGTTGCGAGATGAAAGGGGCGAGGCCAATGGATCTGTCCGCCGTGAAAATGCCCTGACAACAAATAATCGTAAGCATACTCTTTCATGTGCAAAACTATATTAGGATCATGAGTTAAGACGAGCCTTGCTCCTGTCTCGGGTACACCGTAGAAAGACTTGGCCAGGTTGCTATGGCGTGTGCTGAAATCATCCACACCTACTATGTGCAGGGGCTGCCCCTTGTGATAGATGGTTTCATTTTCGTTGATAAGTACACGACAGCCAATTCGCTCCAACTCTGATTTCAACTGTGCGAGCTTGAAAGGGGTAAGAACGTAGTCGTGATTGCCAAAAACCACATAAGTTCCGAGTGCTGGCTGTAATTGCTGGAGACATTGCACAAAAGCAACTGCCTTCGGAATGTTTTTTTCGCGGTCGAGCAAGTCGCCGGTAATCGCAATCAGGTCTACCTGACGCTGCGAGAAGTCATCGACAATACTCTGGGGCAGTACAGATAAGTTTTCCATGTGCAAATCAGACAAATGTAAGATCGAAATCGGCTCAAACTCATGCGGTTGTTGAAGGTGCCGGGATTTTTGCAAGGGTATCGCTACTTCTTTTATTTGAACATCAAATGTATTGCGATAGGCTCGAAAAAGCAACAAGGCGATAGCGCCAAGTAAAATAAACCAGATCATCATGGTCAGCCATCTCCTTCACAGTAAGAGTACCGTCATTATACAAGAAAAAGTTCGCGATCGAATAAGTAGGTTCTGGCAGGAGGAATTATGCAAAAAATGTAGAAATATTATGAATGTTGCGTAGTGAGAAAAACGATATGTAGAGTGGGAGAGTGAAGACATGAACGTAGAGAAAATTCCAGCAACGGAAGGCACTTATAATCTGGAAAATTATGACGAAGCATATGCGAATTTTGATTGGGCGGATGTGGAGAAGCAATTCTCTTGGTATGAGACCGGGAAAGTGAACATGGTGTACGAAGCCATTGATCGACATCTCGCTACTGATCGGAAAGACAAAATCGCTTTGATGTACAGCAATGCGACGAGAGACGAGACTTATACTTTCGCGCAATTAAGCGAATTATCCAATAAATTCGGAAATGTTTTGCGGAATTTGGGCATTGTGAAAGGGGACCGCGTTTTCGTCTTTATGCCGCGTTCGCCGGAGCTTTATGTAAGCGTTTTAGGCACGATTAAGGTTGGCGCAATCGTAGGACCGCTGTTCGAAGCGTTCATGGAAGCGGCTGTGCGTGATCGCTTGGAAAATAGCGAAGCCGTTGCGATCGTTACGACACCTGCACTCTTGCCACGCATTCCGGTAAGTGACCTGCCTGCATTAAAACACGTGATTGTTGTAGGTGCAGAAGAGGAGCTAAAAGAAGGTCACATCCGTTTTGAAAAAGCGATGGAAGAAGCCTCCACTGAGCTGGAAATCGAATGGGTTGATCGTGAGGATGGAATGATCCTCCATTACACTTCAGGCTCAACGGGCAAGCCAAAGGGTGTTCTGCATGTTCACAATGCCATGATCCAGCACTACCAAACTGGGAAATGGATTCTCGACTTGCAAGAGGATGATATTTATTGGTGCACAGCCGATCCTGGCTGGGTAACGGGTACTTCTTATGGCATTTTTTCACCTTGGTTGAATGGAGCAACGATTGTCGTACGTGGCGGACGTTTCACTCCCGAAGACTGGTATAAAGTCATTGAGAAAAACAAAGTATCGATTTGGTTCAGTGCTCCGACTACGTTCCGCATGTTCATGGGGGCAGGGGATGAACTTGTCAAGCAATATGACTTATCCAGTCTGCGTCACGTCCTGAGCGTTGGCGAACCACTCAATCCGGAAGTCGTTCACTGGGGTATGCGCGTGTTTAATCAACGCATTCATGACAACTGGTGGATGACGGAAACAGGTGCTCAGCTGATTTCTAACTATCGCTGTATGCCGATCAAGCCTGGATCGATGGGTAAGCCGTTCCCAGGTATTTATGCAGCGATTATTGACGACCGTGGAAATGAGCTGCCGCCGAATCGAATGGGGAACCTGGCAATCCGTACAGGTTGGCCAGCCATGATGAGACAAATCTGGAACAACCCAGCGAAATACGAAGAATACTTCAGCATCCCAGGCTGGTACGTGTCCGGGGATTCTGCATACAAGGATGAAGAAGGCTACTTCTGGTTCCAAGGCCGTATTGATGATGTGATCAATACTTCCGGTGAGCGAGTCGGTCCGTTTGAAGTCGAGAGCAAGCTCGTGGAGCATCCAGCAGTAGCGGAAGCGGGTGTCATCGGCAAACCGGATCCGGTTCGTGGTGAAATTATCAAAGCGTTCATCTCGCTGCGAGCTGGCTATGAGCCAAGTGAAGCGTTGATGGATGAAATTCGCAAGTTTGTGAAAGAAGGACTGGCTGCACATGCTGCTCCTCGTGAAATTGAATTCCGCGACAAGTTGCCAAAAACGCGTTCCGGAAAAATCATGCGCCGTGTCTTGAAAGCGTGGGAATTAGGTCTACCAACTGGTGACCTGTCTACGATGGAAGATTAATCACAAGAAAAACCATCTCTCGAAAATGTCGGGAGATGGTTTTTTTGTTAGGAATGGCTATGTTGTTTATGATCATGCGCATGGTCATGGTCGTGATCGTGAGAATCGGCTGTTGCCTGACAATGTAAGCCACCGTGTGTAGTAGACGAGTTCTCAATCTGGATGGTAGCGTGTGTAATGCCGAATTCTTTTTCCAAAAGGGCCAATGCATCATTTAACACAGGGTAGCTAGGTAAGTCGTCCTCAACAACCAAATGGCATGTCAGTGAATCGAATCCGGAAGTAACCGTCCAAATATGGAGGTCATGCACTTTGCTAACTCCAGCTAGCTGACTGAGTCGTTCTTCGACTTTTGTCGTATCCAGCCGTGAAGGAGCGCCTTCCAGCAAAATATTGACGGATTCTTTCGTTACGCGCCATGCGCTCAGCATGATCAGGACAGCCACGACGATACTGATGATCGGGTCGGCAATGTACCAGCCAAAAGCCCACATCAGGATACCACCAATGATTGCACCGACAGAACCGAGAAGATCGCCGAGAACATGGAGATATGCACTGCGTACATTGACGTTGTTCTTGGTATCGCCACGCATGAGTACAATGGCGGCAGCAATATTTGCCAAGAGGCCAACTGTGGCGATGATGATCATGGAGCCGCTGGCAACCTCAGGCGGATTCCACATGCGTTGGAATCCTTCCCAGAAAATGAACAGGGAAATCAGTACAAGTGTCACACCATTGGTCAGTGCAGCTAAGATTTCAAAGCGCTTCAGCCCGAAGGTTCTCTTGGCAGAAGGTGGTCGTGCAGCGAAATGAACAGCGATTAAGCTCAATAGAAGCGCCAATGCATCGCTTAACATATGCCCAGCATCAGAGAGCAACGCCAAACTATTGGTGAGGAAGCCCCCGATGGTTTCTACAACCAAAAATACAGTAATGATGAGGAAAGAAATGAGAAGAGCTCGTTTACTGGCTCCTTTTCCATGGTGATGGTGATCGTGACCATCTCCATGATCGTGATGATGAAAGCTCATGATTGTGTCCTCCTTATAAAACGAATGATTTATAGATGCTCTGCTAAATAAAGCGCGTCATTCCCGACACCGCCCATTAGCGCTGATCCTCGCGTATGCTGCCAGGGGAGCCCGAGAAAGGATAGCCCAGGAACGTTTGTTATCCCTCGATTATGAATCGGTCGGCCATGGGAATCGAGCACATTGGGGACGCTTAGCCAATCGTAGTTCGGTCGAAAACCGGTAGCCCACAATATGTTGTTGACCGTTGCTTGTGTTCCATCTGCAAAAGTAGCGGTATTTCCGTTCACCTGTAGTGCTCGGGAAACCAATCGCAATGCTCCGGTTCTGGACAGTTCTTGGACCTGCTTTTTGTAACCGAATATCGGATCAGGTGATTGACTCAATTTTTGGCCAAGCCAGGTGGAGCGGGGGACATCAAGTAAACCGAATATCCTCATGTAATCAAATATAGGTTTTCCAAAAATGAAGAGCGGCAAGTAAGAACGTGATTCTCCTTGAGAAAAAACAACGGGTCGATGAGCGGCAAGCTCTACTGCAATTTGTGCGCCAGAGTTGCCACTGCCTACGACGAGGACAGGACCGTCAATGAGCTGGCTTTCATTTTTGTACTGTGCGGTGTGCCATTGCCGAATGGTCGGGTCTAGGCTGTTTGCGATAGCCGGGATATAGGGTGTATGAAAGGGACCCGTAGCAATCACTACTTGGTTCGCGAAGAGCAAGCTATCTTGTGTCCGAACCTGAAATCTAGATTCGGCATGGCTAAGTTCCAAAACGGTTGTTCTCAGCATGACTGGCAATTCGAAATGTTTCGCGTACATTTCCAGATAGTCTGCTGCATCGTCTTTGTTTGGGAGTGAATGCGGCTTTCCTGGGAAAGCGAGACCAGGTAGATGATTATATTGGCGTGGTGTAAAAAGCACGAGTGAATCGTACCGCTGCCGCCAACTATCCCCGATCCGTTTGTTTTGCTCCAAGATGACAAAACGGCGATTTTTACGCTTGAGTGCATATCCGAGAGCAAGTCCTGCCTGCCCTCCACCAATTATGATGACGTCATAGTCGTTCATGATTAGGGCCTTCTTTCGGTGAGGATTAACTAAATCATACCATATTCATTATTATATTCAATTAATTGTTTGAATGTTTTTTTGAGCATCAGCAAAAAAAGGCCGCCACTCATAGTGACGGACCTGTATGTAGCCAGTGGATTTACGGTTTTGATTGCTTCAATTCGGCAGCATGCTCAATTCCACACATGATTAAATGACGGACATGATCATCATCGAGTGAGTAATAGACAAGCTTGCCGTTTTTACGGTAGCGGGCGAGACCCATATTTTTTAGCAACCGCAGATGGTGAGAGGTATTGGGGATCGAGCTATTGATGGTTGCAGCGACATCACAAACGCATAGCTCTCCTTCAAGTGCCAGCGCGTAAATGATTTTTGCTCGCGTATCGTCTGCGAGAGCCTTGAAGAGAGGGGCGACACCTTCCGTCTCCATCATTCTGGGCCGAAGCCTGTTTACTTTTTCTTCATCGATCGTCTGTACTTCACAAACCTCTAGATCAGTGGGAATGCGCTGAATGTCTTCGCTCACTTCATTCACCCCGAACGGTTCCATTTTTCACCATTATAAGACGGATACAGGGGGAAGGGAAGGCTGTACAACCTGTTCATCTTGCAAAAAAAAAAGTAAAAGGACAAGAAGGAAATATAGATACCTTTATATAAATAGGAATGATACCTATTTGCAAATAGAGAGGAGAGAACTCCCGCTTGATTCTGAAAATTCGCCAATTCCTGGTTGAAATAATCGGGGCGCTCCTGCTTGGACTAAGTGTCGTTTGGTTAACCATGGGTAGAGAAAGCAGCTTGTTTTCCGGTTGGAGCATAGAGTGGTCCCCTTTGTGGCTTGATGTGAAAACCTTTTTCCTTAGTATTTGGTTGGAAGCAATCCCGTTTGTCCTCTTGGGTGTATTCTTTTCTGCATTTATCCAGACGTTTGTGACAGAAGAGCAGGTGAGGCGCTGGACACCGAAGCATCCACTCGTGGCCCTACCGTTTGCTGGGTTACTCGGGTTTTTGTTCCCTGTATGTGAATGTGCCATTATCCCTGTGGTTCGTCGCTTGATCCAAAAAGGGATGCCGCTGTCAGTTGGTATTGTTTTCTTATTGGCGGGACCGATTGTGAATCCCGTTGTTTTGTCATCGACCTATGTGGCTTTCGCCCGTCAGCCGGAAATGGCTCTCTACCGGGGCATTGCGGGATTTATTGTTGCCCTCATTGTGGGCATGCTTGTCTTCCTGTTTGTCAAAAAAAATCCAATACGGCTCGGCATGGAATCGCAAATCAGTCATGAAGCCGACCATGTAAAAGCGACGAGTGGAAAGCTTTCCTCGACATTTGCCCACGCGGTGGACGAATTTTTTGATATGGGGAAATATTTGTTGTTTGGTTCGCTTATCAGCGCGCTTTTACAGGTGTACATCAGCCGGGATACGCTCATGGACATTGGTCAAACACCGCTCACCTCTAATTTGGTCATGATGGGGATGGCGTATTTGTTTTCGCTTTGTTCAGAGGCAGATGCGTTTATCGCTGCTTCCTTTGCCAATACGTTCTCAAGCAGCTCGTTGCTTGCATTTCTGATTTTCGGTCCCATGCTCGATTTAAAAACAACGTTGATGCTATTTGGAACGTTTCGCTTTGGTTTTGTTGTCAAGCTGGTCGTAGTTATTACGCTTTTGGTAATTTGTGTCACCATGCTTATACCGATGTAAGGAGGAGAATATGGATCAGAACAAATTGAAGCGTCATCATGTCATGCGCAGTTTGATATTGGCGGGCATTACAGCGTTGTTGGCCTATTTGATCCTGTCGGAAACGCTCAGTCACTATCTCGCACCACGATTACACATGTTCAGCTATGTCACGCTCGTCATCCTGGCTCTGTTGACAATTGTCAGCATACGGCAAATTTTTGTCGGCAGTAGTGTTTACGATTGCGATTGTGAGGAGCAGCACAAAGTTCCGCGTACACCCATCGGCTCCCTTTTGGTTTATGGCTTGTTTGTGCTCCCAATTGTGATGGGATTTGTCATGCCGGATAAAATTCTTGGTAGTGATGTAGCGGAGAAGCGGGGAATCACGCTTCTTAGCAATGATGTACGAAAGCTGGCGGATGTTACGGCGAATGCGAATGCGAACGTGAATACAACAGAGAATGTGAAGCAGACAGCAGAGGTAAAAGAAGATGCCGTGCCAAGCGTGGAACCACAGCCAGAGGCTACCAATCAAGTAGCAACACCCCCAGTACAAGCGACAAACGACGAACAATTGCGGCAGCGATTCTCGAACGGGGGATTTGGTGACTTTTACACAGATATCGCCGTCTTTTTACATAAACAGCCAGTGATTGAACTGAATGACAAAGTGTTCTTGGACGGACTCACCACAATGGAGCTATATGCAAAAGAATTTGCTGGGAAAGAGCTTGAGACGATGGGATTTGTTTATCGGCAGCCTGATTTTACGAAGCAGCAGTTTGTCGTAGCGCGTTTTTCCGTCACCTGCTGTACAGCAGATTCCAGTGTTTATGGCGTTTTGGTGGAAAAAGAGGACGCGAACAAATGGGCAAAAGATAGCTGGGTAAAAGTTCGCGGAAAGCTCGAGCTGCGTCAGTTAGATGGATACGACATGCTTGTTCTCCAAGCATCTCAGGTAGAAGCCGTTGCCGCACCGAAAGATCCTTATGTGTACTATAGCTTTGAAGCAGCACCAGACAGTTAAATGCGGGGGAAAACGAAATGATCGTGCGACTAGATTTACAGGATGAACAAAAGGTACAAAAACTTTGGAACATGCAGCAAAGAGCGTATCGTGTAGAGGCGGAGTTAATTGGAACGGAAGATATTCCACCCCTGCGAGAATCAGTAGAACAACTGAGGACATGTGGAGAAACGTTTTATGGCTACATAGAGGAAGGCGAGCTGGCAGGGGCGGTTTCTTTTTTGATCGAGGGACAAACGTTGGATATTCATCGGATGATTGTGGATCCTGTTCATTTTCGCAAGGGAATCGCGAGTAAATTACTTGCCTCTGTCCACGAGCATGGCTGCAGCAAGATCATCGTTGCGACTGGTTCCTTGAATGAACCGGCTGTTAGATTGTATGAAAGACATGGATTTACCTTGACGGATCAAAAAGAAGTGAAGCCCGGTCTGAGGCTGTCTTTTTTCGAGAAAACGATTTATCCATCTTAAAGCGAAAGCCCGCCCCAATAGTTGGGGAGGGATATAGTTGCACAAAATAACCCGGAGGACGGGCACTTTTTCAAGTGTCTGTTTCCGGGTTTTCATTCTTATGAAAGCATATTCTTACTTGGTATCATCTGTTTCTTTCTGTTGGTCTTCATAAAACCAGAGAGGATCATCGCAATCCTCATCACCATTGTAATTGATTAAGATTTCTTCACCCGCTTGAATGTCCGTATAGGCATAAAAATCAAACGTGTGGTTGTCGAAGTTAATCTCATACGTGGCATTTGGCGTGTAGGAGTGATTAAATAGCATGCCATACCCTAACAAGAAGGCTGTGTGATTGGCACCGTACTCAAATGCATAATCCGCGAGTAAGGTTTTCTCAATATGCTCATGCTCTTCGTTCAAATAGGGCAGCACGGGCGCTTCATGAATCAGATCGCCTTTTCGGATATCTTGTGTTGCAAATACACCTCTATTTAATTCTCCATTGCTTAGTTTGGAGGTCTTGACTTCGATCATGCGGATCACCTGCATTTCTTATGTCTGTGGAAAACGTATCTTTCTAAGGATGACAGTTGATCGAGCATAAAGCAATGTTTTTTATTTTAAAACCAAATGATGGCGAACGGCATAAGCAGCGAGTTGGACGCGATTAGCCAATTGCAGCTTTTCAAGAATGTTTTTTAAGTGGTTTTTCACAGTGTTTTCTGCGATGATCAGCGCTTCGCTTATTTCCCGATTCGTTTTTCCGGCTCCCACGTACATGACAATCTCTCGCTCTCGCGGGGTCAGAACATCTGGTACCATTTCATCTGTAGCCTCTTCTTGACGGAAGCGGTACATGAGCCGAGTTGCCATTTCGCGAGTCAATTCACTGTCCTCGCCGAGCAAGGCATGCAAGTAGTTAATCCAGTCGTCAGGCTCTAAATTTTTCAGCAAGTATCCTTGGGCGCCGAACTGAATGGCCGTGATCAGGTCAGCAACGTCATCGGAGACGCTGAGAATGACAACCTTGATGTGCGGGTATGCTTTTTTGACCTCGCGGGTCGCTTCGAGTCCGCTCCATTTCGGCATGTTGATGTCCATGAGCACAAGGTCCGGTTGTATTTGTCCGCATAAGAGAAAAGCTTCCTCGCCATTTTGCGCTTCTCCGATGACTTCAAAAGAGGGATCGGGATCAAGCAGGCTGCGAATGGCCATACGAGCCATCGGGTGGTCGTCGGCGATCAATACACGGTAAGCGTTCATAGGGTTTTTCCTCCTGAATGAGAAGATAAGCGGATGATCGTACCGCCTGCCGGTCGTAACTGAATGTCGATGGAGGCGTTCAACTGGCGTGCTCGCTCGCGCATCATGGACAAACCGTATTTTTTCGCATCGGGAGAAGGGTTGGAAATCCCAATGCCATCGTCCTCAACGGCGAGAACCCAGCCAGTTGTTTCATCCGTCGTGAGGTGAATCCACGAATGCTTGGCCTGAGAATGCTTGCGAATATTGGCAAAAGCTTCTTGGATAATCCCGAACAGTTGTACTTCTGAGGTGGCAGTAAAAAAGCCATCTTTGACATGCAATTCGCTAACAACGTCGATTCCAGATAAAGCGCTCCATTGCGCCAGCCATTTCTCAAGGCGTTGATCCAGACTGCCTTCTTCTGGCAATGAGCGCAAGTTAAAAATGGCTTGGCGTACATGATTGTCGATGGCAGAAACAGCGACCCGTGCATCGTCCAAGTGTCCCTGTTTCAGCTTTACGTTGAGGAAAAACAGAGACTGCGCAATCCCGTCGTGTAATTCGCGGGCAAGGCGTTCACGTTCTTCATAAACAGCGCGACGAGCTTGTTCCTCGACAATTCGTGCATTCATTTGTTTAAGCGTGTGAAACATCCAGGTAGCGAATAAAAAAGAGAGAAAGAGCGTCAAGAGGGTAATGTACACATTCCCGGCTTCCATAGACATATAGGGCAGCAGAAAGTCGTGACGGATGAATTCAAAACCCCCGATGATGATGGTTGGAATCAAAAAGGTCAACCAATAAAAAATACGATAGGACATGCAGATGCCTCCTTGCATGACTGCTGGCAAACATTCCTTTAGTATACCGAATGGGACGAGCGGATGGTATACTCAGGTGAGAAAAGGTGGAAAGCAGGAGGGAATATCATGAGCACGATTGCGAAAGCATTGACGATAGCGGGTTCAGATAGCGGTGGGGGAGCTGGGATTCAGGCGGATCTGAAAACCTTTCATCAACTCGGTGTGTACGGAATGAGTGCGATCACAGCAATCACTGCACAAAATACACTAGGCGTAGCAGGCGTTTATCCGTTGCCGACAGAGGCAGTTGCACAGCAAATGCATGAGGTGCTACGTGATCTAGGCGCTGACGCGGCGAAAACGGGAATGCTATTTAACGCTGATATCATTCGTGCTGTTGCGGAAGAGGTAAAAGCATTTGGCCTGAAAAAGCTGGTGGTAGACCCAGTGATGATTGCCAAGGGAGGTTCAAAACTCCTGCTGGATGAGGCGATCGTTGCATTGAAAACAGAGTTGTTGCCTCTTGCAGAAGTCGTCACACCTAACTTGCCGGAAGCAGAATGCTTGACTGGCATGAGAATCGAGACGACAGACGAGATGCGCGAAGGGGCAAAAGCGATACATGCGTTAGGCGCTCGCAATGTCCTGATGAAGGGGGGACATATGCAAGGGGACGTTGTCGTGGACATTTTGTTCGATGGTACGTCATTCCATGAATTGTCCCATGAGCGTATTCATACACGTCATACGCACGGCACGGGTTGTACGTTCTCAGCGGCTCTTACAGCAGAGTTAGCAAAAAATACACCGCTCATCACTGCGGTTGAAAAAGCGAATCGCTTTATCTTCGAAGCTATTAAGACAGCTCCGCAATTGGGTGGCGGGCATGGGCCGACCAATCACTGGGCGGTTGTAGACTAAGGTTATCAAATTAAGAATGCCCCACAGCGATGCCGTACAAGCAACCGCTGAAGGGCATTTTTTATTTAACTTCAATAGAAAAAGTACCTTGAAGTCGTTCAGGATAGCTGGACAGAGGAAAGGAATAGGAAGTCGGCTTACCTTTGTTTGTTTTTCGCTTGAATAGCATGGAATAGTTTTGAATGGATTCATCATCTGTGGAGGAGGAGCTTGCTTGCACAGAATCATATTCATTTCCCACGTCGTCAGTCAGGTCATTCCCTAAGGAGATATAAGAGTGTTTATCTTGTGGCGGAACCTTCAAGGAAAAGTCCATGCCAACGACATCATCAACTTGACGCAGTGCCGTTAATTTTAGGCGATCATTTGGCACGTTTGTTAATGTGCCTGTTTTCGCGTCGATTACGATTTGCAATTTATCTTTGTCTATGGCACGAATGCCATCGGCTTTGAGAATAAGCTTTTCGGGCTCTACAAAATAAATACTCTCCAGATGGTATACCCTCCCATTCTCACCGTTGTCCCGAACAGGAACGCCATTTCCCCAAAAAGCGAATGTTTCTCCTTTTTCATCTTCGAGCCTCAGCTTATCAAAATCAAATACGTGCTTTTGGTTAGCTGGATCAAAGCGAATGCTTACTTCAGTCTGAGTAGGAAAGACTGCGATTTGTTCAATCGTGAAGCGCTGACCGTCAACCGTGACTTCCTTCATCACCGGATACACTTTTTTCTCAAAGGTCTTAAATTTGTTTTTATCCACAGCAAAGTCAATCAAAAGAGGAGTCTTTTGTTCGAGATTATCGATTTCTAGCGTGACTTTTGCAGTCATCGCATCGGGTATCTCAGTGGCTTCTTCGATCACAATATCAATACGATTCTGAATCACAGGGTCTTCGCTCTCCATGCTTGACCAAGACATAACTCGTTTCCATTTATTTCCTGTTTGGTCTGACAACTCGATCTTGTGCAAGGCTACTTTTTTATCGGTGAAAGGATGCTTTAGTGTATAGAAGAGGACCATCCGTTTTTCGTCGGCCAAAACTTGATCGATGGTAAACGTCACATCTCCCGTTGAACCACTGGCGCCAATATTTTGGACAAGATTGTGTTCTGCTGCCTTTTGCAAGCCTTTATCATCCCGAAGAAACTCAACGATCTTCTCCATCCCGGGAATGGAGCTGACATAAGCAGCAACAGCAGGTGAAAGTCGAACGGAAAAAATAAACACGAAAATGAACAAACAAGCAACCAGACTAGAACCAACGCGTACCCACCGATTGCGGCTCCGATTTTGACGCAGCTCTTTTGCTTGTTCCATCCCTCTGCGAATGTATTGATCAATCTCAGCGGGAACCATGAATGGACTCGCATTCTTTTTTTCATTATCACACATGCAGCTCACCAGCCTTTCCCGAGATCTTTGCGGAGTGCACCCAAAGCCTTGTGCAGCCATGTCTTGATGGTGCCTTCCGGATGACCGAGTACCTCTGCAATATCGCGTATCGTCCGATCTTCAAAATATTTCAAAATAATGATGTGGCGATAATTCGGACTGAGACGAGCGAGAGCCTCTTCGATTTGAATACGCTCGACATTTTGGTCGTCTATAGGAATATTTTCACGACTTTCGATGTCATCCTCCATGGGATCCAAGATGATCCGTTTTCGGCGCTTTTGCTCATCCAGACAAATATGAATAAGGATGCGAGTCAGCCATGTGCGAAAATACGCAGGCTGTTTCAATCGTGCCAGCTTGAGATAGGAACGGCACGTCGCTTCCTGAATGGCTTCCAATGCATCTGTCTCGTTACGAAGAAAGGCGTAGGCGATTTTATACAGTTGTTCTTTATGAAGGCTGACGAGCTGAAAAAAGGCATCATCATCCCCATCTTTTGCGTACGAAACGAGCTGTTCCAGATTCACTTTTCCCCCTCCTCTAGCATTAGACGGCGCAGGTACCAAAACGGTTTTCATAAATTGTCAGCCAAGCTGTTTTTTTGAACCAATCACCTGTCCACTGCTTACTGTAAAAGAAAGAAGTGTGTAAGGATGGGGTGCAGGTGCATGTGGATCAAATGGGTTACGATTCATGAATCGTATGGCCTTCCGCGGATTGCTCAGGAATGTCGGCATTATTTAGAAATGAAAGGAATTCGAGTCAGGCTTTTGTCCAGACAGACCAAAAAAGCAGGACATGTCTATACACTGCAAGTACCACTAGCTCAACAGGAGCAAGCAAAGGCGCTGCTACGCGATTTTAAGAACACCCTGAAATAATGGAACACAGCCATACTTCCCCTTACGTCCAGTCAAATGGCACGGGCATACTAGGTGAAGGGGGAATGATAGCTATGGGAACGACCCTGTTGGAAAGACCTGAAAAGAAGGAACAGAAAGGCAGCAAGCTATTTGTTCCGGATTATATTTTCGTCGAGCCAAATGCACTGAATTATCCACTTGGCCAAGAGCTGTATCGCCGTTTTCAAACGGAAGGGATTCCAATGCAGATGACGACCAGTCATAATCAGGTCCGTGGCATCCCTGGAGATACAGAAGTGGAGAAATATCGCAATGCGAAGCGGACGTTGGTCATTGGTGTACGCAAAACATTGAAGTTCGAGACCTCCAAGCCTTCCGCAGAATATGCCATTCCACTGGCAACGGGATGTGCTGCCCACTGTCACTATTGCTATTTGAACACAAATATCGGGACAAAGCCGTATGTTCGGGTGTATGTCAATACAGATGAGATTCTTGCTCAGGCCGAGAAGTACATCCAAGAACGCCCGGGAGAGATCACTCGTTTTGAGGCAGCCTGTACATCCGATCCGGTTAGCATTGAGCATCTTACGGGCAATCTGAAACGAGCGATTGAGTTTATGGGCCAGCAGGAGTTTGGGCGGTTGCGGTTCGTGACTAAGTTTCATCACGTGGATTCCTTGCTAGATGCTAAGCACAACAAGCATACCCGATTTCGCTTCAGCATGAATGCCGACTATGTCATCAAAAATTTTGAGCCAGGCACCTCCAGCTTTCATCAGCGACTGGAGGCGGCAGGGAAGGTAGCCAAGGCCGGTTATCCGCTCGGCTTTATTTTAGCGCCTTTATATTGGTTTGACGGATGGGAAGCGGGGTATACCGATTTGCTGGAAAGGCTCCGTTCGCAGTTGGTTCCCGAAGCGATGGAGGATTTGACGTTCGAGCTGATCCAGCACCGTTTTACCAAGATCGCTAAAAACTTAATCCTCCAGCGCTATCCGAAAACGAAGTTGGAGATGAAGGAAGAAGAGCGCAAGTACAAATGGGGGAAATACGGGAAAGGGAAGTATGTCTATCCCGACATCCAAGCAAAGGCGTTGCAGGCCCATTTAGAAAGTGAAATTGCCCGACTATTTCCACAGGCTCGCGTTGAATATTTTACGTAAGAACCAGACTGCTCTTGATGAAGAGCAGTTTTTCTTTTAGAAAAATGAATACCAAATGATACTAAACGACAGGATGCGAATGTTTTCGACAAACACTTACATACGTGCTAGAATATGGAGTGCTCTCATTTTCTTGAAAGGAATCGAAGCATACATGAAGTCCATATTGATTACCGTTGAGGGACCTATTGGTATTGGGAAAACCTCTTTATCGCGGGAACTAAGCCGCGCATGCAACTTGCAGCTACTGGAAGAGATCGTCTACGAAAATCCGTTCCTGGGTAAATTTTATGAAAATATTGCCGAATGGAGCTTTCAACTAGAGATGTTTTTCCTCTGCAACCGTTACAAGCAGTTGCAGGATATTCATTCTCAGTTCCTGAATCAAGGTATTTCCGTTGTTTCTGATTACAATATTTTCAAAAATACGATTTTTGCCAAACGGACGTTACAAGGAGATAACCTGCCAAAGTACCTCAAAATTTATGATATCCTAACAGAGGATTTGCCTCAGGCCCATTTGGTGATCTACATGACAGCTTCGATTGAGACCGTGATGAAGCGGATTTCGATGCGCGATCGCGAAATGGAGCGCAGCATGGATGTCACCTATATGGAGAACCTGATTGCTGATTATAACGAGTTTATGGAAGCGTTTGAAAAGCATCATCCGGATACGCCTGTCATCAAATTCGACTGTGACGATTTGGATTTCGTACATAGACCAGAAGATTTGAAGGTTGTACTGGATCGAATTGCCCCACGGATCCAAGAGTTGATGGGACAAGAAGGTTAGGGAACAAAGGAAAAGTAAGCATGGGGATAAGGAGTTGCGTACATGTCGAGGTTTCAAAACAGCACGCTTCGTGAAAAATACGGGATACCGAACAACGCAGTGATTACGATCGGAGGGACAGTAGGGGTAGGAAAATCCACCTTTACACATGCCTTGGCAGGCCAGCTAGGATTTCGTGTATCTGTAGAGAAGGTTGACAATAACCCGTATTTGGGCCGTTACTATAACGATTTATCGCGTTGGGGTTTCCATTTGCAAATTTTCTTTTTGGCAGAACGCTTTAAGGAACAAAAACGGATGTTTGATTATGGCGGCGGTTTTGTCCAAGATCGCTCCATTTATGAGGATACCGGGATTTTTGCCCGCATGCTGTACGAGCAAGGCAACATGACAGAAGAAGATTACCGCACTTATACAGAACTTTTTGAAGCGATGGTCATGACGCCTTACTTCCCGCATCCGGATATTTTGATCTATTTAGAGGGAAGCTTCGATGATATTATTGACCGCGTAAAAGAGCGCGGGCGTCCGATGGAGCAACAAACGCCGGTGGATTACTGGCAGGATTTGTTTGGCCGCTATGATAGCTGGATTGCTTCCTTTACTTCCTGTCCGATTTTGCGGGTCAATATCAACGAATACGATGTTGTGGATGACCCATCTTCGGTAGAGAGCATTATTGCTCGGGCTGCTGAAAAAATTCGGCTTGGACGAGCTACCCGCTTTTCATCATAAAAAAACCTTTACAATAACAGAGCACCCCTACATTTTGCCGGTAAGAGGCGGAAGCAGGGGTGCTTTGCTTTTATTTGGTGCGATATCCTTCCAAGAGAAGAGTCATTGCTGTTGAAATTTCCTCAAGGGACTTTTCATGATCAGACGTCTCCGAAATCCAGAGCACCGCTTCATTCATCGCACCAGACAGCAAATGCGTCAGAGCATCGATGGAAACGGGACGAAGGTATCCTTGCTCCTGCATCGTTTGAAGCTGCTCCCTGAGATGCCTCATGGAGTTTTCCTCGTCCATCCGGCGCCATGTTTCCCACCCGATAACAGAAGGGCCATCGATAAGCAAAATCCGCTTGTTGCGATGTTCGACGGCCGAGGAGACAAAGGCCAAGCAACCCAAGATCAATTGTTGCCAAGGATCCTCACTTTTCGCAGCTTCAGCTTCTACGCGCTCACCGATTTCTTGTTGGACAGAAGCCAGTACTGCCTCAAATAATCCTTCTTTGCTCCCAAAGTTATGGTACAGTGCGCCACGGGTCACCCCGGCTTGCTTTACGATGTCTTCCATAGCGGCATCCGCGTAACCTTGCCTGGAGAACATCTCTCTTGCTACTTCGATCAATTTTTGCATCGTCTGTTGTTTTTGCTCTGCTTTGGACATCTTCATGCGGTACGATCTCCTTACTTATTTCATGCCAGATTATACAGGGTCAACATAACTTTCAGCAAATGCTTCAGAAGGCGGGATTACTTTTATGATATCAAGTAAAATGCCATTCGGATCGGATGTAATAAAATGCCGCTGACCGAACTCCTCGTCTCTAATATCCAGATGGAGAGGAAGTCCTGCTTTCACAATAAGTCTCTCGTATTCAGCGTCAACATCATCGACTTCGAAATTAAGGATAAGACCACCATCTACTGGCTTTCGGAATCCTTGTGGAATTGTGTTGTGAGAAGGATCTAAGATGGCTAGCTCAAATGCCGGATTGCTGCTCTGATTTTGCAGGCTCACATACCAGTCTGCTTCGAAAACAATTTCAAATCCAAAGTGTTCACGATAAAACTTCGAGCTAGCCTCAACTTGTTCTGTCAAGATGACAGGATAAAAGCTGTTCACTTTCATTACGGATCTCTCCCTCACGATTGGATGAGGTTAATTTAACATACATACAGTATGTATGTAAAGTTTTTTCTATATTTTTTAACAAAGCTTTTGTACACTTTGCCACATGCAAATCGGCTCCGGATAAACCCCGCTGTGGTATAATAAGAACATCTTGGAATTAAAGGGGCTCAGACATGGCAGAAGAATGGTTTGAACGCAGCTTTCGCGAAGATTATGTGCTTGTGTATCGTCATAGGGACGATTCGGCAGCAGATGGAGAGATCGCTAATCTGTTGGAAAGATTGCCGATAAAGGACACAGGACGCGTACTTGATCTTTGCTGCGGGAGCGGGCGTCATTCGCGTGCGCTGGCTCGCCGGGGCTATGAAGTAGTTGGTGTGGATTTGTCGCCTGTTCTCTTACAGTTGGCTGAGGAACAAAACACCTATCCACAGCTAAGTTTTGCCCGCTGTGACATGCGCGACATTCCGTTTCACGACGAATTTGATATCGTGGTGAATTTGTTTACCAGCTTTGGTTATTTCTCCACAGATGAAGAAAATGCTAACGTTATTCGTAACATGGCACAAGCACTCAAAACAAAAGGTGAAGTGGTCATCGATTTCTTAAATGCAGCGTACGTCATGGATAATCTCGTGTCGCACTCTACGAAGGAAGTCAGTGGAATGTTGATTAAAGAAGAACGCTGGATCCAGGATGGATTTGTGAAAAAGCGGATACTGATTTCCGACGAGTCTTCGAATGAACCGCGTGAGTATATGGAGCAGGTTCGCTTGTTTTCTGCCCAGCAAATGATTGCAATGCTGACAGAGGCGGGATTCGAAAAAATCCAAGTATTTGGAAATTATCGGTTTGACGAATATGTGGCGCATGAATCACCTCGTATGATTTTTTATGCCGTGAAGCAATAGGGAGCGGATAACCTGTACGTCTCGTGAATATGATGGTGTAACAACCATTCATCGGGTAAAGGGGGCATTGCGAAAATGAGCAAGCTGTCTTTGGAACAGGTCAAATTGTATCTGAGCAAGGTACCTGGCTGGAAGCTGGTAGAAGACCGAATGGCACTATCACGCACGTACCACTGTCGTGACTTTTCCACTGCGGTCAGTTTCGTTAACCGTGTGGCAGAGATGCTTGAGCATGACAATCAGCATGTGGAAATTCATCTGGCAGGGGGAACGGTTACGTTTACGTTAGCCACCCGCGAGGCAAAAGGTTTAACCGGCAAAGATTTTGCGTTAGCCCAGACCATTAGCAAAGTAAGCTAACAGGCAGAAGAGAAATAGCCGCTTCCCACAGCGAAGCGGTATTTCTTTTTGGCTTTTTAAGAGCTACTTTGTTATGATGGGCAGTATGAACCATTTCGGAGGGATTACAAGATGGACATTCAACAACACGAGCAATTGATTCAACTGTTGGCGGAGTATAAAAATCAAAAGGTTTCCGTGGCTTTTACCCAATGGGATACCGATAGCGAAGAAGAGGAAGAGGTAACACAATTTCAAGCTCAGCTCCTCGAAACCAAACTGACTGACAATGAATTTGAGGAAAAAGATCTCCTGCTCGTGTTTACGACAGTAGAGGGCGAAGAAATGGAAATCCTGATGGAAATTCCGGGTGATGAAGTAGATTTGGCTAGCTATGAGGAAGGCCATTTGCGCATTTTTGGAACAGAAGCGGAGATTGTTTTGCAAAAATGAAAACGAAGCGGGCTTTTCGTTATGTAGGCACGCCCGATCCCATGTCTGATAAAGAGGCGTACCACTGCGAAAAATATATAAAGAAAAACAAGCATTCCTTGGTGAGAGCGGGACAATATTTGGTTGATGTAACAGCCCTCCAAGCTTTGTTTCATTTGGACTGTTGGAATTGCAGGACGGTTCATCGTGAGACGTGTTGTGAGGGTGGACAACCATACGCAGTAGAAGAATGGCAGATTCCAATCATGGAGGGGGAAATCCCCTCTATCTCTGCTGGACTCCAGGATGAGTCTGAACGCAATCATTGGCTTCTTCATGGGGTTTGGGATCGCAATGAGCCTCCAGGAACCATTCGCATGCGGCATGGTAATTGTCTTTTTTATCAAGAAAACAATGGGCGTTACGGCTGTGCGATCCATGCTTATGCCGAACAGGCTGGTCGTGAAGTTGAGCCTCTCAAGCCATTTAGCTGTCAACTGTATCCAATCGATTTGATTGAGACAGGGGAAGGGATCCTGCTAACGGCGGTTACCACCGAAACGTCTTCCTTTTCCAGATGGGGTACGGATTATTTGGAGCAGTTTTACTGTGCCAGTCCGGCCCGCCGAAAGCTTGCCACGCATATAGATGACAAGCTGTTTGCTTTAGACGGCTATCGCCCAGCTTATGAGTGGAATCTCCCTTTGTTACGTTACATTTTGCAAGATGATGCAGAGAGAATAGAAGGCATGCTTGCGATCAGCTATCAATTGGAACGTTAAATGCCTTGTGATATGATGAAGTATGCATCAAGTAGATTGATAAAGGAGCAACAGCGATGAACATCAAGACAACTCAAGAATCTCGTACAATTCAGGCATCACTGGTTCAGCCATCTGATACGAATTACCATGGGACTATTTTTGGTGGTACGATGATGGCTTATATAGATGAGGTAGCTGCAATCGCTGCGATGCGACATTCGCGTCGCCCTGTTGTGACAGCATCGATTGACTCGATTGACTTTCTTGCTCCCGTCAAAATGGGACATTCCATCTGCCTGGAAGCTTTTGTTTCGTCAACAGGCAGAACGTCTATGGAGATTTTCGTAAAAGTCATCTCGGAAAATCTCCAGACCGGCAAGCGCATTTTGACCGCGACATCTTTTCTCACCTTTGTTGCCCTAGATGAGGAAGGGAATCCGACTGATGTGCCAGCTATTGCCCCTGAAACAGAGGAAGAAGAGAGATTGATGGCAACTGCGGAGGAGCGCAAGAAAATGCGCAAGGAACGAAAAGGGAATCTGCAAGATTTTGTGAGCCAATTGAACATCGAGAAAAGCATATAATTTTTTTAGTCTACACCCTGAGCGAACATTCGTTCAGGGGATTCTCGTTTATCCATGATGAGGAGGAATCGGGCAATGAAGTACCGCAGATTAGGAAAAACCGACTTGAACGTATCCGTAATCGGTGTAGGTACCTGGCAATTTGGCGGGGAGTGGGGAATGGATTTCTCGCAAGAAGCTGTTGACCAGATTCTCGACAAAGCAAAGGATCTCGGGATCAACTTGATTGATACAGCGGAATGCTACGGAGATCATCTGTCCGAACAGCTTATCGGAGGATATTTGAAAAAAAGCCGCCGGGAAGACTGGATTGTGGCGACGAAATTCGGGCATCATTTTCATGACAAATTTTCTCGAACCAATCATTACGGAGCAGCTGAAGTTCAGCAACAATTGGAAAAATCGCTGGAAGCCTTGCAGACCGACTATATAGACTTGTACCAATTCCACTCGGGACCTGACGAGGCTTTTGACAATGATGACTTGTGGACTTACCTCGACAAACAGGTGCAGGCAGGAACGATCCGTCATCTCGGCCTCTCGATTGCGAAAAATGACAACATGCATCAAACATCCGCCGCTACTTCGGTGAATGCAAAGGCAATCCAAGTGGTGTACAATCGTTTGGATCAAAAGCCGGAAGAAGGTGTTTTTGCTTCTTGCCAGCAGCAAGATCTGGGTGTGTTGGCCCGCGTTCCGCTGGCGAGTGGTTATTTGAGCGGAAAGTACAAGCCGGGTTCTGTATTCGGTGGAAACGATGTGCGACACCGACACGATCAGGAGCATGTCAACAAGCTGCTGCTCCAAGTAGAAGAAATCAAGAAAAATGAAGTTCCAGAAGGAATGGATATGGCGCAGTGGGCATTGGCGTGGTGCCTCATGCATCCGGCTGTTACGACCGTGATCCCAGGCAGCAAGAGCCCAGCGCAGGTAGAGGCAAATGCCAAAGCAGCTGACTATGTGAGCGATGAGCATCCACAAGCGACGTCGAATTAAAAAGGATACGTGCCATGACAACTTCCAAAAAAATGGTAAGAACTTGCGCGAATGGTCATCCATACATGAAAAGCAGTGATTGTCCGACTTGTCCAATCTGTGAGCAAGAACGCAAACCGGACACGGGATTTCTTTCTCTGCTCTCGGCACCAGCAAGAAGGGCATTGGAACACAATGGGATCACTTCCTTGGAACAGCTCGCAACCTACAGCGAAAAAGAGATCCTGAAATATCATGGGATGGGGCCCGCATCTATGCCGAAACTTCGGACTGCATTGAAGGAAAAGGGATTGTCATTTAAGAGCGAATGATTGGGCACAGCGAATAAAAAAGGAGGAGCCGCGATAGGACAACGGCTTCTCCTTTTTCTTTTAATCCAAAAAGCGGGATCTGATCTGCGGGGTAGGAAGCATGCATTGTTCAGCTTTGCCCATCCACCGATAGCGATTTCTCGCGACCCAATCATAAATCGGATTGCGGACAGGTCTAGGGATGAGCCGAGCTACGTTTGACAACAGAGGCCATCCACCTTGAAGCTTGCGACCGACGTGCAAGATCGCATCCGATTTTGTATATAGCTGTCCGTTGGCGATAAAGACCACGGATGACAAGTCTTTTTCCTGATACTTGTAATGAGACAAAATTTCCTGTGCTCTCTCTGACTGTAAGGATGCAAAGTGAATGTGCCCATGCGGATCACGCTTCAAAATAAACTGTACAGCACCGTGGCACAGATGACAAACCCCATCAAACAGTAACAGGTACTCAGGATGGTCTAGTTCTCTGCCTGCTTTCATGAGACAGCCCTCCATACTTCAAGTGTTTTGCTCTAAATGCTTATCCTTAGCTCCATCATAACAGAGAAAGACAATGCTTCCTATACACGAACGATTATTCTGTCACAAACGCGAGAGTCCCTTGCTGGATCAGCTCTTCTGCCTTTACGAGATCAGGATGCATTTCGCGGTCTTCATGCAGGCGGGGAATCACCCGGCGCAACTGCTCATAGGCTCGCGCTGTACCTGTCCCGAGATCTCCCGAGCCAAAATCGATAGCTTGTGCTGCTGCCAAATATTCAATGGCAAGCACCTTGGTGACATTCGATACGATCGTGCGAAGCTTGCGAGCAGAAGTCGTTCCCATGCTGACATGGTCCTCCTGATTGGCAGATGACGGAATCGAATCGACCGACGCGGGATGGCAGAGCACTTTGTTTTCAGAAACAATGGAAGCGGCTACATATTGCGTAATCATAAATCCAGAATGGAGTCCGCCATTTTCGGTTAAGAATCCGGGTAGACCACTTAGCTGTGGGTTGACGAGACGTTCTGTGCGTCTTTCGGAAATATTTGCCAGCTCAGCTATGGCAATGGCAAGAAAATCAGCTGCGAATGCCATTGGCTGACCATGGAAATTCCCGCCGGAGATGACGTCGCCTGTTTCTGTGAAAAGAATAGGGTTATCGGTGACGCTATTGCATTCGCGTGTTACCGTAGTCCATACATACTCCAGCGTATCACGAGTTGCACCATGCACTTGCGGGAGGCAACGAAGGCTGTATGGATCTTGGACGCGTAGCTCACCCTGCGCAGTTGTACGTTTGCTGCCGGATAAGTGCTGGAGCAAGCGCTTTGCTGACTCCTGCTGTCCTGGATGCGGGCGGACGAGATGGAGCTGTGGATCAAAGGCTTTTGGAATTCCACGCAGCGCTTCAATCGTCATCGCCGCAATCAATTCAGCGCTTTCAAGCAGAACTCGCGAATCATACAAGGCGAGGCAAAGCTGTGCAGTCATCGCCTGTGTCCCGTTAATCAGAGCCAGACCTTCTTTAGCCTCCAGTCGAATAGGGGAAAGCCCCACTTCATTCAGTGCTTCTTTTCCGGATAGCCGCTTGCCATTGACGAGCGCTTCACCTTTACCGAGCATGACCAGTACCATATGAGCGAGAGGGGCCAGGTCGCCGCTTGCACCAAGGGAACCTTGTTGAGGAATAATCGGATGAACCCCTCGATTGCATAGTTCTACAAGCTGAAGCAATGTTTCTTCTCGTATTCCCGAATAACCCTTTGCCAATGCATTGATGCGCAAAGCCATCATCGCACGGACAACTTCAACGGCATAAGGGTCGCCCATCCCGCAAGCATGACTCATAATCAAATTTTCTTGTAGCTTGCTTACGTCCTCGTCGTGGATCATGACATCGGAGAATTTTCCGAAGCCAGTGGTGATTCCGTATACGACTTCCTGCTGCGATACCATTCGCTCCACCATGGCACGTGAAGCACGAACACGATGCAATGCTTCTTCGGTCAATTGGACGTGGGTGGCGCTTCTTGCAATGGAAACAACATCTTCGATACGCAATTGATCCCCATCTACTTTTACAACGTTTACTTGCTGATTCATCAGTAATTTCCTCCTTTAGCAGAGCAGAGAACGAAAAGAGCGAGGGGTTAGGACATCATATCCTAACCCCTCGCTCGAAAGCATGTATGTGATTGGATGAAAACGTGTAAGCCTGCATTTGTCGCGGCATACGTTCTTCCTCACTTTCGTTCATTTGCAACTGTCTGATTATTTTAGCTATTGTTATCATTGTATCAAATGCCTACGTGCAGTCAAGATGATCTTGTCACGGCGGCTTCCCTAGAGAGCAAAAAACGGGCTTAGTCCATTTTTTCAAACTGGGCGAGAGTCGTCTCTCGAGTTGGATAAATGTCATACCATGTACTGTGTTAGTTCATCCGAAAGGACGTGTAGAATTCCGTGGAAAAGCGACGTAAGATGCCGCCTATGCCTACCGCACTCCCAAGGCGTCCTAAAGAAATGCCGAAACCGCCTTCTTCAGCGATGCCATTGCCGTCTCCATCGATGCCGTCACCTATGAAGCCTTCTCCTGAAAAGCCCAAGTCGGAAAGTCCAATCAATCCGAATCATTCTATTCCTGCTCGCCCAATGCCGCAAAAACCGATCATGCCAGCTCCCAATTTGGCTAACCCGAACGTGCCAAACGTAATGCCGCCAAATCGGATGCCAGCGAATCCCATGCCACCAAATCTCAAGCCGTCCAATCCAATGCCTCCAAATCCGATGCCACCAAACCTCAAACCGTCGAATCCAATGCCAATGCCACCGAACCGGATGCCCGCAAACCCTATGCCTAACACTTTACCGAATGTAAGGCCAAATGAGAGTCCAAACATGATGCCAAATGTCAGACCCAATGTGAGACCAAACGTGCGACCGAATGAGAGTCCAAACATGAGACCAAACGTGCGACCGAATGAAAGTCCAAACATGAGACCAAATGTCAGACCGAACGTAAGGCCAAACGAAAGTCCAAACATGAGGCCAAATGTAAGACCAAATGTCAGACCAAATGTGCGGCCGAATGAAAGTCCAAACATGATGCCAAATCTAAGACCGAATATCAGACCAAATATTAGACCAAATATCAGACCGAATGTCAGGCCGAATGCGCGACCGAATGAGAACATAGGAAGGGATCTGGAGATGTACTTGTTCAAATTCCAGTTCCATATGGATCGGATGCAGTACTTCCGCCACAAATGCGAGGAGCATGGTGAAAATCGCCGCAAATACATGGAATACCGCAGACATTACAAGCACCATGAACGGAGAATGCATCATTATCATGACCGTTGTCAATTATGGAATGACGGTAGCAGTTCCTTTGGTCGGGGCTCATCATCTTCATCTTCGGGTGGCAGTAGCTCCTCGGCCGGATGCAATTGCGGACGTAGACGGGGTCATAGACGAGGGCGTGGCTGCGGATGTTCATTTTGAAGCACTTGAGGAAGGACGCCAGCTAATTAAGCGGCGTCCTTTTCCAAACTCAATTCGTAAATGCCTCAACAGCGACTCCTTTTTTCTTTAACTCGCGCCTTAAAGTAAGCAAGGCATCATCTTTGTTTTTGCATTCCAATATAATGTCCACATTGTAATCTGCTAGCGCACTGACAAATGTAAGGAACGCGTCTGGGTCAATATCGTCTGCATGAGCGCGAAAGTCATTTGCTGACTTAGGCGAGGACATGTGCATTTTCGGTGTGCGCTCTCCCCAGGTTTGAATAATCCGGGGAAGGTATTCGGTCCAATCTTCGCCATCAGAATGGCAGTTATGGTGGTGAATATCGAGCACCATCGGCACACCGATCCGTTCGCATAGCTCCAGTACCTCGCGCATGGTAAAAGACATGTCGTCGTTTTCCACAACTAAACGACGTTTGACGTTTTCAGGAAGCTGCTCGAAGTTGGATGCAAAACGATCGAGAGAAGAGGCCTTGTCTTCGTATACTCCTCCCACGTGCGTTACCAAGACGGAATTATCGTCGAGCCCCAGTAAATCAAACACTTTTGCATGGTAGGAAAAATCGGCAATCGTCGATTCCAGCACAGAAGGCTTGTCGCTGTTCAATATGCTGTAATGTCCGGGATGAGCTGTCAAACGAATGCCATGATTGCGGATATAATTCCCTGCCTTTTGGAAGTCCCATGCGAATTCTTTTGCCCAATCCCATTCAGCTGCTACTGGATGAGTAGCCAGTGGAACAAATTCAGAAGGAAGTCGATACACAAAGATATGATTTTCTACATTATAAGCAAGCAAATCCATTAAATTGAAAAAGTTTACCTGCATAACTTGTCGCAGCTTTTTTAACCGAGCTTGGGGATCTAATTTATTTACTTGGGCAACCGTCGTTTTTTTGTTTGGATTGTTTTTCGTCTTTACACTGATGCAGGCATAGCCCATACGGATCAAGGAAATCTCCCTCCTTTGCAGCAGCATTCCTTTGTAGTATCTCCAAAACGGGAACGTCGTCGGCTTCTTGCCAGAGAATTATAAAACGGATAAGATGGGAGAATGTCACAGGCACGTCGATAAACAATCCCTAAAAGTGCGGACGTTCCTTGTGAGTAGACATCGGTAGAGGTTTTTGAAGGAGAATGCAATGAATAGTCTTGACCAATCCTATAGTATGACTCTGGTTTTTCTCTCCTATTTTATTTCAGCAATGGCGTCATACACAGCATTAGATCTAGGCGCACGTCTCCATTATGCAAAAGGCAGGGGACGTGTGTTTTGGTTATGTGCTGGAGCCGTCTCCATGGGGCTTGGTATTTGGGCTATGCATTTTGTTGCCATGCTTGCTTTGCATCTGCCGATTGCCGTCCAGTATGATAACCTGATTGTATTTTTCTCGATTGTTTTGGCGGTTTTATCATCAGCGATCACATTATGGATTGTGAGCGAGCAGTCCATGTCCAAAACGAGGGTAGTAACAGGATCAGTTGTCATTGGGTCTGGTATCGCCGGAATGCATTATACAGGGATGGCGGCGATGATGATGAACGCCATTATTCTGTACGATTGGCGATGGTTTACCGTATCCATTTTTGTTGCCATCCTGGTTTCGATGGTAGCGTTGATTTTTACGTTTCAATTGCGTTCGGTGGACCCAGTAGAAGGTCTCTGGCGTAAAATTTTTGCAGGGCTGTTGATGGGGGCAGCCATTACCGGTATGCATTACACTGGTATGTACGCCACCACATTCATCGCTCACGAGCACATGACAATCGCAGTGATCTCACATGATGATTCGGGGCTGATTGCTACCATGATTGGCATTGTCATCGTGTTGATTCTGGTCGTTACATTGGCTTCTGTATACGTGGACAAGCAATTCGCAGGGAAGACCTTGCGCGTGCTAGAAAGTGATCAACGCTATAAATCGCTATTTGAGCACAATTATGACGGGGTGATCTTTTACTCGATCGATGGTAGCCAAAGCGTCATGAATCCTGCGGCGATGCGATTGACAAAGGAGCAGAGCTTGCCACTCGAAAAATTAATGACGATGTGTGCTGCAACAGATGCCGAGCTCATATCGACACATTTTGCTAATGCAGTGCAAGGTCAGGCGCGTAACTACGAGATTACCTTGACCACGTGCGAGGGTCATCAGCTTCATCTGAATATGACCCATACCCCCGTATTTGTCGATCAGCAGATTACGGGCGTATTTGTGATTGTGAGAGACATTACCAATAAGAAAGAATACGAGGCAAAAATCAATTATCTCGCTTTCCACGATTCGTTGACTGGTTTGCCGAATCGCCGTTTTGTTGAACAGCAACTGGATCAGGTGATCATGGAGGCACAAAAAACGGATCAGCAAGTATACGTGTTGTTTCTGGATCTTGACCATTTCAAGCTGGTAAACGATTCCTTGGGGCATGATTTTGGTGACCTGTTACTCCAGGAAGCCTCCTTGCGATTGCAGGATTGTGTGGGTGAAAGAGGAACGGTGAGCAGGCTTGGCGGAGACGAATTCATGGTGATTCTTACGGATGTCACGGAAAAAGAAGTATCTTCCATGGCGAATGAAATCAACCAAAGGATTGAACAGGCATTTTTTATCCATGGGCACGAGCTGTACATAACGACGAGTATCGGGATTTCTCGATATCCAGAGGATGGGCAAGACAGAAGTGTCTTGATGCGTAACGCAGATGCGGCGATGTATGCAGCCAAAGACAAAGGGAAGAACAGTTTCCACCTGTATGTACCGAATCTGGAGCAAGCAGTGAATGACAAAATGAAGATTCAAAATGAATTGAATCGCGCTTTGGCCAGGCAAGAATTTTTATTGCATTACCAGCCACAGGTAAGTGCCAAATCAGGCGCAATCGTTGGTGTAGAAGCGTTGATTCGTTGGGACCATCCTGAACGAGGCTTGCTTTTGCCAGACCAGTTCATCTCTGTAGCAGAAGAAACCGGATTGATCGTACCGATTGGAGAATGGGTGCTGCGAACGGCCTGCAAACAGAACAAGCAATGGCAAGAACAGGGACTCATGCCGCTTCGAGTAGCCGTTAATCTATCTGCGCGGCAATTCCTCAAACAAGACTTTACCCTGATGGTCGCTGAGATTCTGCACCAGACAGGGCTAGCACCGGAATACTTGGAGCTGGAAATCACAGAAAGCAGCATGATCGACGTCCAACGCGCCACACAGGCACTTAAGGAACTGAAGCAATTAGGGGTGCACGTTGCGATTGATGATTTTGGAACGGGCTACAGTTCTCTCTACTATCTGAAAGAATTTCCGTTAAATCGTTTGAAAATAGATCGCTCGTTTGTGCGCGACCTGATCGAACAGCCTTCCAATCAGGCCATCGTGTCCACGATTATTTCCATGGCGCATCATTTGCAACTGCATGTGATTGCGGAAGGGGTCGAGACGAAGGAAGAGCTTGCGTTTTTGCAAGAGCATCTGTGTGAAGAAGTGCAAGGCTATTTATTCAGCAGACCGTTACCGAGTGAAGACGTAGCGCTTTATTTGCAAGCCCAAAAAGGCGCGAGTTAAACAAGAGGAGCAGCTCACATGAGTTGCTCTTTTGTTTTGCATCGGCCAGCCAAATGAGGTGGTATAGCTGTCAAATTGTCACGTAAAATGTACTATTCCTGCGAACTTGTCAAGGAATTGCATCTAGGACGAAAGGAGGGAGAGTATGCTGGCTCTAGGTGTCGTCTTATTGCTGTTTACCATTGGAGTTGCGATTGCCATTGGGTATCGGGCAAACGAAAGCGTCCGGCAATTTGATGAAAGCGCGCATGAGAGCTTTATCGGTTCCCAAGCAGAGAGGGAGGGATAACGAAATGCAGCAGGAAAAAGAACAGCAATTGCTCGAGGACAAGAGAGACCTGAACAAGTTTGGTTATGCGCAGGAATTACTGAGGGATATGGGTGGCTTTTCGAACTTTGCGATCTCATTTTCGATTATATCTATTTTGACAGGTGCAGTATCCTTGTACGGGCACGGATTACTGTATGGCGGTTCTGGCATGATGGGCTTCGGATGGACCTTGGTAGCGTTATTCGTCATCCTGATTGCAGCATCGATGTCTGAACTTGCATCTGCAATCCCTACAGCCGGAGCGTTGTATCACTGGGCAGCAATATTAGGTAGCAAACGGTGGGGCTGGTACACAGCGTGGATCAATCTCATCGGCCAAATCGGGATTGTCGCAGGCATTGACTATTCGTTCTCTTTGTTTGCGGACCCGCTGCTCGCGAGTGCGTTTGGTTATACCTCAACAGAAACGACGACGTTAATCCTGTTCGGGATCACACTCCTTTTGCACGGTACATTTAACCACATTGGAATTCGACTCGTTGCCCGGTTAAATGACTTCTCCGCTTGGTACCATATTGGCGTCGTCGTCATACTCGTCGGCAGCCTCGTCTTTTTCTCCCGTCATGATTTGCAACCACTTGATTACCTCTTTCAGGTCGGTCAAACTTTTTCAGACAAACCGTACGCGATTGCTTTTTTAATTGGGTTGTTACAAGCGCAGTGGACGTTTACTGGCTATGATGCATCGGCACATACGATTGAAGAAACGATTAACCCGCGGGTTCGTGCTGCTTGGGGGATTTATACGTCTGTGGCCTTTTCCTTTATTTTTGGATTCATCATGCTTGCTTTTGTCACCTTATCCATCAAAAACGCAGCGGCTGCGAGTGAAGCGGAAAATGCATTTATTTATGTGATTAGCGAGGCATTAGGCGGCACATTTGGTTCGGTCGTGCTGTGGCTGGTTACCTTTGCGATGTGGTTCTGTGGCTTGGCGTCCATTACTTCCTTTTCGCGAATGCTGTATGCATTTTCACGTGACAAAGGAATGCCGTGGAGCCACCAGTGGGCAGCAATATCGACCAAGTACAGAACGCCGGCAAAAGCAATTTGGCTGGTTATCATTCTTTCTTTTGCGCTTGCCTTGTTCGATTACATCGTGAAAAGCATCAATCCGAACACGACGTATACGACCTTGGCATTTCTTACTGCGGTTAGTGTCGTTGGGCTTTATGTCGCCTACGGGATTCCGTTGTACCTCAAGCTCCGGGCGGAATCGCGAGGACTTTTTCAGCGGAAGCATTACGGTCCCTGGCATTTGGGGAACTGGAGTAAACCCATTAATGTGTTGAGCTTGATTTGGATCATTTTCATCTCGATTATGATGGTGATTCCACCCAATCAGACAGCTGGGTACGCCTTGATAGCCATGTTTTTGGTGCTTCTGATCATGGATTTGGCTTATTACAGGAAGCATTTCAAGGGCCCGCAAGCTGCGCTGGGCAATTCGGAGGAAGACATTAAGCGTCAGGAAGCGAAATTTCGGGACTCCTAATGGAAAAGAAGTTCCGTTTCACGGAAAGTGAAGAGCCTCCCTTATGTCAGTATGGGCATAGGGGCTTTTTTTCGTTGAAGGCGGTTTTGCATAACGAATGGCAGAGGACGAAAAGCTATCAGTAGGAAGGAAATAGCAATACATATGGGAGGAACGCGATGAAAAGAATGAGATGGATGTTGCTTGCGATGGGAATCGCGCTGATGGCTCAAGCAATGACGAGTTTGGTTCCACAGGTGAGTGGGTATGACGGATATGACGGATATGCGCGTGAAGGAAATTCCTCGAATCGGTATGAAGTCGCGGGTATTACAAATGCAGGCGCATTTGAAGCCTTTTTTGGAAAACTTCAAGAAGCGGTCAAAAAAAATGACAAGACAGAAGTAGCCAAGCATATCAGGTATCCACTGCGTGTGAACAAAGACGGAAAAAGTCATTTTATCCGAGATGAGCAGCAATTTTTGGAAGAGTATGATCGAGTCATCACGGAGAAGGTAAAGGAAGCTTTTTTACAGCAAAAGGTAACGGATACGTTTGTCAATGATCAAGGAGTGATGGTAGGGAATGGAGAAATGTGGCTGGGGCAATTTTCGAATCGCTTTGTCGTTTTTGCAGTAAATGTAGAATAGGGACAAGGGCTTTTCTCTAGAAAAGCTCCCAATCTAGCAGCATAAATGTTTTTATTGTTCCAAATAGTATATTTTACATGGACATTATCGATGGAAAATTCTAAAATAACAAATAAATAAACAGCTACAGATGTAGATTCGACAGTTTTGTCCTTGTGGAATGGACATTTGTTATTTTCATCGTTCCGTGATAGAATTCACAAAACGATATTTTTTTTAGTTAAACTTAACTGACTCGGAAAATGTTGAGGAAAAAAGCAGAAAAAGGAGTGATTGTGTGAGTTTGGAAACGAAGAAATGGGCGGATGAAGTAGCTGAGCAGGTAGTCTCATGGCGACGATATCTCCATCAGCATCCAGAATTGTCTTTTGAAGAGGAGAAGACGTCTCAATTTATTTACGAAACGTTGGAATCTTTCGGGAATTTGGAGCTTTCGCGGCCAACCAAAACGAGTGTGGTCGCTCGACTGATCGGATCACAGCCAGGAAAAGTTCTTGGCATTCGCGCTGATATTGATGCTCTCCCCATCCATGAAGAAAATGATGTGCCATATGCATCAGGAAAAGCTGGCGTGATGCACGCGTGCGGACATGACGGTCATACAGCGATGCTGTTGGGAGCCGCAAAAATTTTGTCCCAGTACAAGGATCAAATCAAAGGTGAGGTTCGTTTCTTCTTCCAGCATGCCGAGGAGCTGCCGCCGGGTGGGGCTGCTGAAATCGTAAGAGCTGGTGCAGCGGACGGACTGGATTCGATTATCGGCATTCATTTGGCATCGTACATGCCTGTCGGGAAATTTGGCGTACTGTACGGGGCACTTACTTCATCGACAGATCGCTTCGATATCAAGATTCAAGGAAAAGGCGGGCACTCCTCGCAACCAGAAGCATCGGTTGACCCGATCGTCATTGGGGCACAGGTTATTACTGGCCTACAACAAATTGTATCCCGCAACGTCAGTGCGTTGGACAAGGTCGTTATTTCGGTGACGATGCTGAATGCAGGGACAGCTTATAACATCATTCCAGATTCGATGACACTGACGGGCTCCACGCGCTGCTTCGATGCGGAGATTCGCAAAAATATTCCAATGTGGATTGAACGAATTGTTAAAGGAATTACGGAAGCGCATGGCGCAAGTTATGAATTGACGTTCTCGCATGGCTACACATCGGTTGTCAACGACAAGCAGGTGACCAAGCTGATGGAGGATACGATCCGCGAGCGTTGGGGAGAAGAAGAGATTATTTACATTGATCCTTTGATGCCAGGTGAAGATTTCTCTGAGTATTTGAAAAAAGCTCCAGGCTGTTTTATTCAATTGGGCGCTGGCAATCCAGACAAAGGCTTTACGTATCCGCACCATCATCCACGCTTTGATTTTGATGAGGATGCAATGGTACGCGGCGTGGAATTGTTTGTTCGAGCAGCTCAAAAAGTCGTCATGGAGTAGAGCGAGATAGAATGAGGGGGATGTTGTATGGCAGAGGCACGCGTCAATGAGTACAAGCTGCATTTTCTCGTACTGATTCTCGTCGCATTGACAGAATTTATCGGGACAAAGAAAATCAGTATTGGCATCGGGGTTATCGCTCTGTTTCCGATGCTCTACGCGCTCGTTTTAGGTGGGGCAATTAGCTGGCCTAAGTTTAAATTTTTGAGTGAAAAAGAAATGAACGTCGCAGCCAATATTTTGGGTGTTTCGTTTTTGATCTTTATTGCGAAGCTGGGAGCCAATATCGGTCCTGAGCTGCCTAAGCTGCTCGGTTCTGGTGTATCCTTGATCGTCCAAGAGATGGGACACATTGTAGGGACAATCGCATTTGGTCTACCAATCGCATTGTGGCTAGGTCTGAAGCGTGAAGCAATTGGGGCTACTTATTCTCTCGACCGTGAGCCAAACTTGGCAATCATTGTTGATAAGTTTGGAGCAAACTCTGCCGAAGCTCGCGGCGCGCTGGGTGTATATATTTGCGGAACCTTGTTTGGTGCCATTTATATGTCGATTCTTGCAAGTATTTTAGGAAGCAGCGGGGTGTTTCACCCGATTTCTCTGGCGATGGGAGCCGCAGTTGGTTCCGGTAGCATGATGGCAGCAGCAACAGGCTCATTGGCTGTTATTTTCCCAGAAGCGCAAAAAGACATTGCCTTTTATTCCGGAGCGGCAAACTTGATGATGAGTATCGTCGGAACGTACGTATGTATCTTCTTCTCCTTGCCGGTCACACAAAAGCTGTACGCATGGCTTGAGCCTATCATTGGACGCAAAGGCGCTTCTTCTGCAGCAGAAGGGGGGAGAAAAAGCGCATGAATCAGATCTTGACGATTTTTATCATTGGCTTCATTGCTCTCATTGGTAACTGGATCGGTTATAAAGTACCATTCATGGAATCTTTGCCAGGTATTTTGCTCTTGGCGGTCATTACGTTGATCGGAATGGGCTTCACTCGCATTCTTCCGTTCAAATCTCCCGTCATTGTATGGATCTCTTTGTTTGCGATGCTTGCGACCTCCCCGTTTTTTCCAGGGAACGAATATACGGCTGCTGCGATTGCCAAGATCAATCTGCTTGCATTGGCCACGCCGATTCTCGCGTATGCAGGTCTGTCACTCGGAAAAGACGTTCATCTATTCAAACAGCTTAGCTGGCGTATCGTAGTCGTGTCTCTCGTCGTCTTTACAGGTACGTTCCTATTCGCTACGTTGTTTGCGGAGATTGTATTCAAGATTCAAGGCAAATTTTAACGAAACTGTTTTTGTGTTAGGGCCTCCGTGTGCTTCCATATGCCATGGAGGTTCTTTTCACATACAACTGTGAGAGTCAGGAGTGGAGAAAGCATGATCATTGATGTGAGAAAGGTTACCTGGCAAAGAGATGAAACAACCATTTTGCGAGACATTGCCTGGCAAGTGCAAGACAGGGAGCATTGGTGTTTAGTCGGTTTAAACGGCTCTGGTAAAACCAGTCTGTTGAATATCATTTGTGGTTATGTGTGGCCGACAAAGGGGGAGGTCAGTGTATTAGGTAATCTTTACGGAACAGTCGACTTACGCGAGGTGCGTAAATCAATCGGCTGGGTAAGCACGGCGTTGATGGCACAGCTTCACGAGCATGAAACCGCACTCCGTGTCGTCTTGAGTGGACGGGAGGCAACCATCGGCTTGTATTCCGTTCCAGAGGAGGCGGACGTAGAGAAAGCGTCGGACTTACTCGATACATTTGGATGCCGTGCATTGAAAAACAGACGTTTTGCCGCTTTATCGCAAGGGGAGAGACAAAAAGTGCTGATTGCTCGTGCATTGATGGCTTCCCCTCAGTTACTCATCCTAGACGAGCCTTGCACTGGACTGGACTTGCTTTCAAGAGAACAGCTGTTGGCCATGATTGAACAAATCGCCAAACAGCCAAACGGGCCCACTCTTCTTTATGTCACCCATCACATTGAAGAAATTTTGCCTTGCTTCACGCATACCTTGCTGCTAAAAGCGGGGGAAGTAGACCAGGTTGGAAAAACAGATGAGGTCTTAACGGCTGAGCGTCTGACAAGCTTTTTCGGTGTACCTGTTCATATTCAACGCTCGCAAGGAAGATCTTGGGTAAGCTTAGGCGAAGAGGCGACTGTTTGATCGTGTAGGATAAGTTTGGGCACGAGTCAGCACGGTTGTGCAGGATTGTGTATAATAGCAATAAGAAATGGTATCTGGGAGGAGAGGAGAGATGGAGGCATGAACAATGTGATTGCACCAATCACAGACTCCACCTGGGCGATCATCACCTATGAGGAAGCGTGGAATAGCTACGTGAACAGCTATGTGATCAAACAAGGGAATGCCTTTGTATTGATTGATTCTCACCAGCGTAAGCAACGCTCATTTTTTCAACAGGCGTTGGAAGAGATCGGGGTCAAGCCAGAGCGAACGGAATATGTCTACTTCACTCATCGACATGCTGATCATATTGGAAATGCCGATATGTTCCCTTCTCGAAACAATTGGATTCACCTCGAAGATTATTACGAACTGGACGATTTTTCACAGACGCTATTCGGCCATACGTTTACAGGGAGTGGGGGAGATCTGCCTTCACTGCGTTTCCGACAGCTTTCTTTTCATACAGAAGGCTCAGTTGCCTTCTTTGATCCCCAGTCGAAAATATGCTTTGTCGGCGATCATTTGTGCTTTGAAAACACAGAACTCGGCCAAATCGTTGGCGGAGAAGTGGACTGTCGGACAGCTTATCAAGAACACTTGAAGCAATGGGTAGCACGTGAACCGGAGCGAGCGGTGGAGTTTACGGAGGGCTTGGAGATTTTGCAGGATTGGCCCATTGAGTATTTAGCGACTGGTCATGGCCCCATTCTTCAAGGCGAAATTAAGGTGTTTCTGCAAGAGTTGATTGCGATTGCCCGTTCGTAACGAAAAAAGACTTGTGTGCCGCGTACTGCCGGCTTGCACAAGTCTTTTTGCATTACTTGCTGGAAGTTGTTGTTTCTTCTTCTTCCACTTCTTTTTCTTTTTCTAAATCTTTATCGAGGATTTGAACGTTGTGTTTTTTATACAATTCATCGATCCATTTATCCATATTATTTCGTTTGTTTCTGGTTTTTACTTTTTCGATCACTTTCGGGCGAGCTTCTTCAAATGTTCCCTCGAACTTATCTTTGTTTTTCTCATAGTATTCTTTAATTTGTTCTTCAGTGATCGGATTAGCCTTCTCGAACAGCTTGTCCCGCAGCATGACAGCACGCACGCCCTCACGGAGCTCTTGCTCAGTCATTTGCTTATCATCCAAATACTGTTGGAATCGCTCTGGTGATCCCATTTTTTCTTTAACTGGGTTCACGCGCGCATCGAGTTCTTGATCAGTTACAGTGACTCCTTGTGCAGCGCCTTCCTGCTTGTACAGCTCCAAGGTGATGATATCAGCCATGACACGCTTACCAGCATCTTTTTTCAACTTGTCGTACATTTGTTCTTGAGTGATCGTCACATTACCTATTTTGGCAACAGGGTTATCCGCAGAGAAAGCAGAATCTTTTCCAGGTGTACAGCCCGCTACAGCGAGACCGAGTACAAGTGCTGAGGCAGCAAGTATAGATACATTGAATTTTTTCATGAAAAATACCTCACTTTCTTGATAGTAATACGACTGTGTATAGAGCAGCGTTACGGAGACCGGAAAATAAAAACCGCACACATAAAGCAATGTGCGGTCGTCAATCGATTAGCTGGCTTGTGTAGAGGCTTTTTTCCACTCTTCCAAGCGTTTTTCCAGTACGGTGTGATTCAGATGCAAAAGACTGGCTGATTTGTCCATCAATTGCTTCAGATGGGAGAGGGCTCGCTCGTAATTTCCTTTGGCAGCTTCAATCTCTGCCAAGCAGAAGAGCTTCCAGTCTTTTGCCGATCGTTTGCTTGCGATCAGCTGGTAAGCTTCTATCGCACTCTCTACTTCACCCAGGCGGGCGTGCGAGCATGCAATAAGAGCTAAGGAATCAGTCATTCCTTGATCACGCTGGTAAATACGAAACGCCACTTCCAATGATTCGTTGTATCGTTCAGATGAATAGTAAACGATCGCCAGGTTGTAAAACAAGTAGTGAATCATCGCTTGATTGAATAACGTTGGTCGTTCTTTGCAAACGTTGATTCCTTGAACGATATATTTTTCGGCCATTTCATAATTGCCAAGCATGATCTCATGGGTTGATTTATCCAGCATAGCGACAGCACGGGAACGGTTCTTCCGATAGGAAGCCTCCAGCCAGCGCAATCGAATATTCAAACGTCGTTTGAAAAGATTGGCCATGTACTGAAAGCGGAAGGGCCAGTGCAGGCGAATAAACATAACCAGCAGCACAGCCGCAATCCCTGCCAGCGTTGATGTCAAATTAAAACTCAAATACTCCACGTAGTGACACCCTCTCTATTTACGCTGCATCTATTACCCCATCTTAGCACAGAACCTGTCCGCATGACAGAGCATTACCGCTATTTCGTCAATGGCAAGATATTCTCTTTTTGGGGGGAAGAGAGTTGCTGCGTTTTGAGATAATCGTCGGAAACGGTATAGAGCGTGTCGCCAATCGTGAGTATCCGTTTAATATTACTGGAGCTGTCGTACCAGCCTTCGCCTGCTTTCGCGACATCTTCCTTCGACAGATGGGTGATCTGATCTGTCAGTTGAAAACCTTTTTTCAGATCGAGCTGATAAACATAGGCACCTTGGAAAGTAAAGTGGCCGTACTCGCGCATATCGTTTTTGGCTTTTTGTTCAGCCGTACGTTCGTGAACGGATACAGGGAAGGCTAGCAGATTTTTTTCTTTGGAGAACAGCAGAGCCTTGTGATTGCGCAACAGCTCGGAGTCCGTTCCTCTGTCCCCGATAACAGTCTTGAACTTTTCCTTCGGTTTGGTTACATCACTGACGTCAAAGAGGGCAATTTTCATCCCTTGGTAGTACGCCCAGTCTTTATCTGATTCTGCTTCTTTGCCAAAACCGATGATATGGTTTTCATCATACGGGTGTAAATAGTCGCTGTAACCTGGAATTTTGAGGGCACCTAGTACGCTTGGAGCAGAAGGCTTCTTCAGATCGAGAACGAACAGCGGGTCGACTTTTTTGAAGGTGACCATGTAGGCACGATCTCCCATGAAACGGACAGAGTAAATGCGTTCTCCTGGAGCGATGCCTTCCAGCTTGCCAAATACCTCGAGTTTGTTGTCCAGAACATACAAGTTGTTTTTTGACGTAAGCTCATCGTCTCGCCACATGTCACCGCTCGTGGTGGCAATTCGGAAATAACCGTCGTTTTCATCCATGGAAAACTGGTTCAGAATGCGTCCAGGCACCGACCCTTTTCCTGTATACCGAATGTCTCCCTTGTTCATGGCAAAACGGTAAATGGTTGTATCTGACTCAATGGGAGGTGCAATCAAAGGAGTTGTCACTCCTTTTTGCTTAACGGCTACTGGCTGGGCATTGTTCTGGGTGACGGCTACATACAGATTTTTGGTGGATGCATAGATGTTCTCGCCAGCACCAAGATACGTATTCAGTGACATCTTTTGTTTCGCGTCATCCAGATTCACGCCAGCGACGATCAAATACTCTGGACGAAAGTGATCCGGGAAGTAACGAATCTCGCTGTACGGAATGGTTTGGTATTGGTTATGATGGGCGCTGTCTTTATACGTTGGACCTGGCACTTCTGTTTTCTCTTGCATGATACGATACGTATCCATGTAATGGTTGGCTGTCACGTACAAGCTCGCGCCGATTTTGCGGGACGACATGTACTGGCCTTCCAGCTCCAATTGACGAATGAGCCGAGGTTGTTTTTTGTCCGTAATATCGTAGATCATGGTTTTCACGGACTGCATGCCTTGAAAACGGGGGATGCCTCTTTTGGAAGCAGGACCAGGAGGATAGGAGATCGTCTCATCCGCTTGCCCGATTACGATGAGTCTGCGTTCGTCTACATACATTTCTTGCGGTACGAATTTTCCATTGTCATAGCTGATACGGCTTGCGACCTTCATCTCGGTGGCTGGATACGCTTTGATGATGCGCACTTCATTTTGCGTGGATTGATAAAGATAAGTGCCGTCTGATTTTACGATATCTGCTTCATCGACGCCCTGCACTTGTGTGTTCGTTGTGGAAAAATCACCGCGAACAGCGCCGCTAGATGTGTCCGCTACTTTATTGGCTGTGCTGGGTGCTGCTACTGGCATAGCGGTACTCGTTTCCATGGTGGCGTAATGATAGCTGTCCAGGTCTGATGATTGGATGAGCTTTTTTAGCCCCGCATAGGAACCGACTACTGGCAACTCTTCTGTAGATGCGGCTTGAACGGTTGGCTCCGCGATTGTACCCGTCGTGAACAGGAAGGGTATAGCGGCCACCACCGTTACGGATGCGAGAAGCCCGGTAAATGTTCTTTTCATTTTGATCCCCCTCATATCTGCTTCTTGCCAAAATTTGTTGTCGGTAATAAGACGACGCACGTTTACGGAATGTTTCACACACTCTTTGGGCAGCAATCTACGGACAGGTGGGGGAGCGTGTGCTATAATAATAGGCGGTTTATGCTACCATTTACACCACTACGTCAAAAGGGGCGTCATAGATGGAAAACTTGAAGCAAAGCATTCTGGAACTGATCACGGATACTTCTACGAATCTACCACCAGATGTGCGTCGTGCCGTCAATGCAGCTAAAGTGAACGAGGATCTTGGCACTCGTGCAGCGCTGTCTTTGTCTACGATTGCGCAAAACGTCGTCATGGCAGAAGAAAATGTTTCTCCGATCTGTCAAGATACAGGTATGCCTACATTCGAAGTGAAAACTCCGGTTGGAGTCAACCAACTGATCATTAAACAAGCAATCAAAGAAATGATTGCAGAAGCAACCAAAACAGGTAAGCTTCGTTCCAACTCTGTAGATTCCTTGACGGGTGCAAACACAGGGGACAACCTCGGACCAGGTACTCCTGTCATTCACTTCGAGCAATGGGAAGAGAATGAAATCGAAATCAAGCTGATTCTCAAAGGCGGCGGCTGTGAGAACAAGAACATCCAATACTCCCTGCCCTGTGAGCTCGAAGGCCTGGGCAAAGTGGGCCGCAACCTGGATGGCATTCGCAAGTGCATTCTGCACGCGGTATACCAAGCGCAAGGACAAGGCTGTAGTGCCGGCTTCATCGGCGTAGGAATCGGTGGCGATCGCACTTCCGGTTATGCACTGGCGAAGCATCAATTGTTCCGCAAAGTGGACGATGTCAATCCAATTGCTGATCTGGCTGCATTAGAAGACTACATCATGGAAACAGCAAACCAACTCGGAATCGGAACCATGGGCTTTGGCGGAAACGCTACCCTCTTGGGCTGTAAAATCGGCGTGGAAAACCGCCTGCCAGCGAGCTTCTTCGTATCCGTTGCATACAACTGCTGGGCATTCCGCCGTCAAGGTGTTCGCCTGAACCCGGAGACTGGCGAAATCCTTCGTTATCTGTATAAAGATGAAGAAGTGGCGATGGACTTGACGCCAGTAGCAGCTTCGGACGAAACAGACGATGAACCTCGTGAAGTGGTTCTTCAAGCGCCGATCACGGAAGAACAAATCCGCAGCCTGAAAGTGGGCGATGTGGTTATCATCAACGGCGAAATGCACACAGGACGCGACGCGCTGCATAGCTACCTGATGGATCATGACTGTCCAGTGGACATGAATGGTGGCATCATCTACCATTGCGGTCCAGTAATGCTGAAGGATCAAGAGGGCGAATGGCATGTAAAAGCGGCTGGTCCGACTACCTCCATTCGTGAGGAGCCGTACCAAGGCGAAATCATCAAGAAATTCGGAATCCGTGCCGTTATCGGAAAAGGCGGAATGGGTGCGAAAACACTGAAAGCATTGAATGAGCATGGCGCTGTTTACCTCAATGCAATTGGTGGGGCAGCTCAATACTATGCACGCTGCATCAAAAAAGTAAACGGTGTTGACTTCATGGAATTCGGTATTCCAGAAGCAATGTGGCACTTGCAAGTGAACGGCTTCGCGGCTATCGTAACGATGGATGCGCACGGCAACAGCTTGCATGCGGATGTCGAGAAAACGTCCGCTGAGAAACTGGCTCAATTTGCTGCACCTGTATTTAAATAAGGTATAAAGGGAAAACCTCTGGCGCACTTATGTGTGGCCGGAGGTTTTTTATTTTTTACGAGGCAAAGAAACAGGGAGGAAAAGGTTGGATGCATGATGAACTTTCGAGGGACTAACTAGGATTGCGGACAGATGGTTTTTCATTTTTGACAGGGGGGACAGGAATGAAATGGTTGATTGCTGATCGCGTCATTATCGGAGATGGAGAGCATGTAATCGAACAAGGCGCTGTTGGGATTGATGAGCGAGGAAAGATTGTAGCAATAGGGAAAGAATCGGAGCTTACGGATTCCATTTCGGAGGGAGAGGTAAAGCGGTACACTGGATGCTCCATTTTACCAGGCTTGATCGATTTACATGTTCATATCGGGTATTGGTGGAGCAAACCAGACTCGGCTGAGTATCGCAACAACGATGGACTCGTGGCTTTACTTGCGACAGCGAACTTGAAAGAGGCACTTTCCTTGGGGGTCACGACGATTCGCGATGTAGCAGCACCGGATGGATTGTGCAGTACGCTGAAGATGGCAGCCAAGAACAAGTTCATTGTTTCCCCTCGTCTTTTTCAGGTAAACCAAGGGATCATTATGACCGGGGGGCACGGTTGGCAATTAGAGGGTGCCCTGCGAGAAGCAAATGGTCCGTGGGACGTGCGGACAGCTGTGCGTGAACAAGTGAGAGCGGGAGCGGACTGGATCAAGCTCATGACGAGCCATCGTACACCAACGCCGGAGTTCACACAAGAGGAGCTGGATGCGGCGGTTGATGAATCGCATCGCTTGGGACGGAAATGCTGTGTCCATGCCTCGACCCAACCTGCGATCCAGATGGCGATTGATGCGGGATTTGATACGATCGAGCACGCAACATTTATGACCGTCGAACAGGCAGAACAGATGAAAGAAAAAGGACTGGTATGGGTACCGACCATGATCACCTTTTTCCAGATTGCTGATTATTACAAGCATATTTGGAATGAGCAGCAACAGGCGAATCAAGGCATATTGAGCGAAGGGCTTATTGAGCAGGGAGCCTTTTTCATCGAATCGGAAAAGGCGTACCGGGAGAACTTCGTACAATTGATGAATACAGGCGTAAAGATCGCTACGGGTACGGATATCGTATTGGAAGGCTATCCGATTACCCCTGTGGCAGAAGAGATCAAGCTGATGGTGGAGCTGGGGATGGAGCCAATTCGTGCGATCCAGGCTGCTACTCAAAACGCTGCTGAGGTGCTGGATCAAGGAGGTAAGATCGGTACGTTAGCGTCGGGTTATTTTGCAGATTTGCTTGTGGTAAAAGGGGATCCATTACAAGAGATAGAGGTATTGAAGCAAGTGGAAGAAGTGTTTCTTGATGGTGTGACTGTCTATTCAAAGGGGTGATGGGGCTGAGCCTTGCTCATTCAGGTTTGTAACGGCGTTTGTACTGGGTGTTTGACTATTCTTTGCCAAAATGGGTATTCGTTTATTGCGCGTGTATCAAGGCGGGCATAGGTTAATAACGAATGATCACAGATAAAAGGAGTGAGATTCGTGAACTATGTAGTCCGTGCCGGAGATACGCTGAACAGCATTGCGTCTCGTTTTGGTGTATCCGTTCAGGAATTGATCCGAGTGAATAATATCGCCTATCCTTACTACATTTACGTCGGTCAAAATTTGTACATCCCGACCACAGCGACACCAGCACCTGGAGCGGAAGTCGATCGGCGCTTGGATCGTCTGGAAAGGCGAGTAGATGCGTTGCGAGAAGATTTTCGCAGACTGGATAACCGCGTAGATCGATTGGAAAACCGTGTCACTCGATTGGAGCGAGCCATTACGCCAACACCCCCTCCTCGCCCGCGTCCACCTGGTACACCCCGTCCAAGCTAAGACGTTGGGATAGAGAAGTTGAATATTTTTCCACACATCGCTATTTCCTCTTCGCCTGATCCTGCATAAAGTGATACGAGAGGATTAAGAGGAGGTGCGGCCATGCTAGGGTTAAATGGAAAAAACGTCCGACACCATTTCATGGGCGTCTATGGAAAAGTGGTGCAGATTCGGGAACTGGTGGATGTGATCGACCAAGTTTTTGACTCTGTAAACAAAGTGGGCGACATAGGAAAGGCGATGCTTGGACCTCGTAAGGCAAGTGCGAAAAAGCTCGACAAGCTGAGATGAATGGCAAAACAAGAAAACCGCGTCCATAATGGAGGCGGTTTTTATTTATGATTCATTCGTGGTTCTTAGGGGCAGACTCTATCATCAGAATAAATCATCAGAAAGAAAAAGTCTACTCTTTTTCTAAAAATTCCCTTATATTTTTGGAGCTGTTATCAACTGACTTCAAAAAGGGGAGTGGGATGGAGATGGAAAAGGAAAAGCGCCGCGTAGGCTTGGTTACGGGTGGAGTGCTGATGGGGCTAATCTTGTCATCGTTGGATCAGACGATTGTATCAACAGCCATGCCGACAATTACCAAAGAGCTGGGAGGTCTATCTCTTTATAGCTGGGTGTTCGCCATTTATATGCTTACAGCGACCACGAGCATGCCCATCTATGGGAAAATGGCGGACTTGTTTGGACCAAGAAAAATGTATGTGATCGGTTTGTTTCTGTTTCTCGTGGGATCTCTCCTGTGCGGCATGGCGAATTCCATGACGAGTCTTATTGTAGCGAGAGGAGTTCAAGGGTTGGGCGCTGGGGCATTAATGCCGGTTGCATTCATCATTGTGGGTGAACTGTATCCACCCGAAAAGAGAGGCAAATTTCAAGGCCTTTTCGGAGCTGTTTTTGCCATGACGAGTATACTCGGTCCCTCGTTGGGAGGAATTCTCGTGGAGCATCTGCCGTGGGGATGGATCTTCTTTATAAACCTTCCTATCGGTATCGTTGCTTTATTTATTATTGCTCTAGCCTTTCGTGATCAGCGACAATACGATAAGAAGCCAGTGATTGATTGGTATGGGGCGACTAGCTTGAGTGCATCCATCATTCTCATCCTGCTGTCCCCTGTTATGGAGGGGAGGGAATACAAGATCGGATTAGGGGGAGCTGGTATTTTCCTTCTCGGTTGGTTCATCTGGATTGAAACCAAAGCAAAGGAGCCCCTGCTTCCGCTTTCCCTATTTCGCATTCCGGCCATCGGATATGGCAATCTCGTGGGATTCTTTGTGAGTGCCGCTTTGTTTGGTGCCATCGCATATATCCCTCTGTTCGTTCAAGGGGTACGCGGTGCGAGTCCCTCAGAAGCTGGATGCCTTTTAGTTCCTCTCATGCTGTCCGCAGCGATTTCTTCGACGGTTGGGGGGAGATGGATGGCAAAAGCTTCATTTCGGGCGATTCTGATTCCTAGTTTAATCATCATGGCGACTGGCTTTTTCCTTCTGAGCACGATTGATGGAGAGACAACCAACACACAGCTCGTCAGCTACATGATTGTCACAGGTCTAGGCATGGGGGCAATCTATCCGGCACTCGGTACAGCAGCACACAGCGCTGTAAAACCGCAAGATCGGGGCGTTGCTATGTCGACATCGCAATTGTTTCGTTCCATTGGGGGGACGATTGGTATTAGTGTGTTTGGGACCATTGTAGAAGGGCGGATGCGGGGAGGAATGGTGTTTAGTGAAGCTATGCACGGCGTCTTTATCACTGGATTGATTCTGATTGGAATCAGTTTGATAGCCAGTGTCCTACTCGGCAATACTCGATTGCTCGACAAAGAACCCCGCCATTCGCATACATCAAATAGCGGGGTTCCCAAACAATAGAATCACGGTTTTTTATTCATACTTTCCATTGCCATCCGAACCATCTCTCTGACCATACTGCCGCCCAAGCGTCCTCCGATTCGGCCAGCATCGTGAGAGGTTAACTGTCCATTGTAGCCGGGCTGCAATGGTACATGAATTTCTTCTGCGACCTCGAATTTGGCCTGCGCGGGATCAGCAACGTGTGCAACCTGCGCTTTTAGGGCGTCCAGTCCTTTTCTCGCCTCGGGGACGAGAGGGCGTTTGCGTCTGCTCATGGTAGATCACCTCACGCCCTAGTGTGCCCAATTAGACGAGTGCTTTGCGCAGAGTAAAATCAGTCTCCTGATAGTAAGTATTAGCAACGAGCAGGTTTGGTCCTGCACATCCAGCAGCGGGGCAGAAGCAATTGATTTTCTGATTCAGCGTGTGTTCCTGCCATTTTTCAAACATCGACTGGAGCTGATCGGTTTGAATATTGCCCAATGGCTCTACATCACCGAAATCGGTCACGATGACATCGCCTGTGAAAATGTTGATGTTAAGACGATTGCGACCATCTGGGTCATTGCGAGTCGTCACATTTTTCGCAGAGCGCAGTCTGCTGATCAATTCCCTGTCTGCTGCTTCAGGACTACAAGCGAAAAACGGAAGCGTCCCGAAAAGCATCCACAAATCTTCATTGCGTACATCGAGCATCCGATGAATGGCTTGACGGAGCTCATCGAGTGAAAGTACATCCAGATCACGGGCAAAATCACTCGCGTACATCGGGTGTACCTCATGTCGCTTGCTTCCCATCTCCTGAATCTGACGGTGGAGCGTATCGAGCTTTGTCCATGTACGATGATTCAGCATCGTTTCGGCTGAGACAAATACACCAGCTTCTGAGAGCTTGCGAACATTTTCCATCATCTCTTGAAACTGTGCTTCCGCTCTTTTGATTGAAACCGGCTGCCGTGCTTTTGCGTAAACAATATCATGGAATTCTTCGGGGGTAGACCAGTTCCATGAAATATGCATGACGTCGATGTAAGGCAGGATCAACTCATACCGAGAAAACGGCATGGACATGTTGGAGTTGATTTGCGTCCGCAGCCCACGATCTGCTGCATATTGTAGAATAGGCGCGATCACAGTTTTCACGGTGCGCTCGCTGTACATAGGTTCTCCGCCTGTTATACTGATAGTAAGCAGATCTTTTGCTTCATCGAGACGACGGAGTATGAGATCAACAGGGAGAGCGGGATCGTCTTTGTATCGCAATGTATCACCAACCGCGCAATGCTCACAGCGGAGATTGCACAGATTCGTTACAGTAAACTCGACGCTGGTAAGTTTATAGGCGGGGGGTGTAGCATTGAACAACGGCTCCCATGGATCGTGTAAAGGTGTTAGTGGTGTAGTTGGAACCATGCGGATCAATTGTGGAAACCTCCTTCATTCTGCGTACAACTCAACCTATTATAACGACATTAGGGCGGAAGGAGAATAGCTAACGAGATGATTATGGGGATGTCTTTTGGACGCGGTGTGCTTTTTCATGATCGAAATGTGCTGGCTTGCGCGGAAGTAAAAGACGGCGTGATTCATATGTGGGCGGAAAAAATCACATTGAAAACGATCGGGAAGCTCTGGTATCGAATATTTTTCTCCTTTCCGTGGTACTATCAATTGTTTCACCTCCTGCTTGCCGGTTATGTACTGGCAGCGATCGTGAAGCCTGACTGGGCCATCATCGATCCGATGTGGGTGGCTGTATACATCGCAGGCTTTCACTTCGTTTTTCCGAAAATGATGAAAAAATTTCACGGTGCAGAACATAAAGTATTTAGCTATGGGGGCAAGAAGTCGCTAGCAGCACTCAAAGAGATTCAACGGGCAAATATCGTGAATGACGGTTGCTCGACGAATCTGGTCGTGTGGTTTTTTACGGGGTTCATTTTGTCTGTATTCTTTTTACCCTTAGAATGGAGCGTCGCATGCGGGGTAGCAGGACTGCTTGTTGGCATGCTAGGGGATCGGTACGTGCGTAAATATTTTGGTTTTCTTTACAAGCTGTCGGCTTTCTTTCAAAAGTACAGCACGACTAAAGAACCGGATCGGCTTCATCTAGAGACAGCGATCCGCTCGTATATGCTTTTTGAGCACATTCGCGAGGTGGATCGATTGCAGAATGCTTCATAAGGAAAAAGCGGTGTTTCCACTATGGATGCGCCGCGTTTTTTGTTCCATGCATAGGTCGGTAGCGTCATTGAATCATGAAAAGTATTTTGGTAATATTTGCTCAACTCGATCCTTTTTCTTTGAAAAGGGATGGAGGAATATGAGATGAGGAGAGCTGAGTCGAGATGAGAAAAGAACAGGATGTAGGGGTGTACGAGCAAGTGGGAGTGGCAATGACATGCCGTTCCTATCAAGAGTATGTGGATATGTTTTCGCTCACGGACGAAATCTTGGCGATGGGACCGATCTTGGACGTCGGGGCAGGAGCGTCCTCCTTTACAGCGGAGGCATGTCAACAAGGACGAGAGGCAATGGCAGTCGATCCGCTTTATCGAATGAAGCCCGAAGAGATTTACACGAAGGGGAAGCGAGAGATCGAGGAATCGACGCAAAAGCTGGCTGGAATCGCACACACCCTTCATTGGGAATATTACGGCTCGCTTGGCCAGCATCAGCAAAACAGAGAACGGTCACTGGAGCAATTCGTGGCCGCTTATCGTGCCGATGAAGGCATCGGTAAAAGATACGTCGCAGGCTTGCTGCCGGAATTGCCTTTTGCAAACGCTCAATTTTCACTGGTGCTTGGCAGTCATTTTTTGTTTTTGTACCAGCAACAGTTCGATGAGCAATTTCACCTGGACGCGATCAAGGAATTGCTGCGTGTTTGTCAGCCTGGCGGTCGAATCAGACTCTATCCGTTAATCGGATTGGATCGCAAGCCATCTAGCATGCTGCCACAGCTCATGGAAGAAATACAACGGTTCGGCCACACAGCCAGTTTGCAGCCGACGAGCTTTCGGTTTCTAGTGGGCGCAAATCATAAAAAACAGGGAGGATAGAAGGTGTCCATGCGCCTTCGACCTCCCTGTTCTTTTTCCTATTCCCGTTCTAGCGGGCTTTCTTCCAGTTGGCGATACATCTTGCCTTTATCCACATACGATTGGCGAATGCGTACGAATTCTTTCAAGTCAGCCTCGTTGAGTTCGCGTTTTACTTTGGCTGGATTGCCGACAACGAGCGAACGAGGTGGCACCTTCATGCCTGGAGGTACGAGTGCACCCGCAGCGACCATCGCTTCTTCCCCGATTTCCGCACGATCCAAAACAATCGCGCCCATTCCGATCAATGCGCCGCGACGTACCACGCAGCTATGTAAAACGGCATTATGTCCAACGGTCACCTCGTCTTCGAGGATCAACGGGTTGTTCGGACTTTGATGCAGGGTGCTGTTGTCTTGCACACTGACGCGTTTTCCAATGACGGTCGGAGCGATGTCCCCGCGGATCACAGTGTTGTACCAAATAGAAGAATCCTCGCCGATTTCGACATCGCCAGAAACGACGGAGCCTTTTGCCAGGAAAACAGTAGGGTGAATCTTCGGTTTGATGTTTTCAAATGATAAGAGCAGCATAGTATCCTCCTAATCAATGAGTAAGCGAGCAATCTGTTTGCATCGGGCGCGGATGGAAAATGGAGAAGCGACCAGTTGCAGGATCGCAGTCGATGACTGTCCCGGAAAGCTTGTCTATCTCATGCGTTTGATAAAAGAAATGAATCCCACTAATATCTTGGGCAATATCGTGTTTGTCCGCTTCCGTAATGGCGATGCTATATGTATAGCTACCACAACCCGTCGTAGTCGGGACGAGTCTGATTCCGAGCTGTTCAGCATCCGCTTCTTCCGCGATCATTTGTGCAAGACGTACTGCCGCAGTTGGAGTAATGGTTATCATCGTCATACCTCCTCGTAGCCATTCTATTGTACTACAAATGGACCTTCCAAATCCTGCTTGTTGACCATGAAGGAGGCATGTGATAGAGTAAATGTTACTGATTCTGATGTGCAGGAAATGTGGGTAGTCGCTGCCGCAATCGTTTCGACGATTGGCGGTAGAGGAAAGTCCAGGCTCGCCCAGGCTGAGATGCCTGGAGTGTTCGTACCTGGTGCAAGCCAGGGCAGTGAGGTGCAAGCCTTGCTGACGGCGTGGAAAGGGCTCTCTCTGAGGCCCGAGTACGCTGAAAGTGCCACAGAAACGTAGCTTTTCTGGCGACAGAAAAGATGGAACGCGGTAAACCCTGCGAGCGAGAAACCCAAATTAGGTAGGGGAACCGTCCTGAAGGAATCAAACGGAAAGGACGGATGGTATCTTCGGATGCCATAGATAGATGGCTACCGCTCTTGGTGCGAGGGATTGCCCCGCTTGAAGCACGGGAGAGACAGAACCTGGCTTATAGCATTTCCTGCTGGAATGAAACGTAAAACCACCTGAGATCTCAGGTGGTTTTTTTACGTTCTCCGAAATATCGTGAACCCGCTACCTATCCATGTTTGAAGAACAGTGGAATGATTTACCGTGAACAAGCTATGAAACCTTTTCGGAAGTCTTGTCGTCTAAAAAGAGCAATCGGCCGAAGAAAACAGTTCTACTGCGGACAATTCCATCATTTCTTCAAATGGGAGTATTTGCTGGAGAGAATGAACTGATAAAACTGTTACATTGATGGAGGGGTTTATTTTGCAAAAAGCAAAGAATAGAGCAAGCAAGGATTTTAAAAAATTATTAGCAACTGCGGTTCTGGCAGGTTCGCTTGCGTTACCGGGTACCGGATTGGCTGCTACGGCACTGCCATTCTCCGATATCGGAGGAAACGTAAACAAAGACGCGATTCTGAAATTGAATTATGCCGGAGTTTTAAAAGGATATACCGATGGCACGTTCAAGCCGAATAAAGAAGTGACAAGAGCAGAGTTCGCCAAAGTTGCGGTGCTGGCACTCGGGTACACAGATGCCCAAGCAAAGCTCTTGCAAGGAAAGACCGTTTTTAAAGACCTGCCTGCAGATCACTGGGCGACAGGCTATATCAATCTCGCTGTATCGCAAGGCATTATCAAGGGCTATCCGGATGGTACCTTCAAACCGAATCACAATGTAAAAATTGCGGAAGCGTTGACTGTCTACGTTCAGGGCTTGAAGATCGACGTTCGTCCATCAGCATCAAGCGAATGGTACATCCCGTACTTGCTGGAAGCGGACAGAGCAGGTATCTACGATGCAAAAGAAACACCGACAGCAGCAGCTCCGCGTGATACCGTCGCGAAGTATACGGATCGCTTTATGGAAACACCTGTATACGCAAACGGCGCATACTACGACAAAGATGGCAATGCAAAAGGAACCGATCAGAAGCTGCCAGTAGTAAAGGGCGCAGTTGCTTCGTATGACAAGTCTGGCAAAAAGCTGAAACTAGTCGGACAAAACAAAGAAATCGAAATTGCTGATTCCGCGCAAGTATATGGCAATCTGGTCGTAGGCGCGCAAGTAGAATACATCACGAAAAACGGCCGAGTGGCTTTCCTCACCGTTGTTACTTCTGACTCCGAAATCGTCGAAGGAATCGTGAAGACTGGCCTTAATTTTACAACAGCTGTAGGCGATGAGAAGAAATTCAAGGCAATTGTCAATGGAAGAGAAGTCGTTTTGGAAGTAGAAGATGGCGTAAATGTAAGCCGCTCTCACATCGGCCAAAAGTTTGTGGCAGTCGTTGGCGACAATGGCAAGATCAAGTCCATCACGATCAGCGACAATACGACAAAAGGAATTGTGGAAAAAGTATCTTCCGTGAGCGGTTCCAACTCGAAGAAAGAGCTGAGAGTAGACGGCACAACTTATGTTCTGGACTCCAAAGCAACGATCAAAGGCAAGGAGCATCCAGAGGCGAAAGCAACAAGTGCTTCGTTCTCTGACATCGAAAAAGATGACTTAGTCGAGCTGACACTCAACGTAGACGGCGAAGTATCCGAGCTTCTTTACACGAAGCTGAGTTACACGGATACGATTACCGTTGATACAGACAAAAACCGGATTCGCGTTGGCAGTGTTAATTACGAGGTGCATGAAGATACCGAGTTGTTTGTTGACGAGGACGAAGTAGATGAACTGGATGAGTTGGCGAGCGGCCAAATTGCAGTTCTTACGTTTGACAAGAATGGAAATCTGGTGAAAGTGGAGCAGGGTGTAGGTGCAGCTACGAACAAGCTGATCTCTGACACAACAGCGTATCAAGCAGGGAAGCTGGCAACTGTGAAAATCGACGGGAAAACCTACGACATCTTGACCAACGCGAAGCTGAAGGTCGATGGCGACTCCGTATCACCAACGACGATTAAAACAGATCAGTTTAATGACCACCGTATCCTTACGTGGAAATACAACGTCGGCACGAATGACATTGTAGAGCTGACTTTGGAAAAGCAAACGGTAAAAGGATACGTGACGAAAAAATCCGGTTCCAAAATTACCGTGAACGGGAAGGTGTATGAACTCTTGTCCGGCGTCACGATTGACAGCGATGCAGCATCCAACGACAACGAGTACACACTGACACTCAACAACGCTGGCAAAGTAAAGGCAATTACAGGTGCGCCTAGGAAAGTAAGTGGCGTGGTTGACTCTGTTGAGGTTCGTAACGATGACGGCAAGGTGACTTCCGCGAAAGTAGAGATTAACGGCAAGACGTACGATGTAACGGATGAAGATGCGATTGAAGATGTCGATCAATTTGAATACGTGACATTGACCCTTGATCGGGACGGCGATGTCATTGCTGCTTCCGTCAGTGGAAAGCTGGCGAAGGAAAACGCGAGTTTCGTCGGAATTGAATCCCGTGTGAACAAAGACAAATACGTATTCTTCAATGATGAATCGACGAGCTTGAAGATGACAGAAGACGCGAAGATCAAATACTACAACGGTAATGACTTGAAAGAAAGCGATCTTTCCTCCAAGGACAAAGTGGATTTGTGGACAAATAATCAAGGTCATGTTTATGTTATCGTTGTAGCCAAACGATAAGAAATAGAAAAAGGCGATCTCTTGCTCGATTCGAGAAGGGGGTCGCCTTTTCATTTGTTGGCATAGTCTTTAAAAAGTATTTAATTGAAAATCGTTTTCAATTAAAAGAAGATGTGATATATTCATATTGTTTCGCGAAAAACAAAAAAGAGGAGTGGTTTCAATGCAGGTCGATTATGAAGTGATTATTGTTGGTGGTGGACCAGTTGGAATGATGGTAGCTGCAGAGCTGGCGTTGGCTAAAGTGAAGGTGTGTGTACTTGAGCGCTTAAAGGAAACGACCCCGTATTCACGGGCGCTCACTGTACATCCGCGCACACTGGAAATCCTGGATATGCGCGGGTTGAAAGCGAAATTACTTGATAGAGGAAAGCCGATTACGACAGGGCATTTTGCTGCGCTTGATAGACGCTTGGATTTTTCTGTCTTAGATTCTTCCTCCAACTACACACTGATTATTCCCCAACATGATACGGAGAAGGTACTAGAGGAGTGGGCAAAAAATCTAGGGGTGGAAATACGCAGGGAAGAGGAGGTAGTGGCCGTACACCAAGATCAGCACGGGGTTGAGGTAGAGTCTGTCGGGCCGAATGGAAAGGCTGTGCTGACGGCACTCTATGTGGTCGGTGCAGATGGCGCTGCCAGCATTGTCCGCAAGCAGGCAGGCATTCCGTTTGTCGGTAAGAATGCTACTTTTACGGCTATGCAAGGGGATGTCGTTTTGAAAAATCCGCCGGAATCGGGAGCTCCTTCCTACTTTAATGAGCAAGGTTTGGTCATGATTGTACCCTTGCCAGCAGGGATGCATCGGGTGGTGCTGATCGATTCGGAGCGAATGGCTGTACCAAAGGAAGAACCAGTTTCCTTGGAGGAGCTTCGCACTAGTTTGCTGCGTATTCTTGGAGACGATTTAGGAATTTCCGATCCGTTTTGGATGACTCGTTTTGGCAATGCGACCTTGCAAGCTCAGCGTTATCGAGAAGGACGGATTTTCCTGGTGGGAGATGCAGCGCATATTCATTTTCCAGCTGGAGGACAGGGGATGAACGTTGGCTTGCAAGAGGCAATCAACCTGGGGTGGAAGCTGGCGGCCCATTTAAAAGGCTGGGCACCGGATTGGCTGTTGGATAGCTATCATACAGAGCGTTTCCCCATCAATACCGCATTGCTAACGAATACACAGATGCAATCGGTGCTTTTCGGTAGTTCGGAATTCTCTCCATCCGTCATAGCTTTGAGGAATATGCTGTCCAACCTGCTGCAAATACCCGAGGCGAATTATCGGCTGGCTACCCAAATCTCTGCGTTCAATGTCCAGTATGAACCGGATAGGGAGACGCAACCGCATGTATTGAATGGTCGACGTTTTACAGAGTTGAATCTGCGCCTGAAGAACGGTGAGTGCCAGAATGCATACGAGCTTTTTCATTCTGGTTCATTCCTCTTGCTACATTTCGGCTCAGATGATCGATTGGACGATGCTTTCGATTGGTCGAAATACAAGCATGTCCATGTAGTTCACGCTTCGCTTGCTAAGGGAGCTGCTGAATGGCATGACGTACATACTGCGTTGATTCGACCGGATGGATATGTCGCATGGGCGGTTTCCCAAGAGGAGTCTAATCCGATGGAAGCAATTCGAAAAGGAATCATCCACTGGTGCGGACATGATTGATTGAAACAAGATTGTTTTGTACAAAACAAAATGAAATTGTTTTTCTCGAAACAATCAGTATATAATGGAGAGGAGATGGTAATCTAGGAGACATGATATGCAAAGTACAGAACTTTCCAAGCAGAGGATCATACAGCTTTACATTCAGCTAGTCACGCAGCAAGAACTGCGAGAAAGCAAATTGACTGCGCGAATGGCAGAAGAGATGCAGAAGCTGGAATCCGAAATGGGGGTGAAGCTAAACCTTACCCTATCCGAAATTCATTTCATTGCCTGTATCGGCGATCATGGTCCCATCAATGTCACCACGATTTCGGAGAAAGTCAACTTAACGAAAGGGTCCATAACACGGATCAGCAAAAAGTTATGGAAGCTTGATTTAATTAAAAGGCAACAGCTGGTTGATAATAAGAAAGAAGTATACTATCGGCTAACGGCAAGGGGACAAAAGCTGTATAAGATTCATCACCGGATGCATCAGGATATTGAACAGCGATTTATGAGCTTTCTAGATAAATACACACCGGAGCAATTAGCATTTTCCCGTGAACTGCTGGAGGACTTGCTGGATTGGGATTTCTAAAATCGTAAACAAAGGGGCGCCATCACACTGATGGGGCCCTTTTCATTGCCTCGGGATCTTCTTGACAACTGAAATGGTTTCTCTCGTTGATCTAGTAACATAGGTTCAAGTAACATAATTATCATCAAGAATAATTATATCAGTCGACTTCGCGTGAAACTGCGGTAATGAATGGACGTAACGCTTCGCTAGATAGTGGAGATAGCTAAAGCGTGGCCATCTAACAGCAAAGTTCTTAATGGATCACAGAGCAAATCCGAATCTTTTGACTCCTTACGGCCCAGATTACCCATCCACTTATATGACTCCGATGGAGGAAGCAAGAAGGAGGGGAAATCCACAAATGATTACTTTACGTGAAAAATATGTCTGTGAACAGTACTCTTGATAAGCAAAAAGCCGAATTACCCCACGGTAATCCGGCTTTTTTGCTTATTTAACCTTAGGGTTGAATTTTGCATTTCTCATAGGATACCACTCTTAGTTAGGTATACGTCTATCTTTCCACTCGTCAACGTCTCTTGGATCGATGTTGAGAACTTCGCAAATATGTAGCGCAATCGTCACAGAGGGAACGGTAATCCCGTATTCAATGTTCTGATAATGTTTCAAGGATACGTTTATGATCCTGCTTATTTTTTCCTGAGATAATTTCTTGTCTATTCGCGCATCTTTTAGTTTCAAATCTGGGAAGCTCTCCTTGATTCGTTTACTCATATGGTAAACTGTTAGCGAATTTTTAATCACCCATAATTCTTGGTGAATTAAAATACACGTAGTATACTTACTGTAATTTCCGAGTTTTTACATTTCGATAACCTGATCTGTTTGTTTCTAAAAACTAAAATGAAAGTGGAATGAAAATTCAGAGAAGGATGTGAACCGCATGCATGAGCAATACAATTGACGGATCATGAATAAGTTCAAGGAGATTTAATGGTAAATATTTACAATTTATTATGACAGTTGTAAAATGTGGAAAGTTGAGTATTTCTTATGTACATGACTAAGGGGGATTTCTTTTAGTATGGAAACAACAAAAACAACACAAAAATCGATACGCTCTGAAATAGATACAAATATAAAAGAGAACGGATATACACTTAGTAAACTCGGTAAATTGAGTTGTGTTAATCCAGGACATTTGAGTGAGAACCTTAATAGCAATCCACCGCGTGCTATTACAACTGGAAGCTTAAACGAATATTATCAAGGCAGAGTAGTAGATTCTAACCACGTTAACGTCAAATATTCGTACAAAGAGTATTCTAGTAAAAAATCAAGAGATCTATGATCCGACCTCTCCAAATACTTCTCCTTCTGTTCATAGTTCTTCTTAGTGGCTGTAGCGAGGCAGTAACAGTCCCTAAAGAGAAGTCATATGAAGGCGTCTACGATTATTTCGAAGAAATTACAGGGGAGAATTTGAAAACATCCGTGCTTCAAATAACAAAAAACGGTAATTCAGCAGAACTCACGTTACGAATCTTAATTTCGGACGATTTGAGAGAAAAAATGATGCATACGGAAAAACCCATTTACTTTTCGTTTGCAGATATGCCGGGTAACGAGACAATTAAAAATTTGCTTGCTGAGACTCCTTCACTCGTTCAAATTGAGTTAAACAGTAAAGAGAGTCGGTATACGATTTCGCAACAGCTAAAGCTAAAAGAAAATTTGTCAGAATCTGATAACCAGGCGCTATTGTCTCCTGCTAATTACCGATTTCAGGTCATAAACGAAGAAAAGCTCTCTGTAGCTAGTTTTATGGGTTTAGAATATTCTCTACTTCCTGAAGATAATCAGAAATAGCAAATCGCATGTTACGAATAGTACCTCTTGTGGCAAACGTGGCCACACCCTACATGGTATTTTGGGGGTACCGCCAACCAAATGTGACATGGATGTAATAAAAAACTCGTTTTCCTGTACGCTAAGGAACTCGAGTTTTTTCATATTGCCGGTACCCTTGGTAGTAGCAGCCATTGTTCTCTGGAATACAGTACTTGGCTTGAGCGATACAGACGTTGACAGAACGAGGAGAATTGATCGCTGACAATCTATTGCGATCGTACGTTCGTAAGCGAGATGTGTATCTTCCTCCAGGTGTCAGAGCTTCCTCATGAATTTTCAGAAGCTCTCGAGGGGCTGCCAACCAACGATCCGATTCATCGGGTTGGTATCTTTGATCTACTAAAACCCTTAAAACTGCATCTTCACGGCGAAGATCGACACCGTGAAGATGCGGTTTTTCATGGCCGAATACGTGCAATGGCCTGACGGTTTCAAACTCAACCGATGTAGGCAATCCAGGTGAAGGCGGTTCCGCACAAACACGAAGAATGTCATGTTCTTTTATGGAGAGGGCTGCTTAGTTGGTTATTATTTCTAAGGATCCATGGTATTGGGGCCAGGCCGTCGTACAGCATACAAGGATAGCGGGATGATTCATTGTGTTACACAACAATCGGTGATTCAAGATAATGGTTTCATCTTAACGGACAAGATAGAGAAATAGCGACAGGACCTTATCCCAGCAGTTCTTTGGCTCCGTTCATCACTAAGGGCATTGTCTGTTTAACGAATGATTCCGCACTAATTAGACGCCCCTCATTGTTCCAAACGTAAGCCGCCCCATACATACCCCAACTTAACATGATAGAAGCTGTATTTAGTAAGAATTGAGCGTTTGGACTCGATAGCATCTTGTCTTTGTCTATAAAGGAAAGAAGTATCGTTTGAATTTTTTCCTTTATTTGAATTTCGAATACAGGTCCAAGCGATTCATACCTTCTTTTGCACATAGTGCTTAGACCCTTGTGAAAATCGCATACACCCAGGAAAATACTCTGAATTGTCTCTTCATTTAATACTTCATGACAGCTTATTCTACGATTTATGATTGTCATAAATGATTCCATTAGTTTGGCCTCAAGAATTTCGAACTTATCTACAAAGTGCGCATAAAAAGTCGTTCTGTTAACAGTAGCCCGCTCTGCAATATCCCTAACGGTTATCGATTCAAAATCTTTCTCTTGAATTAGTGAATCAAAAGCGTCTTGAAGGAGTCGCCGTGTACGTACCACACGAGGATCAGCTTCATTCTTTTTCATTGTCATGGTTAGGATCTCCCCGATAAAAACGACATTATAGAGATGGTGTTGTCTATACAACGGTTTACGGTTATTGATGATTGTGCATCAATCAGTTGTTATTATAACCTACAAATACAACAAGTGTTGTTCAAACAACCAGTGTGGTATTTGAACGAAAAACTGCATGAAGCTTTTCCAAACCAAAAGGAGGAGAGAGCCATGTCAATTTCACAACCATCGCAAAGGATGGAGCACCAACCTTTTTTCGATGTTATTCAAGAACGCCGGTCGGTTCGTAGTTATAATCCCGAGGTCAAAATTTCGCGGGAGGAATTGGCCGAAATACTGCGGCAAGCCACGCTGGCTCCTTCAGCCGCTAACCTGCAGCCGTGGCGGTTTCTCGTTATCGACACGCCGGAGCTGAAGCAGAAGCTGCTTCCAATTGCATTCAATCAACAGCAAGTGGTCGAAGCTTCGGCTGTCGTCGCCGTTCTTGGAGACCTCGAGAACATCCGGATGGCCGAGAAGATTTACGGTCAAGCTGTCGATGCGGGCTTCATGCCTGCGGAAACGGCAAAATCGATGGTTGAACACTATACCGGCATGTATTCGAGCATGCCGCCCGAGGTCATCCGCCAAATCGCTTATACCGACGGCGGGCTAGTATCGATGCAACTCATGCTTGTCGCCCGCGCTAAAGGATACGACACGGTACCGATTGGCGGCTACGACAAACAAAAGTTCATGGAAGCTTTCCGCATATCAGGACTCTACATTCCGATTATGCTGATCGCCATCGGCAAGGCGGCGAAGCCCGGTCATCCGACGGTGAGGCTGGCAGTCGATGATGTAGCTTTCTTTAACGAAATGCCTAAGGAATAACAAACTGTAAAAGGGGGACCGCCAGCATTTTAACGAAAATATACGCTAAGGATGTCATTATGAGTAAAGATATTTGTGTAGTCTGTGGTTATAATGAGTTGAGTTATCCTCAATGGGATAAAAATGGTTTTCCAACTCACGAAATATGTAATTGTTGTGGATTTGAGTCTGGATTTGATGATGATGCAAAGGACAATCCAGAGTCAATTGAAGAATATAGGATTAGGTGGGTAAGTGAAGGGGCTAACTGGTTTAGCTCAGCAAAGACCAAACCTTTAAATTGGAATTTGGCAGTACAGCTAAAAAGAATCAATGTGGATATTTCAAAATAGTATTTTATGGCCTTGGGTGGAGTAAATCCCCTCAAGGTCTTTCTTTTACCCCACCCAGTGCCTAGTGAATCGAGCGGCATGCTCTGTTAGAGTATAACCCTCCTCATCCCGGTATGATATTCCTCTAATATGCTTGTACGCACATGCAATGCTTAAAAAATATAACCTTTTAGCACAATCCTCTAACTTCGCAAAAGCCCAATATCATCAGATACCATCATGTCTTGCTTCGAAAACCTTATCTTCGTTTTCTCACGGTTTTTCTGAAATTCGCTAAAAAAGTAAATAATGTCGCAACTATCAAGCAGTTCAATTCGATAGGGATGGTGAAAAGACTTTCGCAACTTTATATTTTTACCACGACCATGAAGAGTGAGAAGCAATTTATTAAACATTCATTTTGCTTCGCAACGATCTGGACATTTGCTCCGATTGTTATCATGCAAGAACACTCTGGTAGCGCGCCAGTTGTCATATACAGGTAAGGCAACGTGAAGGCTAGCCACCTTGCCCTCTAATTATAGACGGAAATTCGATAAACAAATTCCGGTGGGGGCTAAACATGTCCATAATCTAGAATCGTGGAAAGGGGCGTACGAGAACAAAGGAAATCTTTGACATATTTTGTAGAATCAAGTAGGATATATCTGGAAAATGTCGAATTGGTTCAGGAACTAATTTATTGGGGAGACTTTGCCGTGTTTGATACTAGTCCATTTTTAAAAAATGTTAGATGTGTTGAAACACAGTAAAACCTATAAAATCAACAACGATCAGAATAATTTAGAACTATTTACTTGTCCTATTAATGCAAATCAATTTGACTATTCTCGCATGGTAGAAAGTTTAATTGAATCTGTCGCCTTTTTTTTATATCCAGAAAAACAAAGGAGAAATATCACGGTTCCCCAATGACTTTATCTCAAAAAGCCTAAAGATGGGGGTTGGCATGAGTGGCATTGCTTTGATTTTTCCAGGCCAAGGATCTCAATATGTAAGAATGGGAATGGCATGGAGTAGTGGATTTACAGAGGCGGATCGCTTATTTGAAGAGGCTGCTGATATTTTGGGGTATGATTTGAAAGCTTTATGCATGGAAGGTCCGATCTCCCAGCTATCCAAGACATTCTACACCCAGCCCTCCCTTCTGACGGTCAGCGTGATCGCGTTTCGTCGGTATATGCACGAGGTTGGAATCGCACCTCAATTTGCCGCAGGCCATAGTCTGGGTGAGTACTCGGCCCTGGTGAGCAGCGGTGTTCTATCCTTTGGAGATGCTTTAAGTTTGGTAAAAGAGCGTGGGCGCTTCATGGAAGAAGCTACTGAGGCCGGACTTGGTAGTATGATTGCTGTTCGTGGAGCTGATTTGAATATGGTCAGGGAGTTTTGCTATCAGTACTCCACAGTCGAGCAGCCAGCTACCATTGCCGGTTACAATTCGCTCATGCAGTACGTAGTCTCTGGTCATTATACTACCGTTACTGCGCTGGCTGACGAGTTAGAGAAACATGGGGCGCAGATTGCTCGCCTCCAGGTAAGTGGTCCATTTCACAGTCCGCTTATGCAGCAAGCGGCGGAGAGGTTGGCTACGGAGCTACACAAATATACCTTTCAAAAAGCACAGTGGCCGGTGATCTCGAATATCACGGCACAGCCTTATTCAGATACAGCCAGCATCCGTGAAGGATTAATTCTGCAAATGACTCACCCAGTTCAATGGACACAGACTATGCAGTATTTGACCGATCATGGAGTACATCAGGCGATAGAGTTAGGTCCGCGAACTTTGTTGAAAAATTTGGCAAAGGAAATGTTGAATGTGACTGGGGTACTTTCCTTGGACAACGACATGGATCGGGATGAAATGGCACGTCTTTTTTCTGTACGCCATTTGATTGTCAGATGCTTAGCGATGGCAGTGTCTACTCCGAATACCAACTGGAATGAGATGGAGTACCAAAAGGGCGTTATTTTTCAGGTTCGGAGGATGAAAGAATTACTGAAGAGTGCAGAATCTGCTAACCCTCCTTCTGCTTTTAAACAAAGACAAGAGGTACTTGAGTGTATGCGCTCGATACTCCAAACCAAGCGGGTAACCGAAGCAGAACAAATCATAATGCTAGAGCATTTGAGGAGGGCTCAAGATGGAGCAGTTTCAAACCTTAATTGAAATCATACAGGATCGAGCAAACCGGAAAATGAACGGTATCATTTTTATTTCCGGTGATAAGCAAGAAGAATATATATCCTACGGAGATCTTCTGGAGCAAGCATTAAAAGTGCTTTATCAATTACAGGAAAAGGGGGTACAAGCTGGTGATGAGCTGATCATGCAGATTGACGACAATCAAACTTTTCTGAATGTGTTTTGGGGTTGCCTGCTTGGAGGAATCATTCCCGTCCCTGTAAGTATTGGGAATAATGACGAGCATAAAATGAAGCTGTTTAAAATCTGGAATACACTCTCTCATCCTTACCTGATTGCTGATGACAAAGTCATAGAGCAACTGGAAAAATACTCAGAACAGAATGAGCTTGTTGACCCCTTCGAACTCGTTAAAAAAATGACCTTTTCAAGCCGGAAATTGGATTACTCTGGCAATAGTAAAGGGGCAATACACGCATCTAAACCTGAGGACTTGGCTTTTATCCAGTTTTCATCGGGCTCAACAGGAGATCCGAAAGGAGTCATGTTGACTCATGAAAATCTGGTTTCGAATATTCGGGACATAGCTAATCGAACAGAGATGAGCCATAAGGACGCGTTTCTGGGATGGATGCCTCTCACGCATGATCTGGGAATGATCGCATTTCATTTAACCAGTTTGATCGCTAATGCCAAGCAGTTGATTATGCCAACTGCACTTTTTATCAGACGCTCCTCTTTATGGCTTAAAAAAGTATCTGAGCACAAGGCGACACAGATTTGCTCTCCCAATTTTGGGTACAAATTTTTCCTCGATCAATATAAACCTGAAACAGCAGTTAACTGGGATTTATCAAGTGTAAGGTACATTTTAAATGGAGCTGAGCCGATTAGCGTAGATCTTTGTCATCTGTTTATGGACGCGATGGGCGTTCACGGTTTGAAAAAAGATGTCATGTTGCCTTCCTATGGCTTGGCGGAAGCCAGCGTAGGTGTTTCCATACCTCCGTTGAACGAGGATACCTTAGTCCCGATTCATTTGAATCGGCATCAGTTGCAAATCGGCGAGTCTATAGAAGAAGTAGATAAGTCGGACAAGCGGTGCCTTACTTTTGTTGATGTGGGTTACCCATTGGCCAGTACCTCAATCCGTTGCTGCGACGAACAAAATCGGGTGTTAGAAGATGAGGTGATCGGACACATTCAGATCAAGGGCAAGAATGTGTCTGTTGGATACTATAACAATCCAGAAGCTACGGCGAAGATCAAGACGGCTGATGGCTGGCTTATTACTGGTGATTTGGGTTTTATGAGAAAAGGTCGCCTGTTCATCACGGGAAGAGCCAAGGATATCATTTTTGTAAATGGACAGAACGTTTATCCGCACGATATCGAAAGGATTGCCGAGGAAGTCGATGGAGTTGACCTCGGAAAAGTGGCGGTGTGCGGTGTATATCATACAGAATCTAAGCAAGATCAAATTATCGCCTTTGTGATGCACACGAAAAAGATAAGTGATTTTGTCCCCATAGTCCAAAAGCTGAAAAGTCATTTGAACTATCGGGGAGGATGGAATGTCCAGGATGTGATTCCGATCCGACGTATCCCCAAAACGACTAGCGGTAAGGTTCAGCGCTTCAAATTGGCTGAAAGCTATGAACAAGGCGAATTTCAGGAGGTGCTGCAATCTCTTGCCGAGGCTACCCTTACGGCACTTGAATCTCAGAAACGAGCGTTGCCTTCAGATGATGTGGAAAAGAAGCTGATCAGGATTTGCCAGCACATTTTGAAAGTGCAGTCAATCGATACGGAGGATAGCTATTTTGACATCGGAGTTACTTCCATGCAGCTCGTTCAAATCGTGGAGCAACTGGAGAGTCAATTCGGTATTCGTATGGAGGTAGCGGACTTCTTTTCCTATCCTACTATTGCCAAGCTGGCTGCTTATATTTCCAGCCATGGGATTAGCAGTGTGGAGGCACAGCGAGAGGGCCAGACAGAAGCTAGTAATCGTGATATTGCCATCATCGGCATGTCCGGTAGGTTTCCCCAAGCGGATACACTGGAGCTGTTTTGGGAAAATGTGGCGTCCGGCGCAGACAATATTGGTTTATACAACGAACGAAGAAGAAAAGATGCCGAGGCCTTCATCTCCCGTATTAATACGGAAGGCAGAAATCCGCAGTTTGCCGAGGGTGGCTATCTGGATGAAGTGGATAAGTTTGACTATTCCTTTTTCAAGTTGACCCCGCGGGAAGCCTCTTTGATGGACCCGAATCAACGCTTATTTTTACAAACAGCCTGGAGCACGATTGAGGATGCGGGATATGGCGGCAAACAACTCGCAGGTAAAAAGGTTGGTGTATACGTCGGGTTCTCCAAAACAAGCTTTGAGTACGAACGCTTGTTATCAGAGGTTGAACCAAGAGCACTCCCAAACTTTGCTGTCGGAAATTTGCCATCCATTATTTCAAGCCGAATTGCGTATCTGCTTGATTTGAAGGGACCAGCCATAACGGTTGATACGGCTTGCTCCTCCTCACTCGTGGCAGTGCATCTGGCCTGCAAGTCCATTCTGAACGGAGACTGCGACATGGCTTTGGCAGGTGGGGTGAAGACGGTATTATTGCCTCTAAAAACGGGGATCGGTATGGAGTCATCCAACGACCGGGCATACGCCTTCGATGAAAACTCCGACGGAACTGGATGGGGAGAAGGGGTTGGAGCAGTTTTCCTCAAACCGCTGCATAAAGCGGAACAGGACGGTGACAACATTCTCGCTGTGATCAAAGGGAGCGCAATCAATCAGGACGGGAGTACAATTGGCATTTGCGCCCCAAACGCTCTGGCACAGGCCGAAGTAATCTCGCAGGCATGGCGTGATGCGGGGATTGATCCCGAAACGGTGAGCTATATTGAAGCGCATGGAACCGGAACTAAGCTCGGAGATCCGGTTGAAATCGACGGTATTACCAAGGCTTTTCGTAAGTACACACAGCGGAAGCAGTTTGTCGCAATCAGCACGGTCAAAACGAATATCGGTCATTTATACGAAGCCGCTGGTATTGCGGGTCTGATCAAGTCTGTGTTGTCCATAAAGCACAAACAGATTGCGCCTCTTGTTCATTTCCAAACCCCAAATCAAAGGATCCGCTTTGATGAATCTCCAGTATATGTAAATACGGCACTGAGGGAATGGAAGACAGATGGGAGTCCAAGAAGATGCGGGATCAGCTCGTTCGGATTTAGTGGAACTAATTGCCATGTGATACTGGAGGAATACATAGCCAAGGATGAAGCTGAGAAGGACCTTACGAAAATCAGCGAATCAGCACCGCTCCTGCTAACTATGTCTGCGAGAAGTGAGCCAGCTTTACGCGAGCTGGTCGGGCGGTACGCAGAACGGCTCGGGCGTTCGGACGAACTCCAGATGCACGATTTTTGCTATACAGCTAACACGGGGCGAGATCATCTGACACATCGTATTGCGGTGACGGCTGCTGGAGCAGAGGAGCTTAAAGCAAAAGTGCTTCAGTTACATAAACAAGGTAGAGCAGTAAAAGGCGTACATGTAGGGCAAGCGGATAACAGAAATAGAACGGAGACGGTAGTTGGGGTACTGGACACGTTGGAATCACTGGACCAACTAGCAGCGAAGTACGTGCAAGGAGCTCAAGTGGACTGGAAAGCGTTGTACGCAGGTAACCGCTACAAAAAAGTTTCACTTCCTACGTATCCGTTTGAACGGAAAAGATGTTGGATCGATGTGCCTGAGCAGAATCGATTTGAGCAAACTTTACCAATGACTGAAAACCTAACGGGAAAGGAGTCTATATTTATGGTGAACGAGTTTTCCTCGGCGGAGTCGATTACGGATCAGCACAAATCTACCATCAATCAAAAGTTAGCGAAAATGTTCGGAAATGTAACTCAACATAACATGAATGAAATAAATCCACAAACACATTTTCTTGAAATGGGGCTTGACTCCATCAATCTGTCCCAAGTACGCCACAGCATCAAGGATACATTTGGACTCGATGTCCCAATGAATGAATTTTTTGAGTCCCTGACAACACTAGAGCTGTTGACCAGCTATGTAGCCGAGCGTGTAACCAATACCACTTCCGCATCCTCTGCCTTGAATCATAGTCCTAGCATTTCGGTAGCCGTTCCGACTAAGGCGCCAGATATGGTAGGGCAGGCGCGGTTTCAAAAAGTTCAGAGTATTGCGGATTCTGTGGTTGTGGAACGCATATTGGAGCAGCAGCTTCAACTCATGTCACAGCAGCTTGATGTCTTACGATACAGTTCATCTGCTCCTGAGACAGCTTCCGAACCGTTTCGTCTGGTGGAAACAGACGTATCGCCTTCATTATCTGAGGCAAGCGTCAGGAACATTCATATCACAACCGAGCAGGAGGTCGCGGCTGCACGACATGCTGTTCAGAAGCCGATCAGCGCCGAAGTCAAGGCGTTTACACCATACAAGAAGCTGGATGTCAAAGCGCGTGAAATCCTGTCCTCCCGCCAGGAGAAGCATTTGCAAGAACTGATCGAACGCTATACCGCTCGTACGCGGAGTACAAAGCAGTACACCCAGCGTTATCGGTCCGTGTATGCCAATAATCGAAATGTGGCTGGCTTTAGGCCTGTATTAAAGGAAATAGTGTATCAAATTGTATCGCAGCGAGCAGACGGGTCCAAGATTTGGGATTTGGACGGTAATGAGTATGTTGATTTGACAATGGGATTTGGTGTCAATCTTTTCGGGCACAACCCATCCTATATTCGTGAAAAAATTGAGGAAGAGTTGAAGAACGGTATGTGCGTCGGGCCAATGTCCAATATGGCCGGACAAGTCGCCGAAAAAATTCACAAGATGACTGGTGTGGAACGGGTTGCTTTGTATAATTCCGGCACTGAGGCCGTCATGGTTGCGCTCCGTTTGGCACGAGCTGCCACAGGACGATCCAAAGTCGTTATTTTTGCCGGTTCCTATCACGGCACCTTTGACGGGATACTGGCAATGGGCAGTGCAGGGGATAACAAGGAGCAATCGACTCCTCTCGCCCCCGGTATATTACAAAACATGGTGGATGATATCATCGTGCTCAACTATGGAACGGACGAGGCGTTGAATTACATCCGTTCACATGCACATGACATTGCCGCTGTTCTGGTGGAGCCTGTTCAAAGTCGCCGTCCAGATTTTCAGCCTAAAGGATTTTTACAGGAAATTCGTCAGATTACAGAGCAATCGGCTACAGCTTTCATTTTTGATGAGGTAATTACTGGATTCCGGATTCAACCGGGAGGAGCTCAAGCGTGGTTTGGCATTCAAGCCGACCTCGTGACATACGGCAAAGTGATTGGTGGGGGACTTCCCATTGGCATTGTAGCTGGTAAAACCTCATTTATGAATGGTATCGATGGAGGAACATGGAGCTTCGGTGATAATTCTTATCCGCAGGATGAGCATCGACGGACCTTTGTAGCGGGTACATTCTGCCATCATCCGCTTGCTATGGCGGCATCTCTTGCTGTACTCGATCATTTGGAGAAAAGTGGCGAGCAACTTCAAAACCGACTGAATAGCCGAACTTCAGCACTCGCAGCAGAGTTGAATAACTATTTTGATGATGAACAAGTCCCTATGAAGGTCGTTCACTTTGGCTCACTGTTCCGTTTCGTGCTTAAGGGCGATCTAGAGCTTTTCTTCTATCACATGCTGGAAAAAGGCATTTATATATGGGAGGGGCGGAATTGCTTCTTATCCACCGCCCATACCGAAGAAGATATCGCACGGATTGTACAAGCAGTCAAAGACAGCGTAAACGAGCTGCGCAAAGGAGGATTTTTACCGGAACCGCCTCCTCGTGGAAAAGGTCCGGGCAATCCTCCTTTGTCTACAGGCGAACGCCAAGAAGCCCAAGCAACGAATCTTCAAGAAAGGATTATTGCGCTCACCCCAGATCAAAAGCAACTTTGGTTCGCTTCCGTCTCAGAACGAAATGAATCGCAATCTTTACATGAAACCGCCTTACTGCGGTTTCATGGACCTCTTCAATCGGAAGCCTTCGAACAAGCGGTTAACACAATTGTCAGACGGCACGAAGCCTTGCGTACCTTCATGAGCGGTGATGGAGAAACACAAGTGATCGCACCTGTGATGACCATTGGCGTTCCGTTGCATGATTTCACTGGTTATTGTGCCGATGAGCAGGGGGAGCACATTCATGCCTGGATGGTCAAGGATAGAGAGACCCCATTCCTGATGACCCCAGGCCAGCCGTTATTTCGCATCGATTTGCTAAAAATATCGGATAATGAACACATCGGTGTCTTTACATTCCATCACTTTATTGCAGACGGTTGGTCAATCGGAGTATTCATTCAGGAGCTAGAACAAATCTATTCCGCTCGAATTCGAAAGGATGCCTACACTCTTCCCACTCCAGTTCCTTTTCGAGATTACGCAGTCTGGCAAAAGGATCAGCTGAATACAGGAGGAGAGAGCGCCGTTGCATTTTGGTTGGCTGTGCTAAAGAAGCAAGCGCTCGTTCTCGATCTGCCGTCCCCGTTACGCGGAATACAAATCCCGTCTTCCAGAGGAAGTAGGCATACCGTAATTCTTGAAGCATCACTAGTCAAACAATTGAAATCCGTCAGCATGAGGCTCGGTAACAGTTTGTTCGTAACAATGCTTACTGCATTTCAGCTTTTCCTGCATCGATTGACAGGTCAGAAGGAAGTGACAGTGAGTATTCCAACGGCAGGTCAGTCCCATATGAACGCCTTCTCCCTAATTGGCAACTGCGTCAATTTGCTTCCAGTCATCAGCGAAGTGCATGCTGATGTTACTTTTGCGGAATATGTCCAGACAGTAAAAAGACGTATGAACGAGTGGGAACTCTATCAGAAATACAGCTTTGCTGGACTCGCTCAGCTTGGATTAAAGCATTTACCCGTAATTAATGTTGTTTTCAACATGGATCGGCCAATTCCACGCTTTCAGTTTCATCAACTGGAAACAGAACTGTTGGAGAACGAGGTATCTTTCAGCAAATATGAGCTGTTTTTGAATGTCACGGAAACACAGAAGCAATTGCGTCTTGATTTTGACTATAATACGGATCTGTTTCAGCAAAATGTCATTGAAGCATGGTCAGGATATTTCCTGAACCTGCTACATGTAATTGTACAAAATGAGGAGATTCGCGTTTCCGCGTTGTCCTTACTTACTGCATCGGAAAACGAACAACTCCGATCTGTCTGGTATGCGATTGCGGATACCAATGGCAACTATCCGTGCGTACTCGATGCATATAAGCAGCCGTCTCCGGTTGGAACAGTCGGGGAGGTACATCAAGCCTCGGTATCTGGAGGTCTTTTAGGAACAACAGGGGAATGGGCTTACGTGGAAGAGGGAGGCAGACTCCTCCATATCGGAGGGGTGAAGCGAACCATCCGTCTACGCGGGCATCAGGTGAATCTCGAACAGTTAGAAAAACACTTGATTCAAACATTTCATTTAGAAGATTGCGTTATTAAGCCGCAGATGGGCGAAGGCGGGGAAGCTTCATCACATATAACGGCCTACTTTGTCGCGGATGCATCGAAGCCGTGGAATGAAGCCGAACTAAAACAGGCAGTAAGTGAAATACTTCCGGATTATACACAGCCTCGTTCTTGGATTCAAATGGATAGCATTCCTCTCTTGTCAGATGGACTACCGGATATAGGGGCTCTTCCGGAGCCGGTTAATGCAAGTGTTTTTGCAGCTCAAGTCGGTACTCGCGTCTATGGTGTGGAGGACAAGCTGAAGACTATTTGGAAGGAAGTTTTAGATGTAACAGATGTCACTCTTCACGACAACTTTTTTACATTAGGTGGTGATTCATTAAAAGCGACCGTTATCCTGTCCAGAGTGAACAAGGAGTTTGGTGTACATATTCCGCTCAGCCGCATTTTTGATCTGCAAACGATTGCCGAGCTCGCTACTTTTATTGTGGGAGGAACTAAGCGGGCGTATGAAGCGATTCTGCCAGTGAAACCTCAATCTTTCTATCCTGTGTCTTCTTCACAAAAAAGAATGTATGTCCTTGATCAGTTGGGAGGCGGAACGGCGTACCATGTATCTGGCCAGCTTCTCATTGAAGGGGATCTACAGGTTTCAAGATTTATCGAGGCTGTAAAAGAAGTGTTATTGCGGCATGAATCCTTCAGAACGTATTTTGAGTTAGAAGACGGAGAAGTTGTGCAAAGAATACATGACACTCTTCGATTTGACATCCCGTTCACTCGTATTTCCAATGAAGAAACAGATCAGGCACGAAAATTGTTCGTCCAGCCTTTTCACCTGTATACAGCACCGTTATTCCGCGCCGAGCTGTTTGAATTAATCGAGAGCGGCTTCATGTTGCTTATAGATATGCATCACATCATCGCCGACGGTTTTTCTATGGCCGTGCTGCTGGATGAGATTATTCAGCGGTATCAGGGTAGACAGTTGGCAAAAATCGAACTTCATTACAAGGACTTTGTCATTTGGCAGAAACAGCAGTCTACCCAAAATGTATTGGAAGCACATGAATCGTATTGGCTTCAATTACTAGAAGGTGAGCTTCCCGCATTGAACATGCCTGCTGATTTTCCACGTCCGCAAACGCGAAGCTTTGAAGGGAACAGTTTATCCGTCACGCTTGATCATAAAGTTGCCAGTGCGTTATACAAACAGGCTAAAGATACCGAATCGACGATCTTTATGGTACTTTTGGCAGCTTATAATGTTCTGCTGAGTAAATATTCCGGTCAGGAGGATATTATTGTTGGCTCTCCTGTTGCCGGAAGATGGCATGCCGATACGGTAGAGATGATCGGCATGTTTGTTAATACGGTGGTCTTCCGCAATCAGCCGAAATCAGCCCATACGTTCCATTCCTTTTTACAAGAAGTCAAGAAAAACTCGCTGCTTGCCCTGGATCATCAGGAATATCCATTTGACGAGCTAGTAGACAAATTGGGATTGGTACGCGATTTAAGCAGAAATCCTGTTTTTGACACGATGTTTAGTTTGCAAAATGTTGGAACGGACGTTTTGGAAGTCGGGGGGCTTCGTATTAAACCGGAAGAATTCAACCCCGGTATCTCAAAGGTTGATTTTTCATTGCATGTGACAGAGGAAAAAAACCGCTTGTCCTTCACTTGGGAATACTGCACAAGGCTGTTTAAGCCTGAGACGATCAATCAGCTCTCGAGGCATTTTATCCGAATTCTGGAGATTGTTACGCAGGATTCTGGGAAACGACTCGCTGACATTCACTTGGTATCCGATGCAGATGAGCATTTATTGTTATCAGGCTTCAACGATACGAATGTTCCTTTGCCACATGATGAGACTCTCTACGGACTTTTTGAGAAACAGGTTGCCAAGACCCCAGAAAGCATAGCAGTAATGTTCGAAGATAAACGTTTGACCTATCAGGAGCTAAATGAGCGAGCGAACCGTCTGGCGCGAACGCTGCGTGAGGAAGGAGTCGGACCAGATCAGCCAATAGGCATCCTTGTGCAACGATCGCTGGAGATGATGGTCGGTATCTATGCAATTCTCAAAGCAGGCGGAGCGTACGTGCCGATTGACCCTGATTATCCGAGCGACCGCATCCGCTTCATGCTGGAGGATTCGGGAGCAAAGCTGGTGCTGACACAGTCACGTTTTGCAGAACAGGCGAGTCTGAGCTTTGACGGGAAACTGCTGGTGCTAGATGAGGAAGAGAAAGGTGTTTTCCATGAAGATTCCTCAAACCTAGAACCGTTGTCTGGCCCCAACCATGTAGCTTACGTGATCTATACATCTGGTTCCACTGGCAAACCGAAGGGGGTTATGGTGGAACATCATTCTGTGATTAACAGGATTTTGTGGATGCATGATCGATACGGTCTGAGCAATGAAGATACGATTTTGCAGAAAACAGCCTTCACGTTTGATGTTTCGGTGTGGGAATTGTTTTGGTGGTCGATGGTTGGTTCTAAGTTGAGTTTGCTGTCAGTCGGAGGGGAAAAAGATCCCGAGCAGATCGTGGAGACAATTGCTCGTGATGGGGTAAGCACGATGCATTTTGTACCCGCAATGCTACACGCCTTCTTGGAATATCTGGAGCATCAGTCGTTCGAGGAAGTACAAGCGAGGCTAGGAACCCTGAAACATGTGTTTGCCAGCGGTGAAGCCCTGCAGCCACAGCATGTGGTACGGTTCCAGAAGCTTATGTCTGGGATTAGAGAAACAAAGCTAATTAACCTGTATGGTCCGACAGAAGCGACGGTGGACGTATCGTATTTCGATTGCGAGCCGATGAAAGATTATTCGGTTATTCCCATTGGGAAACCGATTCAGAACATCCGATTGTATATCGTGAAAGAAGCTACGGACCAGTTACAGCCAATAGGCGTAGCAGGCGAGTTATGCATCAGTGGTGTAGGTGTGGCACGCGGTTATCTGAACTGCCCGGAGCTGACAGATGAGAAATTCGTGGCAAATCCGTTTGCTGGAAAAGAGGCAGGCTTTGAACGGATGTACCGAACGGGAGATTTGGCTAGATGGATGTGGGATGGCAACATTGAGTATCTTGGTCGGATTGACCATCAGGTGAAAATCCGTGGATTCCGGATTGAACTAGGTGAAGTCGAAGCACAACTACTAGAGGTAGACGGGATTCAGGAAGCCGTCGTTATCGCACGGGAAAGCGAAGGCGGTTCTAAATACCTGTGCGCATATTTTGTGGCATCTGAGACGATAGGACTGTCAGAACTGCGAAACGCACTGCAGCCGAAGTTACCTGAATACATGATCCCGGCATATTTGGTGCAAATGGATCGATTACCGCTATCACCAAACGGAAAAATAGACCGCAAAGTACTGCCTGAGCCTGATGAACGATTTGTTGCCGATGTTGCCTATGCTCCGCCACAAAATGATGTTGAGAAAGCTTTGGCAGCCGTGTGGCAAGATGTGTTGGGTCGTGATCAGGTGGGAATTCATGATAACTTTTTCCAATTGGGAGGTGACTCCATTAAAGCAGTTCAGGTCATAGCCCGATTGCGCCTTCATGGGTATTCACTGGATATTCGTCGTTTGCTGGAGCATCCGTCCATTGAAAATTTGAGCGGTTATGTAGATACGCTATTCCGCCATATCGAACAAGGACCAGTCGATGGAGAGGTGCCGTTGACACCGATACAACGTAACTTGATCGAGCGTACGATATCCGTAGAACAGCCAGTAGCAACCTCAGTGATATTGTTAGCTAAGTCAGGCTTTGACGAGCAGTTATTACGGATCGTTTTGAAAAAAATCGTGGAGCATCATGATGCCCTGCGTCTTGGACTATCGCAGGTCGACGGTGAGATTATGCAGGCTCATAAAGGGGTAAACGAGGAGCTCTTCACTCTAGATGTTTGGACGATTGCAGGAGGGGAAATTGAGGCTCGGAGCCGATTAGAAGCTGAGCGGGCGCGTTTACAAAGAAGCATTAAGCTGTTCGAAGGGCCTCGGGTACGTGCAGGTCTTTTCCATCTGGACAGCGGGGATCATCTTCTGCTGGTCGTGGATCCCAATGTGGCTGACACATTATCGTGGAATATTCTGTTGGAAGACTTAGCAACAGGCTACGGTCAAGCCCTGAACAAAGAAACGATTCTGTTACCAAATAAAACGATCGCTTACCAGACCTGGGCTCGATACCTTGAAGAGTACGCGAACAGCAAAGAGCTGATCAAAGAACAAGAGTATTGGAAGAAAGTTGAGTTATCCGATTGGGGAACATTACCAAATGTCAAGAGGTCGATTGCGAACCATGGGGTGCTGCGTGAGATGAATCAGCTTTATCTGCAATTGCCATCAGAAGAAACCCAGTATCTGTTGTCTCAGGTTAACGATGCCTATAATACGGTACCCGATGAAGTACTACTAACCGTGCTGGGTCAGACGGTAGCAGAATGGTCTGGGCAGGGGCGGATTGCGGTTCAGGTAGAGAACCATCTAAGAGAATTTACCAAAAAGGAGCCATTGGATATCTCCAGAACGGTGGGTCAGTTTACAACCGTATATCCGATCGTACTGAATGTAGCGTCTACGGGTGATATTTCACAATTGCTCAAGCGTGTGAAAGAAACGGTTCGGCAGGTGCCAAATAGGGGCTTGGGATACGGTGTAATGAGGTATCTGACCACATCAGACGGGCTGCCAGATGTAACTTTATCCCGCAGTCCTGAAATAGGTTTCCGTTATATAAACCCTCAACAAGCTGATTCCCTTTATTTTTCCACATCTTCGCTAGAAGGCGAACTCGCATCAGGTACACAGAGTACCATCAATGAGTCACCTTATGCTCTGTACATGGACAGCAGCGTAAAAGACGGAAACCTGATTATACGTTTGGTTTATGACCGAAATGCTTATGAAGAGCAAACGATCAAACTGCTCCTCTCTCGCTTTGAAACCCATTTGTTGTATGCCATCCGTCATTGTCTGGAACAATCCGGGCCGAAACTGACACCGTCAGATGTGGGTGCTGATGATCTGGATCTGGATGAGTTCGAAGACATGAAGCAATTTTATGAGAGCTTATAATTATTCGCATGAGGGGAGATACAATGAGTAAAAGTCTTGAAATCGAAAAAGTGGCTAATTTGACTCCTTTGCAGGAAGGGATGCTCTTTCATACGATGCTGGAGCCAGAATCCCAGGCATACTATGAGCAAGTGCGGCTTTCAATCCGGGGAGAACTGGATGTGGATGCTCTACAAAAAAGCTTTCAGACATTAATACAGCGTCATGAAACGCTTCGCATGAATATTTATCATAAAAGTGCTTCCCGCGCGCGACTTATTGTCTTTAAAGAGCGGGGCTCAGGAATTCGTTACGAGAATCTGATGGGGCTCAGTGAATCGAAGCAAGCCGAGGCGATCCACAAGTATATAGAGGCGGACCGGAATAACGTTTACGACCTAAGCAAGGATATGCTTGTCCGTCTTAGTGTGCTTCAAACCCAAACGAGCGCCTATACCCTACTTTTGAGTTTCCATCATATTATTATGGACGGTTGGTGCTTGGGAATCGTAATGGACGAATTGTTCTCTGCTTACGAAGCGCTGAAAGCAGGTAAGCCTGTGCAACTGCCTGTTCCACAACCGTACACTGGGTATGCTAAATGGCTAGAAAAACAGGATAAAGAAGCGGCGAGGGCATATTGGCGATCCGTACTGGAAGGATATGAGCAACCAGTAGGAATGCAAATGCTACAACTAGCCACTGCAGATCATTTAGAAAGCGGCTACCTGTTACGCGAGAAGAAAACAACGATTGCGGAAGATACAACCCGTCAATTGCGCGCGATAGCCGAACATAACGGAGCCACGCTTAGTAGCCTATTTCTCACAGCATGGGGCATTGTACTGGGGCGATACAATCAGAGTGAGGACGTGGTTTTTGGAACGGTTGTATCCGGACGCCCGCCTGAACTTGATGGTGTGGAACGGATTATTGGCCTGTTCATTAATACAATACCAGTGCGGATTACTTACAATTCCGAACAGGCATTCTCTGACCTGCTGCGTACAGTTCAGAGGAATTCGGTTCGATCACGAGAATACGATTACTGCTCACTTGCTGAAGTCCAGTCGCAATCAGCGCTCAAGCAGCAATTGCTAAACCATATCATTGTATTTGAAAACTATCCACTGGAGAACATAGTCGGCCGCCCTGATTTGGAGGAAAGGTTCGGATTCATGATTGAGGACGCCCAGTTGGCTGAAGAAATACCTTACCATTTCAATATTGAGGTGGAAGATGGCAAGGCGATGAGCTTCATCCTTTCCTACAATGGAAATGTCTATAGTGACGAAGCGATAAAGCGATTAGCAGGACATATAGAGAATGTACTCATGCAGATTGTATGCGCACCTGAGATTGCATTACGTGACATTCAATTGATGACAAATGAAGAAGAAGCAGAGCTAACAAGTAGATGGAGTGGACCTGTAGCAGAATTCCCTGACTCTACATTTCATGGGTTATTTGAGGCGCAGGTGGATCTGATGCCAGAAAAAGTAGCTGTCATCTATGAAGAAAACAAACGAACGTACCAGCAGTTAAACGAAGAGGCGAATTGGCTGGCTCAGGCGTTGCAGAACAGTGGGGCTAAACGGGAAAGTCTCGTCGCTGTTATGATCGATCGATCAGTAGAAATGGTTGTGGCAGTATTGGGGATCATGAAAGCAGGCGCTGCATACGTGCCTATTGATCCGAGTTATCCCAAGGAACGGATTGCGTACATGCTTCGTGACAGTGGGGCCTCTATCGTACTCACGCAAGCTTCCTTGACTGGATTACTGGATGACACAGATTTTACGGGAAAAGTGATCGATCTTCCTGCATTCCTGCTCCAACATAAAGATAGTGAAAAAAATCAACAGCCTCTTTATACATCTGTTTATGAGCCCGAGACTCTTGCTTACGTCATCTATACATCAGGAACGACGGGTAATGCCAAGGGCGTCATGGTCGAGCATCGGCACTATGTAAATACTGCGCTAGGCTACAAGTATTCCCAAGGGTTTAGTGAATTTCCAGTCAAGCTCCTGCAGATTGCCAGTATGTCGTTTGACGTATTTGCTTGCGATATGGCTAAGACATTTATCAATGGAGGCACGATGGTGATCTGCCCAGAGAATGTGCGCAACGATCCTGCCGCTTTGGCCAAATTACTCGAAAAGCATGAAATTACTACTTTTGAAGTTCCACCAGTGTTACTGACTTTACTCATGGATTATGTGTATGAGCATGGTACGAATGTAAGTAACATGAAGTTGCTGACTACGGGTGCAGACAGCTTCGGTGTAGAAGATTATCGGAGACTTTTAAACCGTTTTGGCGATAGGATTCGTATTGTAAACACGTACGGAGTTACTGAAACAGCGATCGAATCCAGTTTTTATGAAGGAACAGTGGAACGTCTTCCTTCATCGGGTATTGTGTCTATTGGCAAGGCGCTGCCGAACCATAAATTATATATCGTTGATGACGCCTTGCGACCAGTTCCTATTGGTGTAGCGGGAGAACTGTGCCTGGGCGGTGCTTCTGTGGCTCGCGGTTATCTCAACCGACCAGAGTTGACAGCGGAAAAGTTTCTGTCCAATCCATTTTCGGATGGAGGGCGCTTGTACCGCACTGGTGATCTCGCCCGCTGGTTGCCGGACGGAAACATTGATTTCATCGGACGTGTTGATTATCAAGTGAAAATTCGCGGTTATCGAATCGAGCCGGGTGAAATTGAGTCAGTACTGCTTAGGCAAGAGGAGGTACAACAAGCGGTTGTTACCGACAAAGTGGACAAGACTGGACAAAAGTATTTGTGTGCCTATGTCACAGGTACAGCCGATAAAGCTCTTTTGCGAAAAGAGCTTGCTAGACAGCTTCCTGCCTATATGGTACCTGCGCATATTATCGTGCTAGAGCAAATACCACTGACTCATAATGGAAAAGTAGATCGGCGAGCGTTACCAGAACCGAATAATTTTGTGCTGAGCGATATCGAGTATGAAGCACCACAACAAGAGCTGGAAAAGTTACTTGTCTCTATCTGGGAGGAAGTGATCGGGGTTAAACCGATTGGCATTCGTAATAACTTCCTTGAGCTAGGCGGAGACTCTATTAAAGCGTTGCAAATTGCGATCAGACTAAGTGCGAAGGGTCTTAAAATGGAATTGAAGGATTTGTTCCGTTTTCCGCAGATTGATCTGATTATTCCCTATATTAAAGAAGTAACTCGGGTCATTCCACAGGGCGTGGTTCAAGGAACGTTTACACTTACCCCCATTCAAATAGACTTTTTTGAAAATCATCGAATTGACTGCCATCATTTCAATCATGCTGTCATGCTACAGAACACGCCGAGATGGAACGAAGCATGGCTGAAAAGCGCTATGGACAAGCTGACAAAGCACCATGATGCGTTGCGCATAACCTTTGATGACAGCGACGAAGGGCGTTTCGCATATAACAGAGGAACTACCGAAGGGGAGCATTTCACACTGGAAAGCTACGATTTATTAAAGTCTGGCGACCCAGAGGCAGAGATCCGTGAGATTGCCGAGAGGTTACAATGCAGCTTCGATTTACGTAATGGGCCACTGGTGCGTCTAGCCTTGTTTAGATGCCCAGAAGCCGATCACTTGTTGATAGTTATTCACCACCTCGTAGTAGACGGTGTGTCATGGAGAATCCTGCTGGAGGACATAGAAACAGCCTATCGTCAGGCGGCTAACGGTGAGGAACTACTGTTGCCCGTAAAGACAGATTCGTATAAGGAATGGGCTACACGTCTGTCAACGTATGCGAAAAGCGAACAGGCACGACAAGAAATTAGCTACTGGAATGCCGTGGAATCCCGTCAAGTTCGACAGCTACCAAGAGATAATGACATTTCGATTAAGCTGATCGGCGATGTTCGGAAGGCGGAAGTGATACTCAGTCAGGAAGAAACAGAAAACCTGCTGAAGCATGTGCATCATGCCTATAACACGGAGATTAACGATCTTTTACTAACTGCCCTTGGACTAGCTTTCCGGGAATGGAGCGGACATTCCGAAATACCGATCCTTTTGGAAGGCCATGGCAGGGAGGAATTGATGAAAGATATTGATATATCGCGTACAGTCGGCTGGTTTACCTCTGTGTATCCGTTTGTTATTGAGATAAACAAGCCAGAGGATTTAGGCTACCAAATCAAATCGGTGAAGGATAAGCTGCGGCGGCTACCCAACAAGGGTGTCGGATATGGTATTTTACGATATCTGACTAGCAAGGACCAAACGGATGCAGTATCTCTTGTGACGGCACCATCTCCTGAGATCAGCTTTAACTATTTTGGACAATTTGATGGAGCGAAAGGGAAGGATACGCAATGGCATACCTCGACGTTATCTGCATCTGCTGGTAATGAAACGAGTCCAAGGGCCGAAAAAACACTTACGTTCGACATAAACGGCATGATCAGCAATGGAAAATTGTGCCTTGCATTTGAATATAACGAACGCGAATATGAAGCGTCGACAGTGGAGCGGTTAACTACGAGCTATAAGAAGCATCTAGTTGAGATTATTCGCCACTGCTATACAAAGGATACGACAGAACAGAGTCCAACGGATTTTACCTATAGACAATTATCCATCGAACAATTTGAAAATTTATCAAGTAAATTGGCGGGGAAGCTGCTGAACAATTTGAAATAAGGATTGAGATTAAGCAATCTTATTAATTGACATAGGTGTAAGAGAGGTGTATTTATTTGGATCAGGTAAAAATACAAGATATTTATCCGCTGTCTCCGATGCAAGAGGGAATGCTGTTTCATTCCATTCTCGATGAAAAATCAGAGGCTTATTTTGAGCAAACGATAATTACGTTTCACGAAATTTTGGACGCTAGTTTGGTACAACAAAGCTTGCAGAAACTGGTCGACAGATATGATGTTTTCCGAACGGTCTTTATGTATAAGGAAACGGAACGCCCATTTCAGGTTGTTCTCGGCGAACGACAGGCTGCATCTATACATGTCGAAAACTTGAGTGGTCGTCCAGAAGATGAGAAACAGAGTTATTTTCAAACATTTTTAAAGGAAGAGAGACGTAGAGGCTTTGATCTTGAAAAAGATGTTCCGATACGGCTAGCACTATTTCAATGGGATGAGGGGTCTTCCAAGCTCATTTGGGCTGTCCACCATATTGTGATGGATGGCTGGTGCATGGGCACAGTGACTGAAGAGTTTTTCAATATCTACGTAGCGCTTCGGGATGGCACTCCTTTAAAGTTAGGGCCTGTCTATCCATACAGCAGCTTTATCCAGTGGCTAGAAAAGCAAAACAAGGAGGAAGCAACAGCTTACTGGCAGCAATATTTGCGTGATATTGAAAGTGTAACAGTGGTACCTGGCTATACGCGGTCGCTCGATCAGTCGTTTCATGAGGAACGATTTAAATACAAGTGGGGAAATCATTTAACTCAAGGTATGGAGCGGATTGCCAAGCAGTATCGTGTCACTGTCAGCACCGTGTTTCAAACCATTTGGGGTGTTCTGCTGCAAAGGTACAACAATAGTACCGATGTCATTTTCGGGGCCGTCGTATCCGGCAGACCTGATGAGATACCAGGCATTGAAAATATGGTCGGATTGTTCATTAATACGGTACCAGTACGTATAAACAACAGCGCAGATACGCAGTTTTCTGACTTACTTACATCTGTACAGGATACCAGCATCAAATCCAATCAATATTCTTATTTGTCCTTAGCTGACATTCAGAATAACACCGTACTAAAGCAAAATCTAATTCGCCACATTATTATTTTCGAAAATTATCCCTATTCCGAAGAACTTTTAAACCCGACAGATCCGAACGCGCTCCAAATTGCCGAAGTGGAGGATATTGAGCAGACCAACTATGATCTAAATATTGTCGTTGTACCTGGCAGAGAGCTTGAAATCACTTTCAGCTATAATGCAATGTCATATGACAGAAGCATGATCGAACGAATTGCGGGCCATCTCCGCCAAGCTATGGAGCAAGTTATCAGTAATCCGGATATTCACATTTCGGAACTCGATTTTCTCGCGGTAGAGGAGAAGAAGCAAATACTGTTTGACTTTAATAGTACTCAAACATCGTATCTTTCTGAGGATACCATCCACCAATGCTTTGAAAAACAGGCAGAAAAGACACCAGAAGCGGTGGCAGTTGTGTTTGAAGATGTGGAACTTACTTACCATGAGTTGAACGAACGAGCAAACCGTTTGGCACGTACACTGCGCAGTCATGGTGTGACGAAAGACCGTTTGGTTGGCCTCATGACCGAACGATCAGTAGATATGATCGTGGGCATTTTTGCGATTTTTAAGGCGGGGGGCGCATATGTGCCGATTGATCCAACCTATCCTGAGGAGCGCATCCACTATATGCTGGATAACTCTGGTGCGGATCTACTGCTCACGCAAAGCCATCTCGTTGAAAAAGTATCATTTGACGGTAAGATGCTAGTGCTAGATAGTGAGCCATCGGTCTATCATGAGAACGGTTCAAATCTGGAGCCGATGTCTGGTCCGAACGATCTGGCGTATGTGATCTATACGTCGGGAACAACAGGACAGCCCAAAGGTGTAATGCTGGAGCATCACGGACTGTGCAACCTGAAAGCATATTTCGATCAGACGCTACAGATTGGCTTGTCGGATCGCGCATTGCTTTTTGCTAGCTATTCGTTTGATGCAGCTTGCTGGGAAATGTTCCAAGCCTTGTTCTGCGGTGCGACACTGTATGTGCCAACGATGGAGACGATATTGAACTACGAGCGGTTTGAGCAGTACATGGCAAAAAACCAGATCACAATTGCGGCGTTGCCTCCAACCTACGCGGTGTATTTAGATCCAGAGCGCATGCCAAACCTGCGGATCCTGTTCACAGCAGGTTCGGCATCTTCGACAGAGCTGGTGTATAAGTGGAAGGACCAGGTTGCGTACTACAACGGTTATGGACCGACGGAAAACTCAGTGGCGACGTCGATCTGGCCAGTATCGGAAGACGCAAGAGCAGGTGAGATCATTTCCATTGGACGTCCAGTACCGAATCACCGCGTGTACATGGTGGATGCCCATGGTCATCTGGCTCCTGTAGGCATTGCGGGTGAGCTGTGCGTATCGGGCCCGGGTCTGGCGCGTGGTTATCTGGGTCGTCCAGAGATGACAGATGAAAAATTTGTACCCAATCCGTTTGCCAACGGAGAAGTAGGCTATGGACGGATGTACCGTACTGGGGACTTAGCGAGATGGATGCCGGACGGCAACATTGAGTATTTGGGTCGGATCGATCATCAGGTGAAAATCCGCGGGTATCGGATTGAGCTAGGAGAGGTCGAAGCGCAAATCCTAAAGGTAGAAGATGTACAAGAAGTGATTGTGCTGGCACGTGCAGATGAACAGGGTCAAAACCAACTGGTCGCGTACTATGTGGCAGAACGGGAAGTAAGTGGAAGTGAACTGCGTTATGTACTGGGCGAGAAGCTACCGAACTACATGGTACCTGCTCATTTCATCCAACTGGCGCACATGCCACTGACGCCAAACGACAAAATCGACCGCAAGGCCTTGCCTGCACCAGACAAAGGCGCTCAGAGCAAAAATGAATATGTAGCTCCCCAAACTGCTGCCGAACAGGCTGTGGCACTTATATGGCAAACTGTGCTGGGTACGCAAAGAATTGGGTTACGGGATAATTTCTTTGATCTGGGCGGTGACTCGATCAAGGCAATTCAGGTGTCCTCACGCCTACTTCAAGCGGGCTACAAGCTCGACATGAAGGACTTGTTTAAGCATCCGAATGTGGCTGAGCTTGCCTTGCACCTTCGTTTGGTGGATACAAACGCGGCGGACCAAGGTGAAATTACAGGAAGCGTGGCACTTACGCCCATCCAGCATTGGTTTGCCCAACAGGATCTGGTGGCGCCGCATCACTTTAATCAGGCTGTCATGCTTCATCGTGCTCAGGGCTTCGATGAGCAGGCACTTCGTCGAGCGCTGAAAAAGCTGGTAGAGCATCATGATGCCCTACGGATGGTGTTCCATAAAACGGAACATAGCTACGAAGCGTGGAATAGGGGGATGCAAGAGGGTGAGCTGTATCGTCTTGAGGTGTTGGACTTCACGGACACATTAGACGGCGCAGCACTCAGTCTGGCAATTGAAGAGAAAGCCAGAGAGATTCAAAGCAGCATTCGTCTAAGTGAAGGACCGCTCCTGAAGCTTGGCATGTTCCGCTGCGCCGATGGCGATCATTTGCTGATCGTGATTCACCATTTAGTAGTGGACGGCGTATCGTGGCGCATCCTGTTCGAAGATCTCGCAAGTGCGTATGAACAAGCTGTGAAGAGTGAGCCTATTCACCTGCCGGACAAAACGGATTCCTTCCTTATCTGGTCTGAGCGACTAGCTGCCTACGCCGATAGTCCGGCAATGGAGAGCGAATATGCTTATTGGGAGCACGTGAATGAGTCCGTTGCTTCTGATTATGCCTCGCTACCTGAGGATCTGGAACATGATGGCAGATGGACGATACGCGACACGGCTGTCGTAACTGTAAAGCTCACGGAAGAAGAGACAAGCCAGCTACTGAAAAAGGCACATCGTGCGTACAACACGGAAGTAAATGATTTACTGCTGACCGCTCTTGGTATGACGCTGTATGCGTGGACAGGCAAAGAACGTAGCCTCATCAATCTGGAGGGACATGGACGCGAGGACATTATAGCAGATACTGATATTTCGCGTACGATAGGTTGGTTTACGAGTCAATATCCCGTGTTGCTGGATATCGGCAAAGAGGCGAATGTATCGAGACACATCAAACGTGCCAAAGAGGGCTTGCGACGTATTCCACATAAAGGAATCGGCTATGGCATGTGGAGATACCTCAACAAATCGGGACGGACAAATGAGACTTATGTCGATCCACAGATAAACTTCAACTATCTCGGTGAGTTTGACCAGGATCTGAAAAATAGTGATATGAGCACTTCCCCATATTCGACCACATTGGATGTTAGTGACCAGACCGAGATGAGATTCGCGCTTGATGTGGGGGGGATGGTAACGGAGGGTAGGCTGGAGCTGGACATTCGGTATAACCAGAATGCATTCCGTAAAGATACAATTGAGCATGTGGCTCATCTGCTCAAGGAGAATTTGCTAGAGGTTATCAGTCATTGCGTGTCCCAGGATCGGACTGAGCTAACCCCAAGCGATGTCCTGCTTAAGGATGTAACGCTGGAGCAGTTGGACACCATTGTGGAGCAAACACGTTCAGTTGGGGAATTGGAAAATATTTACCCACTAACGCCAATGCAGAAGGGCATGCTGTTTTACAACCTGATGGATTCGCAATCTGGTGCCTATTTTGAACAGTCATCCTTTGATCTAAAAGGCCAGTTTCATATTCCTGCGTTTGCGGAAAGTTTGGATTTGCTGGTACAGCGACATTCGGTACTGCGAACCAACTTCTACAGCGGCTGGGAGGATAAACCTCTTCAGGTGGTGTATCGAAATAAACGAAGTGAATTGTACGTGGAGGATTTGCGTGATCGGAAGGAAGAGGAGCAGAACAATTATATCCTCGAATATGTGCGTAAGGACAAGCAGAGAGGGTTTGATCTAACGAAAGATGCCTTAATGCGTGTAGCGATTTTGCGTACCAGCGACGAAACTTATCGCTTCGTCTGGAGCTTCCACCATATTGTGATGGACGGCTGGTGCTTATCACTAGTGACCAATGAGGTGTTTACGAGCTATTTTGCGCACCTTGCCCACAAGCAGCCTGAGCTGGCGCCTGTAACACCGTACAGCCACTACATTGAGTGGTTGGAGCAACAGGATCGTCAGGAAGCTTCGGATTATTGGAGTACCTACCTAAAAGGGTATGAGGAACCGTCCCGCTTGCCACAGGCGAACATTCAGAGCAAACTGGGTTATCAGGCAGAGCATCTTGATTTCGAACTGGGTGCAGACCTGACTGCTACGCTTGAGCGGATCGCCAAGCATTATCAGGTTACAGTCAATACACTGATGCAGACGGTATGGGGAATTTTGTTACAAAAATATAACGGAACGAATGATGCGGTGTTTGGTAGCGTGGTTTCTGGACGCCCGGCAGACATTCCAAATGTGGAGCGTATGATTGGTCTGTTTATCAATACCATTCCAATCCGCATTCAGTCTGATGGGGACGAAGCTTTTGCTGAGCTGATGCAAAGAACGCAGCAACAGGCGTTGGCTTCCACTGTGTACGACACGTTCCCCCTATACGAGATTCAGGCGTTGACAGAGCCAAAGCAAGATCTGATTAACCATATCATGGTGTTTGAAAATTATCTGGTGGGAGAGCAAATTGAGCAGGTAGCTGGTGAAGAAGTCAGCTTCAGCATTACCGATGTTGAGTCGATAGAGCAGACAAACTATGATTTTAACCTGATCGTTCTGCCGGGAAATTCGCTCCAGATCAGCTTTGGCTATAATGCCAGTGCGTTTGAACGCGAGAGTGTAGAGCAAATCCAGGGACATCTGGTGCGTTTACTGGAGCAGGTAGCAGAGAACCCAGAGATGCGCATACGTGAACTGGATATCGTAACCGAGCAGGAGTACACGCAAATCGTTCGTGTTTGGGGCGATACAGCAGTGGAGTATCCGCGTGAACAAACGATTCACGGCTTGTTCGAAGCCCAAGCTTTGCAGACACCGCAGCAGGTGGCGCTCTACTTTGAGGGAGAGCAATTGACCTACCGTGAGCTAAACGAACGGGCAAACCGTTTGGCGCGTACACTGCGCAATCATGGTGTGACGAAAGACCGTTTGGTTGGCATCATGACCGATCGGTCGATCGATATGATCGTAGGCATTTTTGCGATTTTAAAGGCGGGTGGCGCATATGTGCCGATTGATCCGACCTATCCGGAGGAGCGTATCCGCTATATGCTGGACGACTCTGGTGCGGAGCTGCTGCTCACGCAATGTCATCTCGTGGAAAGAGTAGCATTCAAAGGTAAGTTACTAGTGCTGGATAGGGAGCCATCGGTCTATCACGAGGACGGTTCAAATCTGGAGTCGATGTCTGGTCCGAACGATCTGGCGTATGTGATCTATACGTCAGGAACAACTGGTCAGCCAAAAGGTGTAATGCTGGAGCATCAGGGACTGTGCAGCCTAAAAGCGCATTTGGATCAGGCAGTGCAGATGGACTTAGCCGATCATATACTGATGTTTGCCAACTATTCATTTGATGCATCTTGCTGGGAAATGTTCCAAGCCTTATTCTACGGGGCGACATTGTATCTGCCAACGTCGGAGACAATTTTGAACTACGAGCGGTTTGAGCAGTATATGGCAGAACACCAAATTACAATTGCGTTGCTACCGCCAACCTACGCGGTATATCTAAATCCAGAGCGCATGTCGAATCTGCGCATCTTGTTCACAGGTGGCTCGGCATCCTCGACAGAGCTGGTGTACAAGTGGAAGGACCGGGTTGCGTATTACAACGCGTATGGTCCAACAGAAAACTCGATAGTCACTTCGATCTGGCCAGTATCGGAAGACGCAAGAGCAGGTGAGATCATTTCTATTGGACGACCCGTGTCAAACCATCGGGTATACATGGTGGATGCCCATGGTCATCTAGCTCCTGTGGGAATTGCAGGAGAGCTGTGCGTATCGGGTCCGGGTCTGGCGCGTGGATATTGGAATCTCCCAGAGCTGACAGATGAAAAATTTGTGCCTAATCCGTTTGCCAACGGAGAAGTAGGCTATGGACGGATGTACCGTACCGGGGACTTGGCGAGATGGATGCCGGACGGCAACATTGAGTATTTGGGTCGGATCGATCATCAGGTGAAAATCCGCGGATACCGGATTGAGTTAGGAGAAGTCGAAGCGCAAATCTTAAAGGTAGAAGATGTACAAGAAGTGATTGTGCTGGCACGAGTAGATGAACAGGGTCAGAACCAACTGATCGCGTACTATGTGGCAAAACGGGAAGTAAGTGCAAGCGAACTGCGTGGGTTGCTAGGTGAGAAGCTACCGAACTACATGGTGCCTACTTATTTGATGCAACTGGCGCACATGCCGCTGACGCCAAACGGCAAAATCGACCGGAGGGCTTTGCCTGCACCAGACAAAGGCGCTCAGAGCAAAAATGAATATGTAGCTCCCCGAACTGCTGCCGAACAGGCGGTGGCACTTGTATGGCAAACCGTGCTGGGCACGCAAAGAATTGGGTTACGGGATAATTTCTTTGATTTGGGCGGTGACTCGATCAAGGCAATTCAGGTGTCCTCGCGCCTACTTCAAGCGGGCTACAAGCTAGACATGAAGGACTTGTTTAAGCATCCGAATGTGGCTGAGCTTGCCTTGCACCTTCGTTTGGTGGATACAAACGCGGCGGACCAAGGTGAAATTACAGGAAGCGTAACACTTACGCCCATCCAGCATTGGTTTGCCCAACAGGATCTGGTGGCGCCGCATCACTTTAATCAGGCTGTCATGCTTCATCGCGCTCAGGGCTTCGATGAGCAGGCACTTCGTCGAGCGCTGAAAAAGCTGGTAGAGCATCATGATGCCCTACGGATGGTGTTCCATAAAACGGAACATAGCTACGAAGCGTGGAATAGGGGGATGCAAGAGGGTGAGCTGTATCGTCTTGAGGTGTTGGACTTCACGGACACATTAGACGGCGCAGCACTCAGTCTGGCAATTGAAGAGAAAGCCAGAGAGATTCAAAGCAGCATTCGTCTAAGTGAAGGACCGCTCCTGAAGCTTGGCATGTTCCGCTGCGCCGATGGCGATCATTTGCTGATCGTGATTCACCATTTAGTAGTGGACGGCGTATCGTGGCGCATCCTGTTCGAAGATCTCGCAAGTGCGTATGAACAAGCTGTGAAGAGTGAGCCTATTCACCTGCCGGACAAAACGGATTCCTTCCTTATCTGGTCTGAGCGACTAGCTGCCTACGCCGATAGTCCGGCAATGGAGAGCGAATATGCTTATTGGGAGCACGTGAATGAGTCCGTTGCTTCTGATTATGCCTCGCTACCTGAGGATCTGGAACATGATGGCAGATGGACGATACGCGACACGGCTGTCGTAACTGTAAAGCTCACGGAAGAAGAGACAAGCCAGCTACTGAAAAAGGCACATCGTGCGTACAACACGGAAGTAAATGATTTACTGCTGACCGCTCTTGGTATGACGCTGTATGCGTGGACAGGCAAAGAACGTAGCCTCATCAATCTGGAGGGACATGGACGCGAGGACATTATAGCAGATACTGATATTTCGCGTACGATAGGTTGGTTTACGAGTCAATATCCCGTGTTGCTGGATATCGGCAAAGAGGCGAATGTATCGAGACACATCAAACGTGCCAAAGAGGGCTTGCGACGTATTCCACATAAAGGAATCGGCTATGGCATGTGGAGATACCTCAACAAATCGGGACGGACAAATGAGACTTATGTCGATCCACAGATAAGCTTCAACTATCTCGGTGAGTTTGACCAGGATCTGAAAAATAGTGACATGAACACCTCCCCTTATTCGACTACGGCGGATGTTAGTGACCAGACCGAGACGAAATTCGCTCTCGATGTGGGAGGAATGGTAACGGACGGCAATCTGGAGCTGGGCATTCGTTATAACCAGAAGGCGTTCCGAGAGGATACAATTGAGCATGTGGCTCATCTGCTCAAGGAGAATTTGCTAGAGGTTATCAGTCATTGCGTGTCCCAGGATCGGATTGAGCTAACCCCAAGCGATGTCCTGCTCAAGGACGTAACACTGGAGCAGTTGGACACCATTGTGGAGCAAACACGTTCAGTTGGGGAATTGGAAAATATTTACCCACTAACGCCAATGCAGAAGGGCATGCTGTTTTACAACCTGATGGATTCGCAATCTGGTGCCTATTTTGAACAGTCATCCTTTGAACTAAAAGGCCAGTTTCATATTCCTGTGTTTGCGGAAAGTTTGGATTTGCTGGTACAGCGACATTCGGTACTGCGAACCAACTTCTACAGCGGCTGGCAGAATGAACACCTCCAGTTGGTGTACCGAAACAAACGAAGTGAACTGTACGTGGAAGATTTGCGTGATCGGAAGGAAGAGGAGCAGAACAATTATACCCTCGAATATGTGCGTAAGGATAAGCAGAGAGGGTTTGATCTAACAAAAGATGCCTTAATGCGTGTAGCGATTTTGCGTACCAGCGACGAAACTTATCGCTTCGTCTGGAGCTTCCACCATATTGTGATGGATGGCTGGTGCTTGTCACTAGTGACCAATGAGGTGTTTACGAGTTATTTTGCGCTCCTTGCCCACAAAAAGCCTGAGCTGGCGCCTGTAACACCGTACAGCCACTACATTGAGTGGCTGGAGCAACAGGATCGTCAGGAAGCTTCGAATTATTGGAGTACCTACCTAAAAGGGTATGAGGAGCCATCCCGCTTACCAAAGGCGAACATTCAGAGCAAACTGGGTTATCAGGCAGAGTATTTTGATTTCGAGCTGGGTGCAGGTCTGACTGACGAGCTTGAGCGGATTTCCAAGCATTATCAGGTCACAGTCAATACACTGATGCAGACGGTATGGGGAATTTTGTTACAAAAATATAACGGAACGAATGATGCGGTGTTTGGTAGCGTGGTTTCTGGACGCCCGGCAGACATTCCAAATGTGGAGAGTATGATTGGCTTATTTATCAATACCATTCCAATCCGCATTCAGTCTGATGGGGACGAAGCTTTTGCTGAGTTGATGAAAAAAACGCAGCGGCAGGCGTTAGCTTCCACTGCGTACGACACGTTCCCCCTTTACGAGATTCAGGCGTTGACCGAGCCAAAGCAAGATCTGATTAACCACATCATGGTGTTTGAAAATTATCCGATAGAAGAGCAAATCGAGCAGGTAGCTGATGGTGAAAAGGCCAGCTTCAGCATTACCGGAGTCGAGTCAGTCGATCAGACGAACTATGACTTTAACCTGATCGTTCTGCCGGGAAATTCTCTCCAGATCATATTTGGCTATAATGCCAGTGCGTTTGACCGCGAAAGCGTCGAGAAAATACAGGGACATCTTGTGCGTTTACTTGAACAGGTAGCAGAGAACCCAGATATCCGAGTACGTGAACTGGATGTTATAACCGAGCAGGAGTACACGCAAATCGTTCGTGTTTGGGGCGATACAGCAGTGGAGTATCCGCGTGAACAAACGATTCACGGCTTGTTCGAAGCCCAAGCTTTGCAGACACCGGAGCAGGTGGCCATCTTCTTTGAGGGAGAGCAATTGACCTACCGTGAGCTAAACGAACGGGCAAACCGTTTGGCGCGTACACTGCGTAGTCATGGTGTGACGCAAGACCGTTTGGTTGGCATCATGACAGATCGGTCGATCGATATGATCGTAGGCATCTATGCGATTTTAAAGGCTGGGGGCGCATATGTACCAATTGATCCGACCTATCCGGAGGAGCGCATCCACTATATGATGGATGACTCTGGTGCGGAGCTGCTGCTCACGCAAAGCCATCTCGTGGAAAGAATAGCATTCAAAGGTAAGTTACTAGTACTAGATAGAGAACCATCGGTCTATCATGCGGATGGTTCAAATCTGGAGCCAATATCTGGTCCGAACGATCTGGCGTATGTGATCTATACGTCAGGAACAACTGGTCAGCCAAAAGGCGTAATGCTGGAGCATCAGGGACTGTGCAATCTGAAAGTGTATTTTGATCAGACGCTACAGATCGGTATCTCCGATCATGTGCTGATGTTTGCCAGCTATTCGTTTGATGCATCCTGCTGGGAAATGCTCCAAGCCCTGTTCTACGGGGCGACATTGTACATGCCAACGTCGGAGACAATTTTGAACTACGAACAGTTCGAACAGTATATGGCAGAGCACCAGATTACAATTGCGACGCTACCGCCGACTTATGCGGTGTATCTGGAGCCGGAGCGCATGCCGAATCTGCGCATCTTGTTCACAGCAGGCTCAGCGTCTTCGACAGAGCTAGTGTATAAGTGGAAGGACCGGGTTGCGTACTACAACGCGTATGGTCCAACGGAAAACTCGATCGCGACGTCGGTCTGGCCAGTGTCGGAAGACGCAAGAGCAGGTGAGATCATTTCCATTGGACGTCCAGTGTCGAATCACCGCGTGTACATGGTGGACGGGCATGGTCATTTAGCACCTGTGGGGGTAGCCGGTGAGCTGTGTGTATCTGGTCCTGGTCTGGCACGAGGTTATCTGGGGCGTCCAGAACTGACGGCCGAAAAATTCGTAGCCAATCCGTTTGTCAGTGGAGAAGCGGATTATGAACGGATGTACCGTACCGGGGACTTGGCGAGATGGATGCCAGATGGCAACATTGAGTATTTGGGCCGGATCGACCATCAGGTGAAAATTCGGGGATACCGGATTGAGCTGGGAGAAGTCGAGACGCAAATCCTAAAAATAGAAGATGTACAAGAAGTAATTGTGCTGGCACGTGCAGATGAACAGGGGCAGAACCAACTGGTCGCGTACTATGTGGCAGAACGAGAAGTAAGTGCAAGCGAACTGCGTCATTTACTGGGCGAAAAGCTACCGAACTACATGGTACCTGCTCATTTCATTCAACTAGCACACATGCCGCTGACGCCAAACGGTAAAATCGACCGAAATGCACTACCTGCACCAGAAGGCAGCCTGCATAGTGGGTCGGACTATATCGCACCTCGGACGTTGATGGAAATACAGCTGGCGCAAATCTGGCAGGACGTACTTGGTTTGGAACGGGTGAGCGTAAAAGAAAACTTCTTCGAGATTGGTGGACATTCCCTGCGGGCGACGACATTGGTCTTGAGGATTCATAAAGAAATGAACAAACAACTTCCACTGCGTAGTATTTTTGAGGCGCCAACCGTTGAGCAACTGGCAATGCTGCTTGAAAGCCTGGATCAGATGGCGTTCGATTCGATTCCGGTAACAGAAGAGAGAATCTTCTACCCGCTATCCTCACCGCAAAAACGGATGTACGTGCTCCACCAGCTTGATCCAGACGATGTGAACTATAACACAACGTCTGTGTTACAGGTGAGCGGTCCGCTGAATGTGAAGAGGATGGAGGAAGTGTTCCGTCATTTGATTTCTCGCCATGCGACTCTCCGCACCAGCTTTGAAATGGTGGACAGCGAGCCAATGCAGCGGATTCAGGATACGGTCCGGTTTGAGATCGAGATGGCAAAGATGCAGGACATACAGGCGGAAACGGATGCTCTTGCAACAAAAGTGAAAATAGAAGAGCTAATTAGCAGCTTTGTGCGCCCATTCGATCTGCAAGTAGCCCCTCTGTTACGGGTGCAGCTGGTTGATTTAGGTGTACAGGGAGTGGAGCAAGAGCCGCAGTATTTGCTGATGCTTGGCATGCACCACATCATATCGGACGGCGTTTCGATGGGAGTGCTGACCGATGAATTTATTCATTTGTATAGAGATGAGCAGTTGTCTCCGCTCCGCATTCAATACAAGGACTATGCAGTATGGCAACAAAGCGAATCGCAGCAGGACTGGATGAAGCATCAGGAAACGTACTGGCTTGATAACTTCAAGGGTGAGGTGCCCGTGTTAGACCTGCCGACCGACTATACCCGTCCAGCAGTGAGGAGTACAGCAGGTGACACGGTGGAATTCGTTCTTGAGAAGGACGTCAGCGAACGTTTGAAAGAGTTAGCGGCGCAAACGGGATCGACACTGTATATGGTACTGCTAGCGGCATACACTGCGTTATTGCATCAGTACACGGGGCAGGACGACATCATAGTTGGTACACCAATTGCGGGACGGCCACATGCCGATTTGGAGCCAATCCTCGGGATGTTCGTTGGTACATTGGCACTTCGTAATTATCCAAAAGCAGAGCTAACATTCCGCAGCTATGTAGGGGAAGTAAAAACACGTGCGTTGCAAGCATACGAACATCAGAATTATCCATTTGAGGAACTAGTAGAAAAGCTAAATGTGAAGCGTGATATGAGTCGTAACCCACTCTTTGATACGATGTTCGTGCTGCAAAACACCAAGGAGACTGAGCTAACGCTAGCAGACCTGAGCTTCCGTTCTTACGAAATGGAGCAGTCTCCAGCGAAATTCGACCTGACCTTAGAAGCAAACGAAGAAGAAGCGGGCATTCAATTCGGATTACAGTTTGCGACATCGTTGTATAAACGGGAAACAATCGAGCGGATGACGCGTGATTTCGTGCGATTAGTCGAAACTATTTCGGTTAATTCTGATACGAGGCTGGGTGAGCTGGAGCTAATCCTAGAGAAAGAAACGGCACACGTTCTAAAAGTGCATCTGGATCGTCGAAAAGCTTCGCGTTACTGGAGCACATATCTGGAAGGGTATGAGGAGCCGTCCCGTTTGCCACAGGCGAACATTCAGAGCAAACCGGGTTATCAGGCAGGGCATCTTGATTTTGAACTGGGTGCAGGCTTGACTGCCGAGCTTGGGTGGGTCGCCAACCATTATGAGGTTACGGTCAATTCCCTAATGCAGACGGTATGGGGCATTTTGCTACAAAAATATAATGGAACGGATGACGTGGTGTTTGGCAGTGTGGTTTCTGGACGCCCGGCGGACATTCCAAATGAGGAGCACATCATTCCAGTTCGTATTCAGTCTGAGGGTGACGAAGCTTTTGCTGAGCTGATGAAAAGAACGCAGCGGCAGACGCTAGCTTCCAGTGCGTACGACACGTTCCCCCTATACAAGATTCAGGCGTTAACCGAGCCAAAACAAGATTTGATTAACCATATCTTGGTGTTCGAGAATCATCCGGTGGAAGAACAAATGGAACAGACGAACTATGACTTTAACTTGATCGTTCTGCCGGGGACTACGATCAAGATGGGTTTTGGCTACAATGCAGGGACGTTTAACCGCGAGAGCGTCAAGCAAATACAGGGACATCTGGTGCGTTTGCTGGAGCAGGTAGCAGTGAATCCAGAGATCCGGGTACGTGAACTGGATGTCGTCACCGAGCAGGAGTACACGCAAATCGTTCGTGTTTGGGGCGATACGGCAGTGGAGTATCCGCGCGAACAATCGATTCACGGCTTGTTCGAAGCCCAAGCTTTGCAGACACCGGAGCAGGTGGCGCTCTTCTTTGAGGGAGAGCAATTGACCTACCGTGAGCTAAACGAACGGGCAAACCGTTTGGCACGTACACTGCGCAGTCACGGTGTGACACAAGACCGTTTGGTTGGCCTCATGACAGATCGCTCGATAGATATGATCGTAGGCATCTTTGGGATATTAAAGGCGGGAGGTGCATATGTGCCGATTGATCCTACCTATCCAGAGGAGCGCATTCGCTACATACTGGACGACTCTGGTGCGGATCTGCTACTCACGCAAAACCATCTCTTGAAGAGAGTAGCATTCGATGGAAAAGTGCTGGTGCTGGATAGAGAGCCCTCGGTCTATCACGTGGACGACTCAAATCTGGAGCCTGTGTCTGGTTCGAACCATCTGGCGTATGTCATTTATACATCAGGAACAACAGGTCAGCCAAAAGGCGTAATGCTGGAGCATCATGGACTGTGCAACCTGAAAACCTATTTCCAACAGACACTGAAAATTAGCTTCTCTGATCATGTGTTGATGTTTGCCAGCTATTCGTTTGATGCATCGTGCTCAGAAATCATTCAGTCCCTACTTTGTGGAGCAACGTTGTACGTGCCGACGTCGGAGACGATTTTAGACTACGAGAGGTTAGAGCAGTATATGGCGGAGCACCTGGTTACGGTGGTCACGTTGCCGCCGACATATGCGGTGTATTTGGAACCGGAACGATTGCCAAACCTGCGATGCCTGCTCACGGCGGGCTCTGCAGCATCGGCAGAGCTGGTGTACAAGTGGAAGGACAGGGTTTCGTACTTTAACGCTTATGGCCCGACGGAAAATTCGGTAGCGACGTCTATCTGGCCGGTATCGATAGATCCGAGAGCAGGTGAACTCATTTCCATTGGGCGTCCAGTGTCAAACCATCGGGTGTACATGGTGGACGGGCATGATCATTTGGCACCAGTGGGTGTAGCCGGAGAGCTGTGCGTATCTGGTCCAGGCTTGGCGCGGGGATATTGGAATCGTCCAGAACTGACGGACGAAAAATTCGTACCGAATCCGTTTGCCGGTGGAGAAGCGGGGTATGAGCGTATGTATCGTACTGGAGACTTGGCGCGATGGATGCCAGATGGCAACATTGAGTATTTGGGTAGAATCGACCATCAAGTAAAAATTCGAGGCTATCGCATAGAACTAGGTGAAGTTGAGGCCAAGCTGCTGAAAGTAGCATCCGTGCAAGAGGCTATTGTTCTGGCACGCACAGACAAAGGCAGTCAGACCAATTTATGCGCGTACTTCGTGGCTGATGAGGAACTGCCGGTCGGTTTGCTACGCAGTGTACTGTCGCAGGAGCTACCTAGCTATATGCTGCCCTCTTACTTTGTACAGATGGACCATCTCCCTTTAACGCCGAACGGTAAAATTGACCGCAAAGCGCTACCGTCGCCGGAAGCCGGCATTCAATCGGGCGTCGAATACGTGGCTCCGCGCACAGCAGTAGAAGCTGAGTTGGAAAAATTGTGGAGAGAAGTTCTCGGTATTCCGTCCGTTGGAATCAAGGACAATTTCTTTGAAATCGGCGGACATTCGCTACGGGCGACAACATTGGCAGCGAAAATTCACAAGGCGTTAGATATTGTATTTCCGCTTCGGAACATATTCCAATATCCGACGATTGAGCGAATGGCACAGGTGATTGACGAGCTATCTCCTAACCCATATGCAGCGATCCCGATAGCGGAGCATAGAGACACTTATCCGGTTTCCACAGCGCAAAAGAGACTGTATATATTGAGTCATATCAATAGCTACAATATGTCAGGTATGCTGCTGATGGAAGGCGAGCTGGATATTTCACGACTTGAAATGGCCTTTGAACAACTGATTCAGCGTCATGATTCACTGCGAACGGCCTTTGAGCTTCTGGACGGTAAGCCAGTCCAAAGAGTTTATGAAACAGTAGATTTCACGATGGAGCGAATGCAAGCGAGTGGGGAGACGGAAGCCCGGGCAATTATGGATCAATTTGTCCGCGCATACAATCTCGGGAAGGCGCCACTGCTACGAGTAGCTTTAGTAGAAGAAGCGCCGCAACACCACAGATTATTGGTAGACATGCACCATACGATCTCCGACGGTGTATCCATGAGCATTTTGCTAAATGAGCTGGCTCAGCTGTATGACGGCAAAGAGCTGCCTGCACTGCGGATTCAGTACAAGGATTATGCAGTGTGGCAGCAGGCGGATATAGCTAGTGAATGGATGAACAGACAAGAAGCGTATTGGCTGGAACAACTGAGTGGGGAAATTCCAATCCTGGATATCCCAACTGATTACGCGAGACCAGCAACACGCAGCTCCTCTGGAAATATGCTGACATTTACGATCCAGCCGCAAGAGGCGGAAGCTTTAAAACAACTCGGCTTACAAACGGGAACCACCTTGTTTATGGTACTTTTGGCAGCGTATAAGACACTGCTGTTCAAATACAGTGGGCAAGAGGATATTATCGTTGGGACACCGATCGCGGGCAGACAGCATGACGATCTCCAGCCGATCATTGGGATGTTTGTGAATACGCTAGCGTTGCGTAGCTTCCCAGACAGGGAGAAGACATTCCTCGACTACGTGCAGGAAGTGAAGGAACAGGTGCTGAAAGCATACGAGCATCAGGACTATCCGTTCGAAGCGTTGGTGGAAAATCTAGATGTTAAGAGGGACGTGAGCCGCAATCCGTTGTTTGACACGATGTTTGTGATGGAAAACAACGAGCCGGTCACGCTTGGCTTTACTGATTTACAGGTTAGCTTGTGCCCAGGCGAGCATAACGTGGCGAAATTCGATTTGACACTTAGTGCTGTCGAGAATGTTGATAGTATTGCGTTCAGCATCGAGTATGCCGATAGCTTATACAAACGGGAAACCGTCGAACGGATGGCGGATCATTTCGTCCAGCTTATTCGGGATATTATAAACGATCCGCAGACGAAGCTTTCGACAATTGAGATTATTACAACACAAGAGATCAAGCAGATATTGGAAGAATGGGGAGATACAGTAACGGACTCTCCTCAGGAGAAAATGATTCATCAGTTGTTTGAAGAGCAGGTAGAGAAGACCCCGGATCAAGTAGCAGTTGTCTTTGAGGGCAGCCAAATGACATATCGTGAGCTGAACGAACGTGCGAACCGCTTAGCTCGCGTGTTAAGAGCGGAAGGCGTTCAAGCAGATCATACGATCGGGATGATCATGGAGCGATCATTAGAGATGATCGTTGGGATATTCGGGATATTAAAAGCCGGCGGATGCTATGTGCCGATCGATCCGGAGTTTCCCCAGGAGCGTATTCACTACATGCTGGAGGACAGCAGCGTGAATCTCGTTATTGCGAAGCCGGAGTTCGCCGAGCTGGTGCCTGCAGACGTACGGATCATCTCGCCTTACAGTCAGGTATCGTCCGCAGAGGATAGTTCCAATCTTACAAATATAGGCAGACCTAGCGGCCTAGCCTATGTGATGTATACGTCCGGTACGACGGGCAGACCTAAAGGCGTCATGATTGAGCACTCCAATGTCGTCAATATGACTACCGGATTTACACAATGTGTTTATCGGAAGTACAGGGCTCCTATGCGCATGGCTTGGTTGTCTCCCTACGTGTTCGATGCATCGGTGAAGCAGATCTTTCCTTGCTTGCTTCTTGGGCATACCCTACACGTGGTCCCAAGAGTGATCAGTACGAATAGTGAACGACTTGCTGATTACTACAGATCACAGCACATCGATTTTTCAGACGGCACGCCGGCGCATATGCAGATGTTGACGGAAATGCAAGATACGGTTGCGGATTTGCATGTCAAACATTTTATCTTCGGAGCAGAAGCTCTACCCGTTCATCTTGTTAACGAGTTCTTGAATAAACGCCCTGGATATCGCCCGAAGATAACGAACGTCTACGGTCCTACCGAGTGCTGCGTAGATTCAACGGCATATGACATTGGCGAAGATATCGCGGATGCATGGACTCATACGGTACCGATAGGCAAGCCATTGGCTAATCAGTGCGTGTATATTCTGAACGAGCAGCATAAGTTGGTTCCAGTAGGAGTTGCGGGTGAAATCTACATTGGCGGCGACGGAGTCGGACGAGGGTATATGCGAAACCGAGCACTAACGGATGAGAAATTCTTAGCTGATCCGTTCAAACCGGGCAAGCGTATGTATCGAACAGGCGATCTGGCTCGCTGGATGGCGGATGGCAACATCGAGTACTTAGGCAGAATCGATCATCAGGTTAAAATTCGTGGCTATCGGATTGAGCTCGGCGAGGTGGAAGCGCAGCTGATGACTGTAGCCTCCGTTAGGAAAACAATCGTGATCGCCCGGGAGAACGAAGCGGGACAGAAAGATTTGTGCGCATATTTCGTTGCTGATAAAGAACTGACGGTAAACGAGCTTAGAGCTGCACTAATTCCACTATTACCGGCGTACATGATACCAGCCCATTTCGTCCAACTAGATCGGATGCCGCTAACACCAAACGGCAAGATTGACCGGAAGGCATTGCCCGCACCGAAGGGCGACATCCAGACCGGAATTAATTACTCGGCTCCGCGAAATGATACAGAAAGACACATGGCCGAAATCTGGAAGGATATTTTGGGAGCTGAAACCATCGGTATCGACGATAACTTCTTTGAATTGGGCGGTCATTCCTTAAAAGCGATCCAGTTTGTTTCAAAAACGCAGGCTGTCGGCATCCAAATAGGGATCGATCAGGTGTTTAAGTATCAGACCATTCGTCAATTATCTTCTCTTGTAAGAAATGTCACTGCTACGGAAGACACACTTACAAGTAATATTGCTGAGGCTACACGAATCATCGGAGAAACCTTTGGTGTCCGCGCAGTGTATACATCGGCGCTTGTTGAAGACAACACCCACTTAATCTTACAACTAGACCCTATCAATAAAGTGCGTCTGGAAGAACTGCATAGGTTCATTCAATTGCAGCTTCATCCTGACCTCCACCCTCATCATGTAATACCTTTCGCTGAGTTCGGTCAAGGGGTAGCGAAAGAGGGGGGAGCTAAGGCTAATCGACGCTTGTCGGCGGAGGAAGAGGATACCGAAATGAAGCATCAAGCGAAAATATGGCTAAAACAGTTGGCAGAAATGAATGAAGCCTGGGATGCCGCTCTGAAAAAAGGAGAACCTGTGGAGAGATATGCGCTTGCGCCGGTACAACAGTACCATTTAGAGCATCCACAATCCTCAGGTGGTATCGTCTCGTTTGATACGTATTTGCTAGATACTGATCGGCTATCCTCAGCTGTTCGACACCTCATCGATCGCCACGAATTGCTGAGAAGCGTGTTGGTTCAGATGGACGGACGTTGGGAATGGGAAGTACTACCTACGCCGGAGCAAATCGAAATACCGATACTGGACCTGTCGGACTACCCAGCGGACAGACAAAAACAACTTATCTCGTGGATGTTGCCGCAATTCTTTTTGAAGCCGTATGAAGTGACCGGATCCTTGCTGTACCGTATTGCGCTTGTTCGATTGAATTTGCGTGAACATTTACTGGTACTTCCATGCTCGCATATTATTTACGATGGCATGAGTGGCAATGTTATCAAGAGTGAGTTGCATCGTGATTATGCCGATATAGACAATGCTCCATCGATAGGGACTGGAAACTATCGAGACTATGTGTACCAGATCCGAAAAGGGCCTCAGGAAATGAATGATCAGCAAATATCTGACGAATTCAAGCTTCCTGCATTGGCAAAATCCGTAGATGCTTTGGCTCATACGATGAGTAATCGTAACCGTGCGGTTTCAACAGATCTTAGCTTCGAACTGGCCAATAAAGGAGAGCCGATTGAGACCAAGCAAATATGGGATATGTCTTTACGCTTGGCAAATCGCTTTTTCCGCAGGTATTTGCAAATTACAGAGGTCCCGATTCTTCTTTTAAATTACGGTAGAAAGTATGAAGAAAAACAATACTTTGATACCGTAGGTGAGTTTATCGATCTTATCCCTGTGCTGCTAACCGATTCATCTGAGCAAATCCAGGACATTCAGGAAAAATTGAATTTGTCTGTTTCTCACAACTTGAACTTCCTGAACCTCATTTATAATAATGAGATGACGCTATCGTATCCGATGTCCAGCAAATATTTGAAGCAAGTCTTGGAAAAAATGCCTATTGTGTTTAACTATCTAGGTGAATCTTCGGATAAAGTGCAGTTGTTTAAAGACGTGGATCCGGGTGAAAGAACGGACCAAAGCGATCCTATCATTTTCTTTACGGTGCAACATCTGAACGATGTTCTCCACATATCGCTTGAGTTGCCGTATGAAGAAGACCGGACTGTTATCAAAGAACTATTGGAAGCTGAACTTCACAGACTCCAAATGAGCGAAGTATTGTTCATGTGAGCAGGAGCAGGGGAGCAGCTAGCTCTGCTCACAGAGCAATACGGGCAAAACAGAGAACGGATCGTAAGCAAGATGTGTACCTTCCTCCAGGTGTCAGAGCTTCCTCATGAATTTTCATAAGCTCTCGAATGGTTCATGGTAGGGGCTGCCTACCAATGATCCGATTCATCGGGTTGGTACATTTGATTTTGTGATAGCTACCTACTAAAACCCCTAAACCGCAACTTCACGGCGAAGATCGACACCGTGAAGCTGCGGTTTTTGCATGGCCGAATACGTGCAGTGGCCTGATGGTTTCAAACTCAACCGATTTAGGCAATTCAGGTGGAGGCGGCTACGCACAAACACGAAGAATTTGCAAGTAGCTTACGGTATTCGAAACTAAGGACTTAGGTTAAGAGCTTTGAACTCTGAATAATACATTTTAATGACATATGTCTGATGACATAAACATTGCAACATAACTGTCTGTTTTCAACAGTTACATTGAAAATCGGCACCATAACCTACAATCAAGTTGAATGATGCAATGTTCCTGTCAATTATGAAGTAATGTTTACGCGTCAACAGACAACATATCATCTGATCTCGATCAAATAAAAGACAAATAATCAGTACACGAAAAAGTAATTTCATGTACTGAACTTTAAAAAGCTTTTTTCTCTAAATGGTAAAGCTAATCCAAAATAAAAATTCCATTTATGCTAGCTTTAGAAAATGGCTTTAGCATCGTTGATTTTATCGAAATTTCATATGAACTTGAAAGACATGCCGTTTTAGATGATAGGAGAATGAAACTGGATGCTTTGATAGCTGAATTGGATTCTTAGTAGTTTATCTCTAATAATTGGTTAATTGATTGTAAGCTACGTTACAGAAAGCATTGATGCTCATCTACAATGGCTATTTGTCGTCGTAGTCACTGAACAATACCATCGATAAAGGGTATGGAAATTAAGTTCCCATACCCTTTTTATATCCACTTTAATTACAGCTTCTTTTGCTTTGTTCTCCTGGACATGGATGGCTGTCCTTTTTATCTCCTTATTACTAACATTTTGTTATCTAACCAATCGAAGTCATCAATATCATTGCTTATTGGCTCTAAAAAAATCAAAGCCCAATCCCAAATTAAGGAGAAGACGGTCAGTCTACACATTCCTTATATACAAAATTGTTTTGTAAATTAACCTTCTTTGTATGGAATGAAGATATGCTTGTTCTTTTCTTGTCACCAGTAGCGCTTGATTTAGGGGGACATGTTAGTAACGGGATAGCTGCTTTGATTGCCGTGGCTATTTGGAGCCTTTCTCTGCTATTGGCCACGCTTTTAGAAAAGCATAATCTGAACGGACCATTAGAAATCGGAATGAAACGATTGGTATATAAAAATAAAAATCAGTAACTTCTCATTCGCACAGGGGTAGTGCCTTCTTTTTTCAATCGATTATAATAGCATAAAAGCTAGTTACTGTTATGAGAAAGAGGGAACCTCCATGGCTTATACGACCCAGGAAAACGGTGTTTTTCCAGCAGTCTGTTCACTTGATTGCCCGGACCAATGTGGATTACTCCTTCATAAAAAAGAGGGGAAAATCGTCAAAATTGAAGGGGACCCGAACCATCCGGTGACGAAGGGGAATATTTGCAACAAAGTCCGCAACATGACAGAGCGCATTTACGATCCCAAGCGACTCACGCATCCGTTGAAGCGTATTGGCAAAAAAGGGAGCGGGGAGTTTGTTCAAATCAGTTGGGAGGAAGCCATCACTACCATAACCGAACGCTGGCGTGCATTGATCGACTCAGACGGTCCTGAGAGCATTTTGCCTTACAGCTTTTACGGAAACATGGGGCGGATTAGTGTTGAAGGTATGGACCGCCGTTTTTTCCATCGTATGGGGGCCAGTCAACTTGACCATACGATATGCAACAGTGCAGGGGCTGTAGGGTATAGCTACACGATGGGCGGAGCCTTTGGAACAGATCCGGAAGACACCGTTCATTCCAAGCTGTTTATCATGTGGGGGATCAATACAGTTAGCACCAATATGCATCAAGTGGTGTTTGCGGAACAGGCTCGAAAAAATGGGGCGAAGATCGTCGTGATTGATGTCCATAAAAATCAGACGGGTCGATGGGCTGATTGGTTTATCCCGATTTTACCCGGAACAGACACGGCTTTGGCTTTGGGCATCATGCATGTGCTTTTTGCAGAAAGCTTGGTAGATTCAGCCTTTATGGAGAAGTATACGGTAGGACATGAAGAGCTCAGGGAGCATGTACGTACCTACGATCCTATTACCGTATCAGCCATAACGGGTGTCCCTGTCGACGATATTTACAAATTGGCGAGAATGTATGGCACCACCTCTCCGTCCTTTATTCGCATTGGAAATGGCATTCAGCATCACGACAATGGTGGAATGTGTGTAAGGACGATTGCTTGTCTTCCGGCCCTGACAGGGCAGTGGCTTGTCAAAGGCGGTGGGGCCAATAAAGGGAATAAAGGTTTCCTGGAGCACAACAAGCTTGCCGTGCAGCGACCAGATTTGCTGGCCAATAAACAGACGAGAGTCATCAACATGAATGAACTTGGGAAAGCGCTGCTCGATACAGATCCACCGGTGAAATCACTCTTCGTCTATACGAGCAATCCAGCCATTGTCGCACCGGAAGGAAACAAAGTACGGGGAGGCTTGGCGAGAGAGGACTTGTTCACGGTCGTACACGACTTATTTTTGACGGAGACGGCTCTTTATGCCGATATCGTTTTGCCAGCGACGTCTTCTTATGAAAATACTGATTTTTACACGTCGTATTGGCATCATTACATTCAACTTCAGCAACCAGTGATCGCCCCATTTGGAGAGAGCAAGTCCAACACGGATGTTTTCCGCTTGCTGGCTGCTGCCATGGGATATAACGAACCTGTTTTTCAAGACAGCGATGCAGAGATGGTCAGACAGGCGTTGGAGGGGCACGATAATCCTCATCTAGAAGGAATCACGTATGATACTTTGGTCGAAAAACAATATGCCAAAGCCAATCTGGAACCTTTCTTTTTGGAACATCTCCCCACCCCAAGTGGCAAAATTGAGCTTTACTCGCAAGCAATGGCAATACGAGGGCTGCCTCCATTACCGACGTACACGCCATTAGTGAATGATGGGGATTTCCCGTATTTATTTGTCCCGGGACCCAATCACAATTATTTGAACTCCACGTTTTCGAATAATGAAAAACATAAGAAGATGGAAAAAATACCTCGTTTACACATGAATGTGGTGGATGCTAGTACTCTAGATATTAGTGATGGAGATACGGTCCGCATATGGAATGAGCGGGGAGAGTGTGAACTCGTGGCAGCTGTCGGCGAAAATGTTCTCACGGGTGTCGTCGTGAGCCAAGGCTTATGGGCAGACAACGAAGGGTCGAAGCATTATGTAAATGCCCTCACACCAGACCGAATCGCGGATATGGGTGGAGGAGCGACGTTTTTCTCCGGACGTGTTGATGTGGAAAAGATCATTCGATAAAAAGCAGCGAGTGCCCTATTATAGCAGGGCACTCGTTGTTCATGAGAAAGTGTCCCTACTGCACATGGCAGAGGGACACTTTCTCATGTCACTTACAGGACGAAGCTGACGACGACACCAGACAAAAGACTAACTAGCGTGGCACCGAACAACAGCTTTAACCCAAAGCGAGCAACCACATTGGATTGTTTCTCATTCAGCCCTTTCACCGCACCAGCGATAATGCCGATGGAGGAGAAGTTCGCGAACGAAACGAGGAAGACAGAGAGAATTCCTACTGTGCGTGGGCTCAGTTCAGATACGACTTTGCCCAGCTCGATCATCGCCACAAACTCATTTGTTACGAGCTTTGTAGCCATGATACTACCAGCCGTCATCGCTTCCGAAAAAGGAATGCCCATCAGGATGGCAAAAGGAGCGAAGACGAAGCCGAGCATTTCTTGGAACGTCCAACCGAAAATCATGCCGAACAAGCTATTCACAGCCGCGATCAAGGCAACAAAACCGAGCAGCATAGCACCAACGACTACTGCTACCTTGAAGCCGTCCATGATGTACTCAACGAGCATTTCAAAAAAGGACTGCTTTTCATTGCTTTGAATTTCCAGTAAATCTTCTTCTTCGTTCACTGTATAAGGGTTGATGATCGAAGCGATAATAAAGCCGCCAAACAGATTCAAGAACAGGGCTGTGACAACGTATTTCGGCTCAATCATCGTCATATACGCACCGACAATCGACATCGAAACAGTGGACATGGCTGACGCGCACAGCGTATACAGACGGTGTTCCGGCAAGGAGCCGAGCTGTTTTTTAACAGCGATGAATACTTCATTTTGGCCGACAATAGCGGAAGCAACAGCGTTATATGACTCTAGCTTACCCATGCCGTTAATTTTGCTCAGAACAAAGCCAATTGCCTTCATGATAATCGGCAAAATCTTGAAGTGCCGCAAAATACCGATGAGGACGGAAATGAAGACGATTGGGAGCAATACACCAAGGAAAAAGGACATTTGTCCGTCGTTTACCAGATTGCCAAATACGAAATTGATCCCTTCCGCTGCAAAAGCAAGAAGCTTTTCAAACGATTTGGAAATGGCTGAAACGAAAATAAACCCAAACTTGGTATGCAGTAGAAGAAAGGCAAGCAAAAATTGCAGAGCAATCATGACGATGATCGGTTTGTATTTGACCTGTTTACGTCCATTGCTCCCTAACAATGCTAACCCGATCACGATGAGTAAGCCAGCGATGGGAATGATGAAATTCATTACAACCTCCAAGAAATTAAATAGTGCTAAACTTAAATGGCAAAAAAACGCACTTCCCGACAAGAGAAGTGAAAGCGGTTTATATTCTATCACCTCGATAATATGATTGCAATTTATATGTATGTTCAGAATTATTGTCCATAGCGTTTGGAACGCTGAAATCGGGCGTACTAGCATAAGCCCACCACCATACGGTTTATGGAGGAGGTGAAATCCTTGGATGAGTTGCAGAGGCTCAAGCAGTTTATCACTTCAGCAGAGCATGTCTGGACTCAGATCGCGAATTCGCCGAGAGGAAAGCCTGTATATACCGTAAACGGTGTGGATTACACGCCATTGCCCGAAAAATACAACACCAAACGAAAAATCTCCCGTATTTTCCGCCGGTATTGGGGGAAGCAATTGACGGAAGTGATGATTCGGAATCTCCATTTGCGGATGCTAAAAGGTAAGCTCTGTGTTCCTTATCGTGACATCCCACCTTTTCCTGCAACCGTGTTGTCGTTGCAGATAAAAGTGAATCTGCCGGATCATCGGACCGTGGCTGCGATACTGAGCGGGGGCGGGAAAAGAACAAGAGTGGACTACCGTTTGATCCGAGTCGGCGCAACCAAAACGTTCACGATCATGAAACGCTCAGGCGAGCAGTTTGATCTGAGATATCAATCTCTTGCTACCATACCCCTCAACCCGAAGGCACAACCCGTACGTAGAACCAAGCAACGGGGAAGAACCAAAAAGTAACGAAAAGCTCCTCAATTCCCCCGAATCATAAGGGACGAGGAGCTTTTGTAATATAGTTAGGCACGAATGGAAACATGGTACTCCCGCAGCCAATAATCCAGCTGGCCGAGATAGGCGAACAACTGGGGGGTACTCATGAGCTGACCGAAAAACGGAATGCTCGAAGCCTGTGCATCTGACTCGGCAATTTTTCGAATCGTTGGAACATCTACCAGCTGAAGCAGTGGAGAGGAAGAGTCGTTTAAAATATCCAGCAGCCAAGAGCGAACGGCTTCCGTATAGGCGGGATTATGTGTTTTCGGGTACGGGCTTTTCTTGCGATACAGCACTTCATCCGGCAAGATTCCTTCCATGGCTTTTCGCAAAATTCCTTTTTCCCGATTCCCGTGCGTCTTCATATCCCATGGGATGTTCCAGACGTATTCCACGATGCGATGGTCACAGAACGGGACGCGCGCTTCCAGACTGGCCGCCATACTCATTCGGTCTTTGCGATCCAACAGCGTGTTCATGAACCACGTTATATTCAAATAAAACATTTCCCGTCGGCGAGCTTCAATGGGATCTTCGCCTGGAAGATGTGGGACTTCATCGAGAGATTCCTCATACCGCATGGCAACGTATTCCTCGGGTTTGACCCAATCACGAAGATCAGGGGATAGCCAGGAGGCACGTTCTTTCGTCGCTCTCGACCATGGAAACGTTCCGGCATTCAACAGTTCCTCGCGATGAAACCACGGATACCCGCCAAATACTTCATCTGCGCATTCTCCAGAGAGGACGACGGTCGTCTCTTTTTTTATTTCGCGGCAAAACAGGTAAAGGGACGCATCCACATCAGCCATCCCCGGCAAGTCGCGGGCGAGTGTCGCTGTTTTCAGGGAATCAATCAAATCGTCTGTGTCAAACTCAATGGTGTGGTGCTGGGTTCCGAGAAACTTTGTAACGAGCTGCACATAAGGTTCATCCTCATTCGGTTGAAAAGTACTTGCCTTGAAATGTTTTCGGTTGTCTACGTAATCGATGGAGTAGCTGTGCAGGGTTCCACGGCCTGTTTTTTGAAAATGATCTGCCGCAACAGCTGTGATAATGCTCGAGTCTAACCCACCTGACAAGAGGGTCGAAACGGGCACATCCGCAACCAATTGGCGTTCAATCGAATCCGTGACTAACTCCCTGACACGTTCCGCAGTTGTCTCCAGGTCATCCGTATGTGGGTGGCTTTCGAGCTGCCAATAGCGTTTTTGCTTGACGCTATCACGCGTCACCAACAGATAAGAGCCGGGCCGAACCTCGTGTACGTTATGAAAAACACCATGGCCAGGCGTACGAGCGGGACTAATTCCGAAAACCTCAGCCAAGCCTTCACGAGAGAGCTCTGGTTTGACTTCGGGGTGAGCGAGCAAGGCTTTTAGCTCGGAGGACAGTAGAAATGAACTGCCTCTTTGCGCATAAAACAGCGGCTTAACCCCCATACGGTCACGGCCGACAAACAATCTTTGTTCGCGTTCGTCCCAGATCGCAAAAGCAAAGATGCCGTTTAGCTTTGACAGACAATCTGGCCCCCACTCCAAATACGTGTGCAAAAGTACCTCCGTATCCGAGTGAGATTGAAAGGTATGTCCGCAAGCAAGCAGTTCTGCTCGCAAATCTTCGGTATTATACAATTCACCATTGTAAATCATGGTGCAGGCATGTTTGTTTTTGAGAGCCGACATAGGCTGCTGTCCGCCAGCAGGGTCTACGACCACAAGGCGGCGATGACCGAGGGCCGCACGAGGAGTCAGCCAAAAGCCTTCTGCATCAGGGCCTCGATCCTTGAGACAGTGGGTCATTTTTTGCAGAACATCACGTTCACCAGATAAGTCCTTTTCCCAATCAATCCATCCTACAATTCCACACATGGCATGATCACCCTTCTCCTGAAGCATTGCACACACAGCGTATGCAATCAGCCTAGCGAGGTTGTCTGTCCAGCAGGGAATTGCGGGTAATATGCGGAATTTGTAGAAGATTTAAAATAAGGGAGGCTGCGGTGGATAATCTCACGCTATTGCTCATTGAAAGAATGGGCATTCTTTTGACGCTGGCATTTATTTTGACAAGGACACCATTATTTCGCCAGCTTTTAGACCGCGAATTGCACGTAGGGACGTCAATCGCCTTTTCCGTGATGTTCGGGTTGTTTGGGATTGCGGGTACATATGCAGGAGTGGTCGTGCAAGGGGATAGCTATCTTCCTGCATTTTGGATATTTCGCTTGTCATATGAAGAAATTATCGCGAATTCTACTTTGGTAGGAGTCGTTATTGGAGGTTTGCTAGGAGGACCTCTCGTTGGCCTGGGGGCAGGTGTCATTGCTGGGCTTCATGTCTTCCAATTGGGAGGATTCGCCGCAGCACCGATGGGCTTATCGATCCCGATCACGGGGTTGCTGGCAGGATACGTAGCGCGTTTTTTCTCGCAGGAGCGGGTTATTTCTCCGTCCAAAGCTATGTTCATCGGTATGTTCGCGCCCATTATACAGATGTCGCTTTTATTGATCATGGCAGCTCCGCCAGAATTAGCGCGAACCATGGTCAACGTGATTGGGATTCCGATGGTGCTGACGAATAGCGTTTCGATTGCGATTTTTACGACGATGATACGAGTTGCCTTGCAAGAGGCAGAACGTTCGGCTGCCATTGAGGCGGAGCGTTCCTTTACGATAGCGGAAAGAATTTTGCCACACCTGAAAAGGGGGCTTACACCGCAGACAGCTCAGTCAGCAGCCCTCGTCTTACAAAAAGAAACGAAAGCAGCCGCCGTTGCTGTAACCGATCGAGAACGGCTCCTTGCGCACGTGGGAGTGGCGGCAGACCATCATCATCCAGGAGAAGCGCTCAATAGTGAGCTCGATAAGCGGGCACTGTATAGCGGTGGAATTGACAAGGGATTGACGAGAGAGAGCATAGGGTGTAAGCGCAAAAATTGTAACCTGCATGCAGCGATTCTCGTGCCGATTAAAGAGGGGGACAGCGTCGTTGGACTGATCAAACTCTATTATCGGAGGCCGCAACAAATAGGAAAAGTTCAAGAAGCACTAGCAAAAGGGCTTGGCAACCTGATCTCCAATCAATTGACCCTATCTCTCACGGAGCAAATGAAAGGGTTAATGAAGGATGCAGAGTTGCGGATGCTACAGGCACAGATTCATCCTCACTTTTTGTTCAACACGTTGAATTCCATTGTGACCTTGATACGAATTGATCCGCAGCTAGCCCGGCATATGACCATTCAGCTTGGCGTGTTCATGCGATTCAACCTGAAGCTCACAGCGAGTCCGCTTGTCACCGTGAGACAGGAGTTGGATCACCTGCATGCTTATTTGGAAATTATCAAAATCAGATTTTCCGAGCAATTCGCCGTTCGCACCATCATTGATGCGGGGGTAGAGGAAGCCCTTATTCCTCCTGGCACGTTGCAGCCGTTATTTGAGAATTGCATTCAGCATGGTGTTCGCGACATCACGAACGGCGGTGAGATCATCCTCCATGTGAGACGGCAGGATGTGCACGTTGTTTTTCAAATCGAAGATAATGGCGAAGGCTTTCCCGACAAGTTGCTGCCAGTTCTGGGAAAGGTGCCAATGGAGAGTAAGGAGGGCAACGGAATTGGCATCCATAATGTCAACCAACGTCTGATCAGCTTGTGCGGACAAGATGCCCAACTTCATTTTGCCAATAAACAAGAAGGCGGTAGTACGATTATCTTTACTATTCCGATTACAAAAGAGGTGAGTGCCTGATGCCAATACGCGTCATGATTGCAGAAGACGAGCGACTAGCACGCGAAGAACTGAGCTATTTACTGCTACAAGAAGGAGACGTAGAATTGCTGCCCTATGCCACTAACGGCCGAGAGCTGTTGGAAATGGTCGATGTGCACGAACCGGATGTCGTCTTCCTGGACATGAAAATGCCTGAGCTGGAAGGAGCGCAGGCAGCAAGAATGCTCGCTTCACGCAAGCAGCATCCCCTCATCGTTTTTTGTACCGCGTATGAGGAATTTGCCATCGATGCGTTTAAATTGTACGCCGTCGATTATTTGTTGAAGCCTACGGAGCCCAAGCGTCTGGTAGAAACGATGCAACGAATACGCGAGCGTCTAGTCAAGCCAAAAGTAGAGCCTGTCCAGACAAAACGAACCAAGCTGTTGGTAGAAGACAATAGTAGATTAGTGGTCATTGATCCAGCGACGATTGTCTATGCGGTGCGGGAGGAGCGGTATGTGCAAATCGTCACCCAAACGGCGATGTACTCGACGCGGATGACCCTGACACAACTGGCGGAAAAGCTATTCGCATACGACTTTTTCCGTACGCACAAAAGCTATTTGGTCAATCTTCAATTCGTGAGCGAGCTCGAACCATGGTTCAATGGTGCCTACAATCTGATTTTGAAGGGAGAAGGAAGACCGCGTATTCCCGTATCTCGGACCTCCGCCAAGGATTTGCTCAAACGTCTCGAGGAGTAAGCCTGGTGATCCATCGTTTGCAGATTGTGGTTAAAAATCTGCCACTGACACACTCTCCCCGACATCTTACGCAGAAAAATACACGGTTAGAAAAGGATTCTCTACAATGTAGGAAGCGCTTACATTTCTGTAGATGAGGGGGAGGTTCCCATGGGCAAATCCGCTTCGGCAAAAAAAGCCGAGGATCAGAAGAAGCAAGCTGTTGATTATGCAGCGGTAATTCAGTCAGCCACTTTCAAAGAGCTCTTGAGAAGAAAAAAAGCGTTTATATTGCCATCTTCTATTTTTTTCTTCGTGTTTTACTTCACCCTTCCGATTTTAACCTCCTACTTCACCGTACTGAATCAACCAGCGTTTGGAGCCATTTCGTGGGCGTGGGTATTTGCCTTTGCTCAGTTCGTCATGACATGGGGTCTCTGTATCCTGTACACCAGACGGGCAGAGCAGTTTGATCAACTCGTTGAGAAAATCAAACAAGAGGCAGGTGGAAGGGGCTAATGAACGTTACTGCATTTTTACTCTTTCTTGTCATTGTTCTTTTGACACTTGTCATCACCTTTTACGCTTCGAAAAAGACGAACACGACTAGTGAGTTTTATACCGCTGGAGGAGGCTTGACGGGTTGGCAAAACGGCCTCGCGATTGCGGGAGATTACATGTCCGCTGCTTCCTTTCTGGGAATTGCCGGGATGATTGCATTGAGTGGGTTTGATGGCTTCTTCTACAGTATCGGTTTTCTTGTCGCGTATCTCGTTGTGCTCTACTTGGTAGCAGAACCTTTGCGTAATTTAGGAAAATACACGATGGCAGATATGATAGCCGCGCGTTTTGACAATAAAAAGGTTCGTGGTGTCGCCGCTCTCAATTCGATTGCGATCTCGATTTTTTACATGATTGCGCAATTGGTCGGAGCAGGGGCCTTGATCAAGCTGCTCTTGGGGCTGGATTACACGACCTCCGTATTGATCGTAGGGGCATTGATGACGATCTACGTCGTGTTCGGCGGGATGACGGCAACCTCGTGGGTGCAGATCGTCAAAGCAGTTTTGTTGATGATCGGTACATTCATCATCTCTATGATGGTTTTCGCCAAATTCGATTTTAATCTCTTAAAAATGTTCGAGCAAATGAAGACGGCCACACCATTGGGAGATCAATTCCTCAATCCTGGCAACAAGTTTAAAGTGGGGCTCGATACCATTTCACTGAATCTCGCGCTGGTGCTCGGAACAGCTGGATTGCCGCATATTTTGATTCGTTTCTTCACCGTAAAAGATGCCACGACAGCTCGCAAATCAGTTGTGTACGCGACGTGGATCATTGGTGCCTTCTATGTTATGACGATCTTCCTCGGCTTCGGGGCGGCAGCGTTTGTAGGAGCGGGGAATATGGATCCAGCAGGTAACATGGGAGCTCCACTGCTTGCGCAAGCACTGGGCGGCAATTTCTTGTTCGCCTTCGTATCGGCGGTTGCTTTCGCTACCATTCTCGCGGTAGTGGCTGGGCTGGTGCTGACAGCGGCTTCTGCCTTTGCACACGACTTTTACGGACACGTATTACGCCAAGGAAAAGCAACAGAAAAGGAGCAAATGAAGATGGCCAAATGGGCGTCTGTCGGTGTCTCGATTGTCTCCATCTTGCTCGCCTTGTTTGCACAAAATCTGAACGTGGCTTTCCTTGTGGCGCTGGCTTTCGCAGTAGCGGCGAGTGCAAATCTACCAGTGATTCTGTTCACGATCTTCTGGAAAAGGTTCAATACGGCAGGAGCAATCAGCGGGATGCTCGTCGGTTTGTTCAGCTCTCTCATTCTCGTTGCGTTGAGTCCGAACGTTTGGAATCCTGTAGCTGGAAAAGCCATTTTGGTTGGCGAAGCGCTGTTCCCGTTGCCGAATCCGGGCATTGTCTCGATCCCGTTAGGGTTTTTGGCAGCATGGATCGGAACCTTGTTGTCCAGCTCTCGTGATGATAAGAAGTACGATGAAATTTTGGTGAAAGCGAATACAGGAATGAAAGATTCAGCGTAGAAACAGTAAACGTAGGAAGCTCATGCCACGAAGAGAAGGCTAGGGTTAACCCCTGGTCTTTTTTTATTTATGCAAGAAGGGAGAGGTATTGTCCGTGACGACGATCATCTTTTTCCTTGCCGTCATTATCGGAACGATGGCCATCACTTATTCGGCTGCCAAACAGACGGGGACGACGAAAGACTTCTATGCAGCAGGAAATCGCTTGAACGGGTTACAAAATGGCATTGCCATCGCAGGCGATTACATGAGTGCTGCCTCGTTTTTGGGGATTGCGGGAACGATTGCGATGTACGGCTTTGACGGGTTCGTGTATGCGATTGGCTTTTTTGTCTCTTATCTGATTATTTTGTTTTTAGTTGCGGAGCCGTTGCATAATTTGGGGCGTTATACGTTGGCAGACGCGATTGCCGTCAGGTTTGACAGTCTTTGGCTGCGTGGCGTTGTTGCCTGTACGACTCTATTAATTACGATTTTTTACATGTTGGCGCAATTAGTTGGGGCAGGTGCCCTCATTCATTATTTATTGGGAGTGCGTTACGATACGGCTGTCTTGATTGTCGGGAGCCTGATGACATTTTACGTCGTGTTCGGCGGGATGGTGGCGACCTCCTGGGTTCAGATTATTAAAGCGATTTTGCTCCTGACAGGCACATTGATCCTAAGTCTGATCGTGTTTGCCCGTTTTGATTGGAGCTTCTCCGAAATGTTTTCACATGTGAGTACGATTACACCTCTGCAGGAACAGTTCTTACAGCCGGGTAATCAACTTCATGATCCGCTGGAAACGATCTCCCTGCATTTGGCCTTGATTCTCGGTACCGCCGGACTCCCCCATATTATCTCCCGGTTATTCACAGTCAAGGACGCAAAGACGACTCGAAATTCGATTTACACCGCTACCTGGGTCATCGGCGCTTTTTATTTGATGACGGTCTTTCTCGGATTCGGAGCGAGCACGTTTGTAGGCTACGAGGCATTGAAAAATGTGGGCTTCGGTGGGAATCTGACCGTCACGCTTTTGGCAGATGCTCTCGGTGGAGAGTTTTTGATGGCGTATATTGCTGCTGTTGCCTTCGCGACGATATTGGCAGTCGTGACAGGACTTGTGCTCTCTGCCTCTTCTGCGTTCGCGCATGATGTCTACAGTCATTTGATCAGACGAGGGGGCGCATCAGAAAAAGAACAGGTCACCATGGCAAAGCTTTCGTCAGTTGCAGTGGGCGTGATTTCCATTTGGCTGGCTATCGGTGCAGAAAAAATGAACGTGGCGATTCTCGTTGCGCTGACGTTTGCGGTAGCCGCATCATCCAATTTGCCACTGCTGTTGTTTACGTTGTATTGGAAGCGGTTTACCGTGAGAGGAGCGATTTGTGGCGTCCTGACAGGGGTAACGGCATCAGTAGTCCTTGTCATTTTAGGACCGACTGTTATGCATCCCCTCACCGGACTTATCCGTGCGGAGCCCCTTTTTCCACTGAAGAATCCCGGATTGGTCTCCATACCACTCGGCTTTTTAGGTGCTGTGCTCGGGACACTATTGGATCGGCCTGATCCAGATGCCGAAATGAAGTACCAACGCGTACTGTTTCAGGCGTTGACAGGAATCCGAGTTCCACCTGCGAAGAAAACGGAACAAGAATCTGCATAAAGCCTCTCCACGTGCCCCACTCTAGGAGTAGAAGGAGGAGGGGTAAGTGGGTACGAAGAAAGAGTCAGACGCATTATCACATGACCAGCCAGATGTCTATGAACGCGCAAGGCTGGCACTGGATGATCTGATTGAAGAGCTATGTGAAGCACTGGAAGAGGAAGATACCGAATCCTATAAGCGAAAAGGCTATGAGATGATCGGGAGCTATTTTCGAGAGCCGGTTAATACCGGGGAATTAACCTTGATTTATGCTGCGGTGCTTACCGATATCCTCTATAAGCTGGAGTTGACGCAGCAAGGGGAAAACGTAGCAATGGTCCGTGATCAGTACAGCATGATGAAAAAAGACGACTGAGTGGCGACCCCGTTTGAGGGTCGTTTTTTGATTCGCACGATCCCGCCCTGCATGTTTCATTGGGCAACCATTCATACTACGGGTAAACGACATCAAAATGGGTGATTGGTATGGAAAAGGTCGGGCTCGTTTTGCAGGGCGGGGGAAGCCGTGGGATTTATACCGCTGGCGTTCTGGATTACTTTATGGAGCAGGAGCTTTACATCCCGTATGTGATTGCCGTGTCAGCAGGTGCGTGCAATGGAGCGGCATACTTGGCGAGGCAGCGCGGATTGGGCAAGATTTATCATACGAAATACATTCACGATCCCCGGTACTTTCACTATAAAAATTTGATCACGAAGCGCTCGTTGTTTGGCATGGATTTTATTTTCAATGAGATGCCATACAAGCTGGAGCCGTTCGCCTTTGATCGGTTTCACGAAGCGAAGGAACAGTTTGTCGTCGTCACAACGGATTGCGCGACAGGGGAAGCCGTTTACTTTACGAAAGACGACTGTGAGGATATTTTCCATGTGATTCGGGCTTCGTGCAGTCTTCCATTTCTATCACCCAAGGTTACGATCAACGGACGTAAGCTATGGGATGGAGGCATCGTGCATCCGGTACCTTTCATGAAGTCCATGCTTGATGGCAATCAAAAACATATTATTGTGCTGACTTCTTCTTGTCCGCCAAGTGAGTGGATGCGTCGGCTTTCGCGTGTCGAGCGTCTTTTTTCCAGAAGTACGAGCTTGTCTCATGCATTCATTCGTCATTTTCGCATCTATTGCGAGGCAATTGAGCAGGTCAAAGAGATGCAGAAGGAAGGCAGAGCGTTTGTTATCGCACCACCAATGGGTACCTTTCTACGAGGTTTTGAACGTCAAGAGGAGAAGCTGGAGCATTATTACAGACAAGGCTACCAGGATGCACGTACCCAATTTTCTGAGCTTTGTACTTGGCTTGGTCTTGGAAGGAACAGGTGAAAAATGAGGAGACAGCTGTCCCGTGGATGTTTTTTCGGCAAAATCATGCGAAACAGGTTTTTCTTAAGCGAAGATAGGGAAGAAGCATCAGGGGAGGATGGAATCAGGAGGAAAGACCCTATGAAATATGTGAATGTAGACCTAGTAGAGCCAGGAGACGTTTTGGCTCGAAGCATTTATACAAGCGAGGGCTTGACGCTCTTGCATACAGGTGTCCAGCTGACTGTCGGAATGATTAATAAATTGCGGCGGTTTGGCGTCACGATGTTAAGCATCAAAGACCCGCTGCTCGATGAAGTGAAAGAGCAGGAGGTCGTCACGGAGACCACTCGGAAGGACGCAATCCGCAATCTGTCACAAGCGATTTCGTGTGTGCAGACTGGAAAAAATTTTGATGTCCGCGGTATTCAAAAATCAGTGGGAAGTATTATCGACGAAACTTTGAGAAATCGCCGCGTGCTCTTGAATCTGGGAGAAATTCGCACGACCGACAACGCTATGTACATTCATTCCTTGAATGTGTGCATGATGGCGACAGTAATGGGCGTAGGATTAGGCTATAATACGGCTCAGTTAAAAGAGCTCGCCATCGGAGCCCTTTTACATGACATTGGAAAGCTGTCAGTCGACAAGGAAGCCCCAGCCTACAAAAAGAACAGCAAGACCAATCATCATACGTGGCTGGGCTTTGATCTGTTGCGAAAAAAACATGAGATGAGCATTGTCTCTGCACACGTTCCTTTGCAGCATCATGAATGGGTGGATGGCAGTGGGCAGCCACGAGGATTGACTGGCGATGAGATTCATGATTTCGCCAAGATTGTTGCGATTTGTAACTACTATGATAATCTCATCTCTCCTTTTTCAGAGGAAGAAGAGACGTTACCTGCGTATGAGGCTTGCGAAAAAGTTATGGGGTTCGCGGAGAAGCGCTTTGACCATAAAATGGTCATTCACTTTTTGCGCTCGATTGCCTTGTACCCGACAGGAACCTCGCTGAAGCTGTCGACAGGAGAGATCGGTGTGATCATTGACCAAAATAGAGGCTTGCCTTCGCGCCCAGTCGTTCGGGTCATTCGAAGAGACCAGCAGGCGAATCGCCGGATGGTGGATGATCATGAGATCACGGACATTGATTTGAGTGAAAAGCCAACTATTTTTATCACTGCTGTCATGGACTAAGACATTGAAAGAATAGGACTCCCTATCAGGGAATATCCCTACCAAGATCAGGGAAAACCCCTACATACACGTAGGGCTCACAGGTCTACAATGGACTCAAGGCAGATGGGTAAATAGAGCTACACCACATTTGCCAGATGAAAAAGAGGAAGGACGTGTCATTATGTCCCGTATTCTAGTCCCTGTCGATTTCTCTGCGCAGTCCATTCAGGCGGTCCGCTTCGCGCTGGCCTACGCCAAAAATAAGCATGATATCACATTGCTTCATGCCATTTCGCCGTTCCCTTCGCGCAATGTTGTCAGAAGGTTGGGACGAGATGTCGTTGAAGATTTTCAATTGGATGAAGCAAGAGATGATCTGAAAAAATTCCTGGCGATCGTAGAAGAAGCCGGAATCTCGTATGAACTGGAGATTGAGTTCGGAGAGCCGCATGAAGTCATTGCGAAGCACGCAGCGAATGACTATGCTGCCATCGTAATGGGTACACATGGTTACGGTCGCATTACAGGCTTCCTGTTGCAAAGCGTCAGCTATCCGACACTCCACGATGTCAAAGTCCCAGTCTTCCTCATTGCGGAGGAGACAGATGAGAGCCGCTTCCCTTGGAATAAAGTACTCATTGCAGTAGATGGCTCCGATCATTCGATGGAAGCTGCGAAAAAAGCCATCGAGATGGGGCAGCACCTACCGGATGTATCATATACACTCTTGTCCGTTGTCATCCCACCAGTCACATACGCAGGAGTGTATGGCGTAGGCTGGGATAACATGAATACCCTCGAAGGTTGGGGACGTGAAACGCTAAAACCTTGCGAGGAGATGCTTGAAGCTGCATCGCTTCCTTTTGAAAGCAAGGTCGTGGTTGGAGACCCAGCTACTGTGATCCGCCAGACGGCTGAAGAAATCGACGCAGGACTGGTTGTGCTCGGTCATCATGGCCAAGGTGCAGTTGCAGGTACGCTTCTTGGCAGTGTTACATTTAAAACGATTCATCGTACGAAAACACCACTCCTCATTGTGAAAACATAGCATTTTGCTAGAAAAAGCTGTCCGCTTAGTGGACAGCTTTTTTGCTTGGGCGCATTTTCTTATGATAGAGTTTGCGCTTGTTTTTGTTCGAGAAGATGGTTAGCTCCATCTTGTGTAACCTCTGCCGAATCCCACTTGATTCGAGTACATCCCCATGCAGTAAGCAGAAGGATTACAGATGCTATTAGAAAGACCATAATCAACGAAGTCATCTGCATGAGCGGACCTGCAACAAAGGAACCGATCATCATGAGTCCGACCATGAGCGGTGAAATCGTTCCATTTACCCGTCCGATATACGCTTCATCCACGAGCTTGATCATGAACATACTGATCACGATCTGTAAAAATGCCATCCCAATTCCGGTGAAAAAGCGCATCGCTGCGGTTAGGTATATCCATACAGAGAGAACTTCTACGGCGACGGAGAGAGCGAAGAATATCAATCCACCTGTAATGACCCAGCGACCATTCAGGCGTTCCAGATAAACGGAAGCCAAAATGCCGCCCAACAGCATACCCAATCCGTCTAACGCGTTAAACCATTGAATGGCTTCCTTGGAGAGTAAAAGACGATCCGTGATGACAAATACCTCCAGCGAATTAATAAAACCCGAGGATAGCCCCAGACACGAAAAGGTAATGGCGAGCCCGCGCAAGGCTGGTCGCTTTTTTACATAGGCAAAACCTGCTTTAATCTCAGAAAGGAGAGTTCCATCTTCCTCTGGTGCAGTGGCAGATGAGGCAGGGAGTGTCAAGAGGATCAGTGCCGAGACGAAGAATAGGCCAGCCATCGTTAACAGGGAAGGGTAGATGCCCCAATGTTCAAAGAAAAAGGTTCCGACAATCGGGCCGACCAGTAGAAAAATAGAACCCGTACTTTGTGAAATAGACACAGCTGCTGCAACTTGCTCATCAGGAATATGACGCTTCATCATCTTGGCAGAAGAAGGCTGGGAGAACTGTGACACGACAGCCGAGATAAATGTCGCAAAGAATACAGCGATCCACATCCCTTGCCAGAGTAAATACACGATGACCAAAACAGAGATGGCGCTCAACAGGTTCCCGGCTATCATCGTTCGCTTCGGATTCCAGCGATCAGCCAATGCCCCGCCAATAATCGAAAAAACCAAGATCGGCGCAAGTTCGATAGCGGTCAAAAGCGATACGGCGGTTGGATTGTTGCCGCTCGTCTCCATCACATAGTAGAGCAAGGCCATGTTACGAATCCATATACCGATATTTTCTAATGTATCACTGATAAAGACAGTGAGAAAAACTTTGTTTCCCCAAAGACCTTTCATAGGTCATTTCACTCCCGAAAAGTTATACCGAACGTCCGGTCTAATTAAAGGTGAAAAAAATGCTACTTGGCAACAATGCCATGCAGCAAAACGTCAATGCTCCTCTTCAGAAGAGCATGAAGACGTTCGTCTTCCATTTGATAACCTACGTTAATGATTCCGTTCATGAGCCCTTCCAATATCATCGCCATTTCTTCGGGATCGCATGGGGCGAACTCGCCTCGGTCGATTCCTTCTTGGAAGAGGGAAGTATAGAGGGTATACGTAGAACCGAGCATTTCCAGCACTTGTTCCAAAATGACTGGATCGGCGAGCTGGCTACCGGAGAACTCTTCGCCTGCTTTTTTTAAAGGGTGGGACAAAAAATCCTCCAAGAAAAAAGCAGCTAAGCCGTACAGCTTATCGATGGATGTCTCGAATTCTTTTTCTTTTTCCTGCCACAGATCTACCCATTCGTTGTACTGCTTTTCAAGCAAATACAGGAACAACTGCTCCTTGTTTTTGAAGTGATAATAGAGGCTGCCCTTACTCGCTCCAGTTGCTTGGCAAATGTCCTCAATGGAAGTGGCTGAATAGCCTTTCTGAGAAAATAACTCGGTGGCTTTCTCTACGATATGTTGTTTGGTTTTCTCCCCATCGAGACGACGCTTTGACATTTTTTAAAAGCTCCTTCTTCTAGACTGAACGTTCGGTTTAGTTTTAAGTTTATTCGATCTGACAGGGAAGCGCAAGTATTCGATTGAGAAGAAGAGACAGAGGGAAAAATGATAGAGGTATTTCAAAAAGTCGTCTTTTGATCAAGGAGTCGTCCTGAAAGTCTATTCGGCGTCGAAAGAGGCGTTCACCTTCAAAGTCCGGTGCTCATGTAGGTTTCCTACATTCCGCTCCTCCTTTTTCAGGTTCACACCACTTTCTTGGTGCTGAAAAGACGACTTTTTGAACAAGCAATGAAAGGAAGCGAGAGAAGGGCGGGATTGCCTTGGAAATCGGTTGTCATGTCAGTATTCGTCATGGGTACGAGGAGGCGGCGAGAACTGCCTACAAAGAAGGAGCGTTATCCTTTCAATTTTTCCCGAAAAACCCGCGAAGTTTAGGTGTTAAGCAATTCGATGCCCGGGATGCAGAGCGGTGTCGCGCCTTTTGTCAGCAAAATGGTATGCTGTCGATTGCTCATACGCCATACCCGGTCAATCTTTGCGTCGAGGAGCAGGAGCTATTCGCCGTCACAGTGGGCTCCGTACGAAATGACCTTGAAATTGCCGAAGCTTGTGGAGCGTTGGGCGTGGTCGTTCACTTTGGCCAGTATAAAGGCGCCGATGTTCTTACCGGTTACAAAATCATGATCCAGATGGTCAATCAAATACTGGATGGCTGGAATGGAAAGGCCCAGCTGTTAATCGAAAACAATGCCGGACAAGGTAACCGGATGGGCACGACACTCGAAGAGCTTACGCAGGTTCGACAATTGTTTGCTGAGCCACAGAAGGTAGGCTTTTGCCTGGATACGTGTCATGCATTTGCCAGCGGATTGTGGAAAGGGAATGATTGGGGGGAAGTAGCTGATCGGATGCGAGAGCTCGATTATTTTACGAGCTTGCGTGCCGTTCATCTGAACGATTCCGTTTATCCGAGTGGTTCCTTTCGAGACCGGCATGCCTCCATCGGAAAAGGGATGATCGGTGATGCAGCTATTGCCGCTTTTTTGCAAACACCCGAATTGCAAGGACTTCCCATCGTTCTGGAAACGGCGAGAGGCTCAGAAGGGGGACAAAGCGAAGAAATCAAACATGTTCGTCTGCTCAGAGACAATTGGCAGGGCTGACCATGTTGTGGTAGAGTGTGAAATGATGTGTTCAACACGGGAGGGGTAGCTATGAAAAAGCGTATTAAGGTGACGATTGCGGATTTTACTCATCTTACAGAAAACTTGAACAACCCGGAAGAGCTCGCTCTGTACGAAGGGGCGAACGGAAATACATACGATGCTGAAATCGAGCATGATGGATATGCTATTGTGGATGTGACAGACGAGGATTACATCGAGCTGGCTCCGGGAGAGTATCAGCTGATGATCGAGGAGTGGACAAACGCCGGACAAATCGGTGAGTGGACACTGCAAACCATGTCAGACCCAGCAGATGACAAAGCTTTGCTGTACCGCACAGTGGACAAGGCTGGAACAGAAATACAAGCACCACAATCATTGCCGAAGCAAGTAGTCGAGCTAGTTGCAAATACGTGGTTTGGCAAAAAAGCAAAGAAGATTGAAGAGTAATCCAAGAATGAAAAGGAGCGCTGCGAGATAGCGCTCCTTTTTTATATACCAATCTAAAAAGATAAAGATGATCATTTTTAAAGGTATCGATGAACCAATAAAGCTGGTGAGAAGAAAAAGCGCAGGACTCGCAGACCTTGACAACGCCTACCCAGTCGGAACTTCAAAAAGGGGACCACGCTTGTCGAACACTTCTTCCTTGAGAATCTTCCGCCCGTAGGGTGGCTTTGGCTCGACGGTCCCCTTTTTTAAGTGGAGACGGACAGTCAATCTCTCTTGCGGGCGTGTCAGAGTCGAAGAGAACTGCGCTTTTTCTTCTCCTCCACTATGTTGACTCAGGGCTTTTCCAAGTTTCTCAATCACTCTTCCTCAAAATCCAGTTGAATCCCATACTTTTTAATCCGCCGCATAAGTAGCGACTGGGTTATACCGAGGGCCGCTGCTGTTTTGCGTGTCGTTTTGTGTGTGCGCAATGCTTGCAGAATAAATTCCATCTCAATTTTCTCCATCCGCTCGGTAAGAGAAAGAGAACCGAGTGAAAGAATCCCTTCCTCCAGCTCCCGAATACTCCGCAGTTCTTCTGGTAAATCGCTGACTTGGATTTCATCCAGCTTGGACGTGATGACGATCCGCTCTACCAAATTTTCCAACTCCCGCACATTCCCAGGCCATTCGTATTGATGCAAAACATCCAGCGCTTCCGGGGAAAAACGCCGTTTCTGGTTATGCTTGCTATTGAATCGCTGTAAATTATGGTGGAGTAACGGGAAAATATCGTCCTTTCTCTCCCGTAATGGCGGAACATTGATTGGCAAAATATTAAGGCGATAGTACAGGTCGTGTCTGAATTTGCCCAACCGCACGAGCTCCTGAAGGTTGGCATTGGTTGCCGTTATGATGCGGATGTCAGCTGTGTATGTTTTGGTGCCGCCGATTGGCATAAACGTTTTGTTTTGCAGGAGCAGCAATAATTTCGATTGCAAGTGGTAGGGAAGCTCGCTGATTTCGTCCAAGAAAAGCGTCCCTTTGTCCGCCATTTTCACTAATCCGATTTTCCCCGAGTGACTCGCCCCCGTAAATGCCCCTTTGTGGTAGCCGAACAGCTCTGATTCGATCAAGGTTTCGGGAATGGCGCTACAGTTGACGTGGACGAACGGCCCGCTTCTTCGTCCGCTCAACTGGTGGATTTGCTCCGCAAGATAGCTTTTTCCTACGCCTGTTTCACCCGTAATAAACACAGTTGTGTCGACAGGGGCTGCTTTTTTCATTAATTCCAACAGGGCGAGATAGGAACGACTGTTGCCAATCATGGTTTGAGAAGAGCTCTGGCTCGCTTCCCACTTCATGAGCTGAATCTCTTCGCTGTACCGCTTAAGCAAAGCGACCGTCTCTTCCAGCTGCGAACTGGCACGGGCTGCCTCTGTGATATCACGTGAGTGGGAAACGATCAGCTCCGGTCTCCCATCCTCATCCGGGATGATATGCCCGGTCACCAGGAACTTCCCTTTACTATTGACGAGTTGAATGGTTGTGGTCGGTTTTCCCGTTTCTAAAACCAAGCGGGTAACTGAAGGACTGAAAATCCCCATTTCTTCGAGGTCGGATACGTTTTGCCCGATGAGTTCGGCTTTTGGTAGACCACACAGGTTTTCACTGGCATTGTTTAACCATAAAGTAGTTCCCTGCGCATCAGCAATGAATATGCCATCTGCCAGTGTGTTCAGGATGTCAATAAAACGATCAACAGAAGACAATGCTAGTATCTCCGCAGCTTTTTCCATGTTGAGTAGCTCCCCGGTTTTTCAACTGATTGTACAAGATGAAATTGATCGTTGTATAGTGAATCGAAATTAAAAATAATTGAGTCGAAATAGATTCAATAAAAAAGTTAGACTTTTCCTACTTTTCGATTCAAAAGTGAGTCTACTTCGACTCACCAAGAGAGGGTTGCTTTTAGCTTGATTGCGTTTTCTTGCCGTTTTGAGGCTTGGCACAAGAGTTGCTATTACATAGTTGGACGTAAGCGATTTACCCAAGAATAAGAGATAAGGAAGCATGCGATGTTATCAAAACTGGTGACGCACGAACAAGCAGTGGAGCATGTCTTAGATGGCACCCGGCTGATGTATGGCGGATTCGGTACGATTGGCTCCCCGGCACACTTGATTGATGCGATCTTGCGCAAAGGCGTGCAAAGCTTGACACTCATCGGAATTGATGCGGGGTATCCGGAACTCGGAATCGGAAAGCTGATCAGTCATGGACGGGTGAGGCAGCTGATAACCACACATATTGGCTCCAATCCCGAAGCAGGTCAACAAATGATGGACGGGATGCTGGAAGTGACATTTTGTCCTCAAGGAATTTTCGCAGAAAAGATTCGGGCAGGAGGTGTTGGCATTCCGGGAATCGTTGTAGATGCGCATGTGAGAGGAGAGCGAATGGAAGGAGCAGAGCCGTTTGCCTTTGCCGGAAGAACTTGTCAGATTGAAGCTGCTCTTACAGCGGAGGTAGGAATCGTCTATGCGAAACAGGCGGACACCTACGGTAATCTCGTTTATGACAAGGCGGCAAGAAATTTGAATCCACTAGTTGCGATGGCCGTAGATATCACGATCGCTGAGGTGGAGGAGATCGTTCCGGCAGGAGAGCTGGACCCGGATAAAATTGTGACGCCTGGCATTTTTGTGGATTATATCGTGGTAAGTGGCGGAGGGAACAGCTAATGGGGTTGGAAGTGGATCAGCGAAATATGGTTGCATGGCGTGCAGCCAAAGAGGTCGCTCCCGGAATGGCAGTGAACTTGGGGATTGGGATACCTGAGCTCGTCGCTGATTTTATCCCGCATGAATGGCAAGTCATGTTTCACTCGGTGAATGGAATCTTGGGAGTTGGACCTACGCCGTTAAAGGGAGAAGAGGACCAGCATATTTCCAACGCAGGTGGAGCACCTGTTACCGTAGTACCGGGGGCATCGTATTTCGACAGCACCATAGCGTATGGCATGATCCGAAGAAGAAAGCTGGATGCAGCGTTTATCGGGGCTTTGCAGGTGAATCGCCGAGGAGATCTGGCAAACTGGATTGTTCCTGGCTCACGCGTTCATGGAATTGGTGGAGGAGCAGAGCTGGCCTACTACGCCAAAAAAGTAATCGTGCTCATGAGCCATGTCAATCAGGCAGGTGAGCCCAAAATTCGCAGGGAGTGCACATTACCGCTGACGGCAAAGGGCTGCGTCGATCTCATTATCACCGAGAGGGCCGTTATCGAGGTCACGCAAAGAGGCTTGCTTTTGACAGAGGTAATGTACCCGTACACCTTGGAAAATGTCATCACCAATACCGGAGCACCTCTAATGATTTCAGAAAATTTACAAATGGTAGAGTAATGAAAAATGTAAGCGCGAACATAAAGAATTGGGGGATGGAACAGATGAAAAAAACAATGAAAACAATCGCAGGAGTCGTATTCTCGTTGTCACTACTTGTAAGCGGATGTAGCCAAGGCGCTTCCACTAACAGTGCGGGAGGTCAAGCGGGTGGGGCAACTGCTGGAAATGCATCGTCCATGACAAAAGAGGCAGGGGTATTTGTATACGCGGCTTCCGGTGAATATCAGCCATTCAGCTACTTCAAGGATGGTCAATTGACTGGATTTGATGTCGAGATCGGCAATGAGATCGCCAAGCGCTTGGGTCTTGAGCCAAAGCCAGTCACATCGCCTTTTTCCGGCATTATCGCAGGGGTAAAGGAAGGACGCTACGATGCGGCGATTGCTAGCCATGTGATCACAGAAGAGCGGAAGCAGCAGGTTGATTTCGCAGACCCGTACTACTTGTCCGGTGGTCAACTGTTCGTTCGCCCCGATGGGACCATTAGCACGCTGGAAGGATTGAAAGGCAAAGAAGTGGCAGTTGCACTCGGCACTACACATGAAAAGATGGCGCGGGAGTATACGGATAACATCAAAACGTATGACAGCGATGTAACGGCTCTGCGTGCTTTGGAGCAGGGAAAACATGATGTCGTGATTACAGATAGCGTCGTAGGGGAGCTTGCCATTGGGCAAGGCTTGAAGCTCAAGAAAAGCGGGACGCCACTTTCAGAAGTCCAGCATGGAATCGCAGTGCGCAAAGGAAATACGGAATTGCTGAACAAGATCAACGAAGTGCTCAAGCAAATGGTGGAAGATGGTACCTACCTCAAATTGAGCGAAAAGTACTTTAATCGTGACATCAGCAAAGCCGAATAGTGAGTTTGGTATGACAAGTATATTCCATTACGAGTGAGGGGTGGCATCAAGTGCCGAGTTTTGCCCATCTGACAGAAGAGTTTTTCCGAACATTGCCGTTTTTTTGGAAGCCGTTACTGCTGACGTTTCAGCTGACGGTTGCATCTGTTATCGTTGGATCGATTATCGGATTGTTTGTGGCCTTGTTAAAGGTATCCAAGCTTCCCATTGCACGTTTTGTAGCCAATGCGTACATCATGATCATTCGCGGTACGCCGCTGATCGTGCAAATTTTCGTCTTGTATTTCGGCTTTTACAAAATCATTGACCTCGGTCAATTTTGGTCGGCAGCGCTCGCCCTGGCGATTCACAGCGGAGCCTATATCGCAGAGATTTTCCGGGGCTCTATTCAGTCGATTGATAAAGGACAAATGGAGGCAGGTCTGTCTTTGGGCATGTCCGCTCGTCAGACCATGCGTCGGATCATTTTGCCGCAAGCGATGAAACGATCGATCCCGCCGCTTGGCAACCAGTTTATTTTGTCTTTGAAGGAATCGTCTCTGGCCGCTTTCATTGCCATGGATGAATTGTTCTCACTGGCCCGTCGCTTGTCAGCGGAAACCTTTGATGAAATGACGTACTTTTTGATTGTGGCGCTTTATTACTTGATTATTGTCATGGTGTTTACGTATGTGGTCCACATCATGGAGAAGCGTCTGGCCAAAGGAGAGGCGTAAAGCGGAGGGGAAAGACGATGGAAAAGCAAAGAGAAATGATACGCGTGCAAAATTTGAAGAAAAGCTTCGGAAAAGTGGAAGTTCTCAAGGATGTTACCCTGCAAGTCGGAAAGGGCGAGGTTGTCGTCTTGATCGGTGCTAGTGGATCTGGGAAAAGCACATTGATTCGATGCATTAATTTTCTGGAGATCAAGGATGGCGGAGAGATCTATATCGAAGGAAAAAGCATCGACTCGAAAAAGGATGACTTGACCAAAGTACGGCAAAAGGTAGGCATGGTGTTCCAGCACTTCAATCTGTTTCCGCATAAAACGGTTCTGGAAAACATCATGGAGGCACCGCTGATTGCCAAGAAAGCGGACAAGGAAGAAACGAAGCAGGAAGCACTCCGGCTGCTGCAAAAGGTAGGTCTTTCTGAAAAAGCGGACGCCTACCCGTCCAGCCTCTCCGGTGGACAAAAGCAACGCGTGGCCATTGCTCGTTCGCTGGCGATGAAGCCCGAGATCATGCTCTTCGACGAACCAACCTCAGCACTTGATCCGGAGCTGGTAGGGGAAGTGCTGGAGACAATGAAGCAGCTCGCGCAAGAAGGGATGACGATGATTATTGTGACGCATGAAATGGGGTTCGCCAAGGAAGTGGCCGATTGGGTTGCGTTTATGAATCAAGGCAAGATCATCGAGATGGCTAGACCCCAAGAAATTTTCAACAATCCGAAAGAAGAGCGCACGAGAGAATTTTTGAACCGTGTACTGTAATGGCAGAAAACGAAAGGGAGCTGTGGCATGAGAGACGTGGTCATAGTCGCGGGTGTGCGCAGTGCAGTGGGTGCATTCGGGAAAAGCCTGCGTGACGTACCGGCAACAGAGCTGGGGCGGCAAGTATTGGAAGGCTTGATGAATAAAGTTGATTTGCCGAAGGAACAAGTCAATGAAGTGATTTTTGGTAATGGATACGTACATGGGGGAGGACTCAATGCTGCACGTATCAGCTCGCAGCTAGCGGGATTTCCACGCAATGTCTATGGTCACATCGTCATCAAAGCGTGTGGCTCAGGATTGAAGGCGATTGGCAACGGTGCGCTAGCCATAGCAGCAGGTCAAGAGGACGTGGTGATTGCGGGCGGAGTAGAGTCCATGAGCAGTGTTCCCTATCTCGTGAAGAACCGCTGGGGCAGCAAATTCGGCAATTTGTCTATGGAAGACGCTCTCTTATCCGATGGATTGATCTGCTCGCTGACCGGTGAGCATATGGGGATGACGGCAGAACGGCTGGCTGTACAGTACGGTATTTCCCGTGAGGAGCAGGATAGTTTTGCTTATGAGAGCCATGTAAGAGCAGCGGCAGCAATCGAAGCGGGCACGTTTGAAAGTGAGATTGTACCGATTGAAATCAAGGATCGCAAAGGCACCCGTGTTTTTGCGCAGGATGAATCCGTGCGCCCTGATATCAAGCTGGAAGAGCTGGCTAAGCTGAAAAGTGTTTTTCAAAAAGAGGGAACCATCACTGCCGGAAATGCGTGTCCGATGAATGACGGTGCAGCCGCTGTATTGATGATGTCTCGTGAAAAGGCGGAGGAAGCGGGATTGACTCCGCTCGTGAAAATAAAGGCTTTTGCCAGCGCAGGAGTCGAACCTGACGTGATGGGGATCGGACCAGTTCCCGCCACGCAAAAGGTATTGGAGAAAGCAGGATTGACACAGGATGACATTGGACTAATCGAATTGAACGAGGCATTTGCCGCCCAGGCATTGTCTGTAATCAAATGCTTGGAGCTGGACACGAGCAAGGTGAATGTCAATGGAGGCGCGATTGCCTTGGGTCACCCTGTGGGAGCAACTGGAGCCAAACTGACTGTGACGTTGATGAACGAAATGATGCGCAGACGCGAGAAGTATGGCATGGTGACGTTGTGCATGGCAGGTGGCATGGGGATGTCTGTGATCTATGAAAACTTAACGATGTAAACTTCTCATGTGCAAATGAAAAAGCCCCGAACGTGGATATGTCGGGGCTTTTTGCCATGAAAGAGTGAGCGCTTATTAGGGGACCTATTGTTCGTGTAAGTATTTTCGCAATGTGGCTGCTACTTCTGTTGGGTTTTCTAGCTGTACAATGACATGCTGATATTTGACATGTCCCTCTACTTCTAGGATCAACAACGAATCAGTCTGGGTAAAAGAAAGGAAGTACCATTCATTTCTATGCTGAAAGCTTCCTTCGTAAATGTTCAAAGGTCCAAAGGACGTCCCTGGCAAGCGCAACATCCATTTTGGCGGAATAAAAGAACCGACCTCGACATGCTTGATCGATTGATAAGGTAACGTGATCGTGCTCTTCAAGGCTAAGAGCGTATGCAAGCCAGTGAGACGCAAGGTAAAATCCGTCTTGCCGAAATGTACACTTCTTCCCATCGTTGCTCACCTCTTTTATCTGCCATCGTTCCATTATCTCACAGAGGAATGATGATGACACGGGACAATCAAAAAAGCCGGCGCTTCCCCACAAGGAAGGCAACCGGCTTTTCGTAATTCTTTCTTACATTTCTTCTGGAGCAGCTATACCGAGCAGACGCAGACCTTCCTTCAGCACAGCAACGACTGCTGCTACGAGCTGGAGACGGGATGCTTTCACATCTTCTTCCTCAGCCAGGATGCGTACATTCGCATAGAACTTGTTGAACGTTTGCGCCAGGTCGATGACATACTTGCCGATTTGCGACGGATCGAAGTTATCGGCAGCACGTTCGATTACCTCTGGGAACGCGTTCAAGAGGGTAATCACTGCCCAAGCCTCTTTGCTGTCGAGTGCGCCGGAAGCCAGGTTCACTGTCGTTGCTGGCTGGTAGCCACCTCTGCGCAGCAGCGAGCATGCACGAGCGTGTGCGTATTGTACGTATGGTCCTGTTTCACCTTCGAAGGTCAGCATCTCTTCCCAGGAGAAGTTGACATCATTCAGGCGGAAGTTTTTCAAGTCATGGAAAATTACTGCGCCTACCCCGACTTGGCGAGCCACTTCTTCTTTATTGGACAGGGTAGGGTTTTTCTCTTCGATGACTTTTTGGACATCAGAAATGGCTTGTGCCAACACTTCTTCCAAGAGAACAACCTTCCCTTTACGCGTGGACATTTTCTTGCCGTCCTTGAGCATCATGCCGAATGGAATGTGGTGCATATTTGCAGACCATGCATAGCCCATTTTTTCCAACACTTTATAGAGCTGCTGGAAGTGGAGGCGTTGCTCGTTTCCTACGACATAGAGTGCTTTTGCAAAATCGTACGATTCGTGGCGGAAGAGGGCAGCAGCCAAATCACGCGTTGCGTACAGGGTAGCGCCGTCTGATTTTTTGATCAGGCATGGCGGCATATTGTATTCATCGAGGTTCACGACCATTGCACCGTCGGATTCAGTCAAGAGACCTTTTTCCTCGAGCAACGTAACAACGCGATCCATTTTGTCGTTGTAGAATGCTTCACCGTGCGTGGAGTCGAAGGCTACGTTCATCAGGTCGTAGATCTTCATGAATTCTTTGAGGGACTCATCACGGAACCATTTCCACAGATGTTGTGCTTCTTCGTCGCCATCCTCGAGCTTTTTGAACCATTCCCGGCCTTGGTCTTCCAAGGTAGAATCGTTCTCGACTTCTTCGTGGAAGCGAACGTATAGGCTGAGCAGCTCCTTGATCGGTTCTGCTTTTACCTTTGCTTCGTCACCCCAGAGGCGATATGCAACGATCAGTTTACCGAACTGCGTTCCCCAGTCACCCAAGTGATTGATGCGCACTGGCTCGTAGCCTTGCTTTTCCATGGTGTTGGCAATCGCGTTCCCGATTACAGTAGAGCGCAGGTGACCCATGGAAAACGGCTTCGCGATATTCGGGGAGGAGAGGTCGATTGGTACTTTGCGTCCTTGACCGACATTGCTGCTTCCATATGTGCTGCCTTGAGTAAGGATTGTTCCGATTACTTGCTCTGCCACATTTTCTTGATCCAGGAACAGGTTCACATATGGACCAACTGCTTGCGATTCGCGCAAGGGTGCACTGGAGAGCTGTTCAGCCAGCTCTGCTGCGATCATCGGTGGAGCTTTGCGCAATGCTTTTGCCAATTGGAAGCATGGGAAGGCAACATCGCCCATCGCAGGGTTTGGTGGTGTTTCCAGCATGCCGTATACGGCTTCTTTTGTCAGTGTGTCTACGCCCATCGAGGAGAGCGTAGCGGCAATCTTTTCAGCGACTTGGTGTTTGTAGCTCATTTAAATTTCTACTCCTTTCAAATAAAAAAACCTCTACGTCTCCTGTGAAAAAGAGACGAGAGGTTATACTCCCGCGGTGCCACTCTTGTTGTTTTTCCCTTCCATCGAACAGGAAGGCAAAAACCGCTTGATCTGCTGTAACGGGCAGTCCCGGCATAGCCCTACACGATCCGTTGCCCATAATGGCTGGCGTAGGATGTTCAGGTCGCATCTCCGAGGGGCGCTTCCTCACATGGTTTGGCATCGGGCTCACACCGTCCCCGACTCGCTACAGCCTCGCACAAGGAGTACTTTCCTCATCAACGATTCGTTTGTTTCTCTAGAATTATAGCTGTATTAACCGTCAGGATGCAACTCACTGTTCCGGTTTTTTCAAAATCTTATCTAATTCCGCGAAATACTGCTTGGTCAGCTCTTCCCTTTCTTCCGCGCTGAGGTTATCCGCGTTCATCATTTGCTCTTTGTACTGTTCCAGCTTTTCGAGCATAGCCAGCTCGGCAGCAGCGGCCTCGTCCAGATCGTAATTTTCAGATGGATCGAACGGGATCAATCGATTGTCGTTACCACTGCGCAAATAAGCGGAGCGCCAGTTTTCAGGGAACTGGTACGCTTGCTCGCCAAACATAATCCCTAAAATATCGTCGGATTCAATCGGCAGGAAGTGATCGTAATCGTCTCTTCTGCCTCCCTCGGACAAGTTAATGTGGGACAAAAAATAATGGAGATAATGTTCCCCGGTTTCTGTATTCTTAACGATGGAATAGGTTTCAAATTCGGATTTGGATAGTTCTTTTATGGTCTCCAAACAGGACAGAAATTTGTCTTTTTCTCGTGCTTGCAAGTCATCCATGTCATCTCGTTCCTTTCGCTCTACAATAAGCCTCATGATAGCAAAAGCAATGTGCGCTGACAATGAAAGCAACGCAACGGAGTGCAGCAGTGGAAGAAGGGAAAAGGATTATGGAAAAAATAATTGGATATTCTTGTCACAAAAATAAGCCAGTTGGATCAAATACATATCAACACGAAACAAGGAGGTGAACAGCGCGTGAATGCAAGTGCCAAAAGTAGCGAAGCGGACTGGACGCTGCAATTGACCAATGAGGAGAAGCTGACGAGACTCATGAGCGAGTACGGAGACAACATCGTGCAGCTCGCCTACTTGATCGTCAAGGATCGGGGAATCGCGGAAGATATCACCCAGGAAGTGTTCCTGAAGGCGTATCGGGGTTTGGATCAGTTCCGTCATCAGAGTAGCGTGAAAACGTGGCTTTACCGAATCGCGATCAACGAGTCCCGTAAATATTTGCGTTCGTGGTCCTTTCGCCAGATTTTTTCTACATACCTCTCCAAAGAGGAGGCACCGCCAGAAAAGGTCGACACTGCAAATGTTGAATCGGCTGTCATCGGACGAATGAGCAAGGTACAGATAGCGGAGCAGGTGATGAAGCTCTCGCCGCTGTACCGAAAAGTCATGGTACTTCATTACTATGAAGATTTGTCGATAAGAGAGATTGCGCAAGTGCTGGATATTTCAGAAGATGCCGTACGAACCCAATTGTCACGGGCCCGAAAACATTTTAAGGCATTGTGTGAAAAGGAGGGATTGGAATGGATGTAGATAAGCAAATTCGCGAAGTGGTACGGAGTGCAAGTGAGGAATCTGTGGAGGAAGTGAGGTTTACAAAAGAGATGGAATTACGGATCAGAGGTGCGATTGCACAGAATAAACACAAGAATCGAAACCGAATTTTTGTAGCTGGCTCGCTGGCAGCGTGCTTGGCGGTAACTGCTGTGGGCATGCACCAACAAGGCTGGTTTCCACAGTTGCCAAATGGCAAAAATGTAACGAATGCGATTGCTACAACTGCTACGAAAACAAACAATAAAGAGGCAAATCCGAACAGTGTAAAGGTGTCGCCGGAGGAGGCAATTTTACCATTGAAAAAGGCGATCCCAGCCTTGAGTAAGATGACAATAAGAGTGGATCGTACAAGCTATGGATTCAGTAATCTAACGTTATTGGAAGGCGATAATGCTCGTGCCAAGGTTGCATATGATATACAGACAGGACAAATTGAGAGCTTTACAATTGATGGTGATCGAGGAGAACAGAAGGAAGAGAAATTGCCATCAGCCAAGACTGCGGAGAAAGCAGCAAGCGCATTTCTTCAAGCTTTTTTGGGGGAGGAAAGTAAGACCTATCAGCTCGTCGAGACTCAGATCTATACGGACGAGTATAAGGTAAAAGGCCCATGGATGAGCGTGAATTATCAACGTATGGAAAACGGCCAGCGAGTTCCGTTCGACGTATTGTCAGTTGGAATTGACCAGCATGAGCAAGTCACATTTTTCGGGCGATTGAACAAGAGTGAACAAGCCTTTTTCACCAAGCTGACAGATGCCGTGCCCGATTTGAACCCCTCCCTTCTTCTGTTGGATAAAGAGAAGAACCACGATGGCATGTTAGTAATCTTGGGGAAAATGAACAAGGAGGGGCATCAAGTTTCTCTTGCGATCTATGGAAATGGTCAAGCACTGGAATCGTATATGCTTCTGTATAGGGATAAAAAGGAAGCAGCGAGCCGGAAAGAAGCAGAAGGAGCAAAAGCCTTGGAGCAAGAGCGACAGTTTCTGAACAAACTGCTCGGGGCTGATAGCGAGAACTATCGGTTGTTGGACGCCAACAATCCAGGATTGTACTTGCGATACTATAACGGGCTGCCAGTGTTGTCTGATGAAATAAGCATAGTAACAACTGACTCTGGCCATGTCCAATATTTCAGGAAGGAGCCCGTATCATTCGAGCCGTCACGATATCCAGATGTATCGACTGCTGTGTCAGAAGAGGTAGCCATCAAAGAGCTGAGTGAGCATATGAAGCTTCGATACGTGCAGAATCCGAGAATACGGCCAGAATCAAAACAAGGAGAGAAGTGGCAGCCTATTCTGGAGTACACGCCAGCTGTTTCCTTCATGCAACGAGGACGTGAAGATGGTACGGAGTGGCATATCGACGCGACCAGTGGCAAGATTGTGTATGGAACGGGAGATAACGGGCTTGCCTATGATCAGTTGAATACGAAGAAAGCACATCCAATCGAATCTCCGAAAGAATACGTCAAGGTTCGCTCCAAGGATGAGGCAAAAGCACTGCTGCAAGCAGAGTTCGGCGTACAGGTAGAAGGCTTGACCTACAGAGAGAGTGAACGTGAGCGCGATGGACGCAAGAAATACGTCTGGTATGATAAAAATGACAAGTATATCGGCGTAGAAGTTATCGCAGAAACAGGCAGTGTCGTCGGGCTGGGAACACCGCGTTCCAATGCTGCAGTGACAGTCAAACGCCAGCAAGCGGAAGAGGCTGCATTCGCCTTTCTGCATAAATACGTCGATCCAGGTGTAAAAGAAGTACAATTGGCACAAGTTATACAGCCAGGCGAAGCGAGTCCTGTGTCATCGGGCGAATGGGAATTCAGATTTTTCCTGAGCAAGGATGGCATTCCTGTACAGGATCGCGAGCAAAAAGCGGCTTATTCGGTAACGGTCGATCCGTCTACGGGCAAAGTGACAAAGTTTGATAACTACAGAGAGACGCACGAGTTGGTGGAGCTTCCAGCATCCGACAAGATCATCTCGAAAGATAAGGCTGTTGAGGAGTATTTACGCGTCATGCCTTTGAAGCTGGTCTATTTGATGAAAGATGTGGATGGGCAAAAATTACCTCAACCGAAGCTGGCGTATGTGCCGTGGAGTGAGGAAAAGCTTGCGAACAAATTTATGGCCCTTGATGCCGTGACAGGCAAGATCATCGCCGACTAAAACGAAAAAAAGGCTATCCCGCAGCCATTCCTGATGGCTTTTGGGATAGCCTTTCTTAAACACTTATCTAACAGTCGTCACACGAGCACCCGATAATAACCAACAGGATAAACAGCACGAGCACGATTGCGAAGCAGTCACCGAAGAATCCGTTCCCGCAGAAAGATGTACTCATCTTTGTTTCCCCTCCTTTCCGTTATACTCCAGTCTATACACGAATGCCGATATTGGACTGGGCGGATGCCCAGCTTAGGCAAAAATGGGCGTGTAAGAGAAGAGGCTCAGTAAAAAATAGACAATTCACAATTGACGGGGAGACAAAGGGGGTGTTAAGATACTTGCAAACATTCAAGACATTTCACAATACAACTAAATGACAAGTGTACGACTCTTATCCAGAGAGGCAGAGGGACTGGCCTGATGAAGCCTCGGCAACCGGTAAAAATCCGGTGCCAATTCCAGCAAAGCTACGTGCTTTGAAAGATAAGAGGATGTCTCAGGCGTTTTCGTATCTGCTGACAAATCCTCTTCTTTCAAAGAAGAGGATTTTTTGATTTTATTTACCTAATTACAGAGAATAAGCCGATGCAAGGGAGAAAAGGGGCACGTCAATGAAACCAACTTTTCGCGAACAGCTTTCCCGGAAAATTCTGATTCTGGATGGTGCAATGGGCACCATGCTTCAACAGGCGAACCTGACTGCTGATGATTTCGGCGGTGAAGCCTATGATGGCTGTAATGAACTCTTGAACTTGACCAGACCAGATGTGATCCGTTCCATTCATGAGAAATATTTAGAGGCGGGAGCAGACATCGTCGAAACAAATACGTTTGGTGCTGCTTCCATCGTTTTAGCCGAGTACGATGTGCCAGAGAAAGACCTTGAGATCAATATAGCGGCAGCACGCTTGGCCAGAGAAGCGGTGGATGCCTATTCCACGGAGGAGTGGCCGCGTTTTGTAGCTGGTGCAATGGGACCTACGACCAAAACCCTTTCGTTGACAGGCGGTGTCACTTTTGAAGAACTGGTCGAGGCGTATTATCGTCAGGCAAAAGGTCTGATTCTCGGTGGCTCCGATGTTCTTCTTTTGGAAACCTCGCAAGATACGTTGAACGTTAAGGCCGGTGGAATTGGGATTCGCAAAGCTTTTGAAGAGCTTGGACAGGAGATCCCAGTGATGCTGTCAGGTACGATTGAGCCGATGGGCACGACGCTTGCTGGCCAAAACATCGAGGCGTTTTACATCTCCTTGGAACATATAAAGCCAGTCTCTATTGGTCTGAACTGTGCGACAGGACCAGAGTTCATGCGTGATCATCTGCGGACATTGTCGGGAATTGCCCAATGTGCGGTCAGTTGTTATCCGAACGCAGGCTTGCCAGATGAGAACGGTCATTACCATGAAACGCCACAAGGACTTGCCTCGAAAATGCTGGCATTCGCTGAACAAGGCTGGATAAACGTCGCTGGCGGTTGCTGCGGAACAACGCCTGACCATATTCAAGCGATGGCAGAAGCATTGAAAGACTGCAAGCCTCGCAGTGCAGCTGTAGAACCGCTGAGCGCGGTCTCCGGGATCGAGGTCGTTTACGTCGAAGATGACAATCGTCCCCTGCTAGTAGGGGAGAGGACCAATGTCATCGGTTCCAAAAAATTCCGTGAAATGATTGCAGCTGGTCACTATGAAGAAGCATCTGATATTGCCCGGGCCCAAGTAAAGCGCGGCGCACATGTCATCGATATATGCTTGGCTGATCCCGACCGTGATGAATACGAAGATATGGAAAAATTCCTACAGTTCATCGTGAAAAAAGTAAAAGCGCCCCTCATGATCGACTCGACAGATGCCAAGGTCATGGGGCTGGGACTTCGTTACTCGCAAGGGAAGGCCATTCTCAACTCGATCAACCTGGAAGACGGGTTGGAGCGATTTGAGGAAGTCGTTCCGCTTATTCACAAGTTCGGTGCCTCCGTTGTCGTTGGAACGATTGAGGAAGCGGGTATGGCTATCACTCGCGAAAAGAAGCTGGAGGTCGCGCAACGCTCGTACGACATTCTTGTCAACCAGTATGGAATAAAGCCACAGGATATTATTTTCGATCCACTCGTCTTTCCAGTAGGGACGGGGGATGAACAATACATCGGCTCTGCATTGGAAACCGTAGAAGGAATTCGTTTAATCAAACAAGCAATGCCTGCTTGCAAGACGATCCTGGGTGTCAGTAACGTTTCCTTCGGCTTGCCTGCTGCAGGTCGGGAAGTGCTGAATGCGGTCTTCTTGTACCACACCACTCTCGCAGGGCTTGATTACGCCATCGTCAACACGGAAAAGCTGGAGCGCTACGCTTCGATTCCAGAAGACGAGAAAAAGCTGGCAGAAGCCCTTCTATTCGAGACAAATGATGAGACCTTGGCGGCCTTCACCGAATTTTATCGCCAAAAGAAAAAGGAAGTCAGTGTGGAAGTCTCCTCGTTAACGCTCGAAGAACGCTTGGCCCGTTATGTAGTCGAAGGCTCCAAGGATGGTCTAGTGGAAGACTTGAAGCTGGCTATGGATAAATACGCACCGCTCGAGATCATCAACGGTCCGTTGATGACTGGGATGGAAGAGGTCGGTCGCCTGTTCAACGGCAACCAGCTGATCGTGGCAGAAGTATTGCAGAGCGCAGAAGTTATGAAGGCATCCGTTTCGTTTTTAGAGCCATTCATGGAAAAAAGCGATGCCGCTGCCAAGGGGAAAATCTTGTTGGCGACAGTCAAGGGCGATGTACACGACATCGGAAAAAACCTCGTGGAAATTATTTTGTCAAACAACGGCTACAATGTCGTGAACCTGGGGATCAAGGTACCGCCAGAGCAACTGATTGCCGCATGCAGAGAAGAAAAGCCGGATGCCATCGGTCTCTCTGGACTCTTGGTGAAATCCGCGCAGCAAATGGTCATTACTGCACAAGACCTGCGTGAGGCAGGCATTGATATCCCGATGATGGTTGGCGGTGCGGCGTTAACGCGCAAGTTCACATCGAACCGGATCGCACCAGAATACCGTGGAATTGTTTTATACGCAAAAGATGCCATGGATGGTCTGGACCTCGTGAATCGTCTACAAAATCCGGATGAACGTGATCGCTTGGTAGAAGAACAGCAGCATCTGCTGGAAGCAGTTGCAACGGCTCAGCCTGTTGTTGAGGAGAAAAAAGCACCAGTGCCTGCTCGCTCAGCCATCAGCAGAACCGTTCCGATCCATCTGCCGCCCGATTGTGAACGACATGTTTTGCGACAATATCCGCTCAGCCATTTGCAGCCGTATTTGAACCTGCGGATGCTCCTCGGAAAACACCTCGGTGTTCGCGGAAATGTAGATAGATTGATAGAGGCAGGCGACGACAAGGTACTGGAACTGTACGGCATTGTGGAAGAGCTATTAAATGAAGCGAAGCAAAAAGGAACCATTACGACACACGGTGTGTATCAGTTCTTCCCGGCTCAGTCAGATGGCAACGATATTTTGGTCTATGATCCAAAAGACCACAGCAAGCTGCTGGAGCGCTTTTCGTTCCCGCGTCAGCTGGAAGAACCTCATCTTTGCCTGTCCGACTTCTTGCGACCAGTGGAGAGCAAGGAAATGGACTATGTTGGATTCCTGACCGTAACGGCTGGGGGAGGGATTCGCGAAAAATCTACAGAGCTAAAAGAGCGTGGTGACTACTTGCGCTCCCATGTCCTCCAAGCCTTGGCATTGGAGCTGGCAGAGGCATTTGCTGAGCGAATTCACCACGTCATGCGCGACGTGTGGGGTATATCGGATCCGGTTGAGATGACGATGCTCGAGCGCTTCGGTGCTAGATATCAGGGCATTCGTGTATCCTTCGGTTACCCTGCTTGCCCGAATCTGGAAGATCAGGCGCAGTTATTCCGTCTGTTGCGTCCAGAGGATATCGGCGTTCAGCTGACAGAGGGCTTCATGATGGAGCCAGAAGCTTCCGTATCGGCGATGGTATTTGCTCACCCTGAAGCACGTTATTTCAACGCAGGTCCATCTATTTTTGAAGTTTAAAGATAAATGAATATGGGAGAGAAGGGATTGAGTTGACGACGAGAAAGAAAGATTTACGAGCCTATTTGAAAGACAACCTTCTAGTCGGAGATGGAGCGATGGCGACCCAGCTGCACGGGCTGGGCGTCCCAGTTGGTGTCAGCTTTGAGGAGCTGTGTTTATCCAACCCTCGTTTGGTACATGAAGTTCATACGTCCTACTATCAGGCCGGTGCACGTTTCCTAGAGACAAATACGTATTCTGCCAACCGCGATGCATTGAGCCGTTACGGTCTAGAGCATAAGGTTGCGCGGATTAATCGGCTCGCAGTCGCCATTGCACGGGAAGCTGCTCAGGATGATGCTTATGTGGCTGGGAGCATCGGATCGATTTTGGCTGGACGGGTGAAGAAAAAGGTTTTGGATGAATACCGTGACCAATATGAGGAACAGGCGATTGCTCTATTGCATGCTGGCGTAGATGGACTGATTCTGGAGACGTTCGTGGACTTGGAGGAGCTGCTTCTGGCGATCGAGGTAATCCGCCCGCTCACAGATGTACCTGTAATCGCACAGTTAGCTACTTTGGAAGTAGGGCGCACACGTGATGGCTACGCTCTGACAGATGCTTTTTCCAAGCTGAAAGCCGCAGGTGCTGACGTGATCGGACTAAACTGTCGCCTTGGTCCCGCTGAATTACTTCGTTCGTTTGAAAATACAGTAATTCCAGAAGATGCACTCTTATCCGTATTCCCGAATGCGGGGCGTCTGGGGATGACTGACGGAGAATACGCTTTTAAATCATCACCTGAATATTTTGGACAGAGTGCGCTTCGCTTGCGTGAGCAAGGGGTACGGTTGATTGGCGGATGCTGCGGAACCACACCTGCACATGTGAAGGCGATTGCGGATGCACTTGAGTCACTTGAGCCGCAAGCGCGTGTGAATCCAACCATCGTAGCTGGAGATCGTCCTTCGGTTTCTGTGCAGAACACGAGGGAGAGGGAGAAACCAAGCATTGTCGAGCGCGTAAAAACAGCAACGACGATCATTGTTGAATTTGATCCTCCGCGTGATCTGGATGCAGACCAGTTTCTCCACGGATGCTGCGAGCTGCACAAAGCAGGAGCAGACGCCATTACGTTGGCGGATAACTCGTTGGCGACAGTGCGTATGAGCAACATGGCTCTCGGGGCCCTCATGAAGAGCAGACATGGAATCGATCCGCTCTTGCACATTGCTTGCCGGGACCGCAATCTCATTGGACAGCAATCGCATTTAATGGGGCTGCACGCATTGGGGATTGACCAAATATTGGTGATTACTGGCGATCCATCACGCTTTGGTGACTTGCCAGGTGCCAGCTCGGTATTTGATGTGACCTCGTTTGATCTGATTCGCATGGTGAAGCAGTTGAACGAAGGTGTTTCGTTCTCAGGACGTCCGTTAAAGCAAAAAGCCCAGTTTATTGTGGGCGCAGCCTTTAATCCGAATGTCCGAAATATGGATGCTGCCGTTGCCCGCTTGGAAAAGAAGGTCGAGGCAGGTGCGGACTACATTATGACACAGCCTGTGTACGATGCAGAGTCCATTCGGAATGTGTACGAGGCGACGAAGCACATCGGCATTCCTGTCTTTATCGGGATCATGCCGCTGACCAGCTCGCGCAATGCGGAGTTCCTGCATAATGAAGTGCCGGGAATCAAGCTGTCGACAGAGGCTCTCGAACGGATGAAAAAGGTACAGGGAGAAGCCGCCCGACAGGAAGGAATCGCAATCGCGAAGGAATTGGTCGACACGGCCGTTCGTTACTTCAATGGCATCTATCTGATTACACCTTTCAATTATTACGAGATGGCGGCAGAGCTCATTCACTATACGCGTCAGCAAAGCTCATTGGTGAAGCTGGCCCGGACTTAACGGTATACGCCAGTTAAATAGGGAAGGCCTATGTGTATAGACAGGCTATAGCCTTGTGTCTAATATACATGGGCCTTCATTTCGTCTAACATAAAGGCGGTCTTGAGAGCTTCCCGATTGCAAAACTGTTGAATCTCAGCAAGGCTCATCTGGGCGTACAGCTTTTTGCGTAAAAAACGTTCAATGATATGCGGGAAAGCGAGATCGACAAAGAGCAAATGCAGTTGCTCAATCGATAGGGGATTTTCTTGGAGATAGCCACGCATTATATGAGAGAACAATTCCTCGTTCCACTGTTCATTTTTTCGCATAGCAAGGGATAGAACACGGGCAATGTCTTTGGACGGAAAATCGTAACGAACGTCATCCCAGTCAATGATCGCAATTCTTTGATTACTGACGAGCAAATTCCCATTGTTAAAATCGCCGTGACAGAGAAAGTGGTTGCTCAGGAGTTCTTTTTTCCATTTCGAGAAGTATGGAGCGGATATCAAGTGTTCCTTGGCTGTGATCCCGGCTTGTTTAAAAAAAGGAAGGTATTCCGCGATCGCAGTGTATTTTTGATCAGTCTTCCCGGCATGTCGAAGCTCCCACTTCTCAAGGGCAGCTAAATCTGTCTTGTATTCCACGGACCATTTTTCTGCGCCATTGTAAAGGTTGCCATGCTTGGAGGAAAAACCGAGTGACCTCACATGAAATTTGCCTAATACCGTGCCGATCCGTTCCATTCGAAAAGGGGAATTATACGCAATATTTGGCCAGGATAGCCTTCGGTGGAGAACGAAAAGATTTTCATTATGAGTTATGTAACGCTTATTATTTTTGGTTCGTTGAATGTCGGGGATGAGTACGCCGTTTTGGCGCAAATGCGCTTCTGCATTCAGAATGAAATGTAAACGTTCCTTTTGCAGAGGGAAAGCCTTTCCGATGAATTTGCCATTGGTTGTTTCCAAGTAAATGACGAGTGATTTGGATGTATCCCGAATGGTTTTGTGATGCAGAACAGTCATGTCGTATCTGTTCTGGATTTTTTTGATGAGATCGTCCACTGCTGATGCCCCTCCTTGCGTACAGAGCTACAAGTATTGTACGGAAGAAGAGGAGTGGTTGACACTGAAGGATCTACTCAGCAGGCAAGGGAAGCGGGTGCCAATTCATCTCGCGTAAAAAATGACTTAGCTCAGTAAACTTGGCGATTCGTTCCTCACGTGTAAAAGATGCGTTAGCCCCACTGGTAGACGGGACGACAAACACATAGCTGCCAGACCAATCTTCTGTCCCAAAGTACCTGATTGGCTGCAGCGCCAGTGAAATTGCTTCTTTTTTTTGTCCGGTCGCGTGACGAAAAGCAGTAATGCCGTTAAAACAAATGACACGAGGCCGGTAAGTCTGAATCATTTGGACGAACTGCTCTGCACCTGTGGCATAATCCTCGTTACGAAGGTCTGTTGCGGAGCGGGTAGGGCGTGAGACCAGATCGGTAATACCATAGTTGTAGTCTAAGAGGGTAGCGGTTTCCTCGGGCAAGAGCTTGTGAGGTGTCAGGCCGCCTTCGTACAATCCGCGCCAAAACAGGTTGGCTGGATTGGCGTAGTGGAAACCCGTCGTAGCCGATATACGTCCTGGATTGATACCGCAAAATAAAACCGCCAAATCGCGGCGAATGTATGTGGGTAACCATTTCTCTGTGAACTCTACCAAAGCAAACCCCTCCTGTTTACCACATTGTAGCACATCAGTGAGCGCTTTCAGAAAGGAGCAAAAAAAGCTGCCAGATTCGGCAGCTTCAGGTTATATTGGATCAAGTATTGGATCTTATAACTGGGGAAGCGGATACGGCAGCACTTGCTGTGGCTCATTGAACGTGAATTGCTCCATTTCATTCCGGACGTATCTTTTCGTCTCGAATGGAACGACTTCTTGTTCTTCATTACCCCACAACCAATTCGACAGCATTTGTATCATAAGGATACCCTCCACTTTGTGGAAATGTTTTACATGTTCATCATACTCCAGTTGAGGGCATTTTTGGTTGGGCAGGTGTGAATAAGGCGTGAAGAAATCGTGGATAGAAAGTGAACAAAAATAAAGCGGTTTCACGGGACTTCGAAAAAAAAGCGAAAAGAAATCCGCCTGTACGAACGGACTCTTTTCGCTTTTTTGCCATGTCATATTTATGGATTGGTGGACCACAGTCCAGCGGATTTCACAAAGATGCGTTTGTTCAGCTTCAGCTGACTAACCACGAACTCAGCAATATCCTCAGGTTGCATGGTCTTTTCAGGATTTCCGTCGGTCAGACCCAAGTCAATTGCCATATCGGTTGCTACTGTGCTAGGCGTAAGCGCCGTTACGCGAATGTTGTGTTTGCGCACTTCGAGAGCCAACGATTCAGTCAGACCAAGAACACCAAACTTGGATGCACTATACGCGCTGGTGACAGGAGCTCCTTTTTGTCCAGCAGTGGAGGAGATGTTGATAATGTCACCGGAGTTTTGGTCAATCATGCCAGGGAGTACAGCGCGAGTCACGTAATACACGCCCATCAGATTGACTTGGATGATTTGTTCCCATTCGCTCGTTTCCAGCTCTAGGAATTTACCGAATTTAGCGACGCCTGCATTGTTGAGCAGGATATCAATTTGACCCAGTTCATTCTTGATAGAGGTAACAGCTGTCGTGACGTCGTCATAGTTGGAAACGTCTGCTGTCGCAATCGCGACCTTCACGCCGTATGCTTCAACTTCCTTGGCTACTTGCTTCAAATTTTCCTCAGAGCGAGCCAAGAGGCCGAGATTCACGCCTTCCTTTGCCAAAGCAATTGCAGTAGCGCGACCAATGCCTTTACCTGCTCCTGTAATGATTGCGGTTTTTCCTTTTAGATCGATAGCCAATCGATAACACTCCTTTTTCAAGACAATAGGAATCTCATGTATATTATGCAGTGTACTAGCATTTATCCGCGGGGGGAAGGATGCACTTTTATGTACGTAGGTTACGAAAGGTAACTGTTTAAAATGAAAATGTCCTCCCTGAGCAGGGAGAACATTGGATAGCAAAGGTATAACTGCTTACAGCTTGTATACGTCTGTGTATTTTTTCTCCAGGTAATTCATCAAGTAAGTCGCATTTGTGCCTTCGCCTGTAATCGCTTGAACGAGTTCACGAGGGCTCTTCATTTTACCGTACTGATGGATTTTTTCCTTGAGCCATTCACGTATCGGAGCGAAATCGCCTTTTGCGATCAGCTCTTCGTAGCCGTTGATCTCATTTTCCATAACGTGGACGAATTGTGCCGCATACACATTACCCAGCGAGTAAGTAGGGAAGTAACCGATCATTCCGCCTGACCAGTGTACATCCTGAAGCACACCCAGTGCATCTGTCGGTGGCTCAACACCGAGGTATTCTTTCATTTTTTCATTCCAGATTTTTGGCAGATCAGCCACTTGAATGGTTTGATTGATCAAGCCTTTCTCGATTTCGTAGCGGATCATGACATGCAGGTTGTACGTCAACTCATCTGCTTCAGTCCGGATAAAGGAAGGAGTTACAGCGTTAACCGCACGATGCAAATCTTCTACAGACACACCTTCGAATTGGGTAGGGAACGCTTTTTGCAAGTCAGCGAAAAAGTGATTCCAGAACGGCAGACTGCGTCCGACCATGTTTTCCCAGTAGCGGGATTGGGATTCGTGAATCCCCATGGAGGTACCATCGCACAGTGGAGTGAACAGCAGGTCTGGATTGATGTTCTGCTCGTACATCGCGTGGCCAGCCTCGTGAATACAACTGAAGAGCGCAGAATTGAAATCATTTTCAGCGTAGCGCGTCGTAATGCGGACATCACCCGGATTGAAGGTGGTGCAGAATGGATGCGCACTGCGATCCATGCGGCCAGACTTGAAGTCGTACCCGATTTTCTCGAGGATATAACGGCTGAATGCTTCTTGGTCTGCTACTGGGAAGTTTTTCGTCAAGAAGGATGTGTCTGGCTTGTTCGGGGAGTCGGCGATCGCTTTTACCAGCTTGACTGTTTTCTCGCGCAAGGTGGCAAAGATCGGATCGAGCTGATCGACAGTCATGCCAGGCTCATACATGTCCAAGAGGGTGTTGTACTTGTTTTTGCCGTCATGACCCCAATACTCGATGAACTCGAGCTGGAAGTTCACGATTTTCTCGAGGTACGGCTGGAACATGGAAAAGTCGTTGTTGGCACGAGCTTCTTCCCACACCGTTTCAGCCTTGGCGGTCAGCACGACGTACTCCTGATGCCTGTCAGCAGGAATTTTCTTGTTGCGGTCATATTCCTTTTTGCATTCCAGCACACTATGACGGGTAATTTCATCCAATGTTTCGAGGACAGATGGCTCACTCAGCTCTGTCAAAAGCGCTTCCATTTCTTTAGACGTCGCTAGCTTGAATTGCTCACCAGCCAATGTCCCGATGATTTCAGAACGGGCATCCATTCCATTGCGAGGAGCTTGTGTAGCCTTGTCCCAATAAAGAACGTTCAGCGCTTGCGTGTAGCTGGTTATTTTCTTCACATAGTCACGGAATTCGGCCGCACGTGTTTCCACAGTCGTTGACATAGGGTTCCTCCTACAAAATTGTCATATTCTGGTAATTGATATGTAAGCCATGCAGTCAAAAAATTTTTACTACTGAATATTATAACGGTTTAATGAAAAATTACTAGGTGGATGCGACAAGCATTTGTCGGTATAATCGTAGAGGAAACGAAAGTGTTACTTATTTGCGATGACAGGAGAATGAAGATGAGTCAATCCAATCCCCAATGGGAAAATGAGATAGCAAAACGCCGTACCTTCGCCATCATCTCCCACCCGGATGCGGGTAAAACGACAATGACGGAAAAGCTGCTCTACTACGGCGGAGCCATCCGTGAAGCAGGGGTGGTCAAGGGGCGCAAAAATTCCAAGCATGCCACTTCCGACTGGATGGAGATCGAGAAAAAGCGTGGAATCTCCGTTACGTCCAGTGCGATGGATTTCGAATACAATGGTCACCACATCAACATTTTGGACACACCTGGTCACCAAGACTTCAGTGAGGATACGTACCGTACGCTGACTGCTGCAGACGCTGCTGTGATGATTATCGACGTAGCAAAAGGGGTAGAGGCACAGACGATCAAGCTGTTCAAGGTCTGTCGCATGCGTGGTATTCCAATCTTTACGTTCGTGAACAAGCTGGACCGTCACGGTAAAGATCCATTCGAGCTCTTGGAAGAAATTGAGCGCGTATTGGGTATTCGCTCTTATCCGATGAACTGGCCGATTGGGATGGGCAGCTATTTCAGCGGCGTATTTGACCGCATGAAGTCTCGTGTCGAGCTGTATCAAAGCAATACACAGCACGAGGATATCTCCTTTTTCCCTGTAGAGGGAGCAGAAGACCCGCTGATCGGTGATCGTGTCGGTCAAGAACTGTGGCAGCAATTGCAGGACGAAATCTCCCTTCTGGATGTTGCGGGAGATGAATACGATCCTGAACTGATCAACAAAGGGCAACTGACGCCTGTTTTCTTCGGTAGTGCCATCAACAACTTCGGTGTACAAACATTCCTGGACAACTTCCTGCAAATGGCGCCAGCACCTTCTGCTAAGAAGAGTACAGAAGGCTTGATCGATCCGTATACGAACGATTTCTCCGGCTTCATCTTCAAAATCCAAGCCAATATGAATCCAGCTCACCGAGATCGCATCGCTTTCTTGCGTATTTGCTCCGGCAAGTTTGAGCGAGGAATGTCAGTCAAGCACGTCCGTCTTGGCAAAGACATTAAATTGGCGCAGCCGGTACAGTTTATGGCACAGGACCGCGAAATAGTCGATGAATCGTTCGCGGGAGATGTCATCGGTCTTTTTGACCCGGGCATTTTCCAGATCGGAGATACACTTTGCGTCGGAAAATCGTTTGAGTACGAAGAAATGCCGCACTTCTCGCCAGAGTTTTTCTCCAAGGTGATGGTGAAAGACGCGATGAAGCACAAGCAATTCCAAAAAGGGATCATGCAGTTGACCGAGGAAGGAACGGTGCAGTTATTCCGTACCCATCCGATGGAAGAGCTGATTCTTGGCGTGGTAGGTGTGCTGCAGTTCGAGGTACTGGAATACCGTTTGAAAGCCGAGTACGGGGTAGACATCATGTTGACTCGTATGCCGTATCAAATCGCTCGCTGGCTCGAAGGGGAGAAAGCAGACCTCGATGCTGTGAAGAACAGAACCGTAAGTGACCGTTATGGCCGTCCGGTTATGCTGTTTGAGAGCGAGTACCAGTTGCGTGTCGCGATGGATAAGTACTCGAATATCAAGTTCCATGACAGTTCTCTTGGTTTGAAATCCGTTCATTCTTAATTGAAAAGGGAATTACAGGGCCTCCCACTCACGGTGAGGCCCTCTTTATCCCTCATGAGGAGGCAATCCGATGCAAATTTTGTTGATTCGCCATGGACAATCCGAAGCAGACATTTTGAATGTACATGAAGGCAAGGCAGATTTTCCTTTGACAGAAGAAGGGCGTGAACAGGCACGGCGCATGGCAGCGCGCGTTTTGGAGCAGTTTCCTCCAGATTTTATTTGGGCGAGCACACTCAAGCGAGCCAGTGAGACCGCTTCTATTTTGGCTGACACAGTAGGTTGTCCCGTTCAGTACATACCCGAGCTGCAAGAGCACAATAATGGAGATCTGGCAGGCAAGCCCTTAGAGGAAGTCGCGTTTCCTTGGGGAATCTTGCCGCACGAAAAGTTGGGCGGAGATGGCGAGAGCAAGATCGAATTCCGCGCACGCGGCGAGCAAATCTATTCCGCAATCAGACATCTCAGCACTTCCTATAAAAGAATTGCGATTGTTTCCCACGGCGGCATGATCTCCAGAATCATCGAAAGCTTCTTGCAGCTGCCTGTCTTGCACGACATTTACTTTGGCACAGGCGACACAGGTATCCACTTGTTGGAGTATAACGAATACGGACGTCTGATCCATTTCACCAATTCCATCACTCATTTGGACAGCATGGACTAGAACTCGATGGCAAAAAACATGACCTCCTTCGTATCATTTGGAAGAGTAACCATCCCTTTTTCTTGCAGGCCGATTTTCTTTAGAAGATTGGCAGAAGATGCATTATCGGGGTTGGTGATTGCTACGATGCGCTTTAAGCCGACAACTTCTTTTGCGTGGGCAAGGACGGCAGAGGCTGCCTCATATGCGTAGCCTTTGCCCCAGTATGCGGGCAGAAAGGCAAAGCCGATATCGACATCCTCCAACGAATCTCTCTTGATCAGTCCACATAAACCGATCGGAACATTTCCTTCCTTTCGTTCTGTCAAATACAGACCAAAGCCAAGACTCTCGTACATCGCGACAGCGCCATTCAAAATATAGTTGCGGGCGTCTTCCGTCGAGCGAAGACCACGATCGCCAATAAATCGAATCCAAGAAGGCTCATTCATCAGTTTCAAGACAAAATCAGCGTCTTCGGCAGTTTGCCAGCGGAGGATGAGACGATCTGTTTCCAGTACTTTCAAAGGAACGACACCAGCCTTTTCTTTTATCATTTATCCGATGATTTGCAGCTCTTTGGGAAAAGACGTCAATACTTCTACGCCATCCTTCGTGACGAGCACATTGTCTTCAATGCGGATGCCACCGATCTGCGTGTTATAAATGCCTGGTTCAATCGTGAAAACCATGCCTGGAATGAGTTCTCCTACTGCCCGGCTGTGAACGTACGGGGCCTCATGAAGCTCCAATCCGATTCCGTGCCCTACCCGATTGATGAAAAATTCTCCATAGCCGCGGTCCGAAATGACAGCTCGTGCAGCTAGGTCAACATCTGCGATCAGAGCCCCTGGTAGAACGGCTTGTATCCCAGCCAGATTCGCTTGCAAGACCGTATCGTACATGTCTAGCAATTCTGCACCAAGTTGACCGACAGCAAAAGTACGAGTCAGGTCCGATACATACCCATCGACGTATACCCCTGCGTCAATCAACAAAACTTCTCCCGCCTGAATTACACGATCACCTGGGTCACCATGGGGCAGTGCTGCTTTTTCTCCAGCGAGTACAATCGTTGAAAAGGAAGGGCCTTGGGCTTTTAGCTTTTTCATCTGGTATTCCAGCTCTGCTACGACGTCCAGTTCCGTCATCCCTACGGATATCAGAGGGAGCGTACGGCGTAGGGATTCCTCCATCACCCAAATAGCTCGCTTGATAGTAGCGATTTCAGATTCATCCTTAGCCACGCGTATATTGCACAGCAATTCTCCGAGATCCACTGCTTCTGTAGCGTGCACCACCGATATGAGCGCCTCATATGTTTTCGCTGTCAAATGGTTCTTCTCCACACCAATGTGAGAGAGGGGAGTCGGCAGCAAATGCTGAAGCACAGTCAGCGCATCCTGTGAATCGTCATGCGTGTAAATCATAATGGCAGGACAAGCCTCCCGTGCTTTTTCACCGTCCAGCAGTGGAACGAAGAGGAAGGGGGACTCGCCTCTCACCAAAACGAGGCCTATAAAACGTTCATGTGGCTCTGACAAAAATCCGGTAAAATAGTACACGTTTTTGGGGTGCGTAATGATCAATGCGTCCAGTTTCCTGCTTTCCATATACGCGTGTAGCTTTTCCAGTCTTTCTTGCATTTAAATCACCCTTTTATATTGGTAGATAATGCGGAAAGGACACGTTGCGTTAGGCTCTAAAAATGACAGGCGTCAAAACGGACAGAATCTCGGCTTCTTCAACAGTGGAAGGATTGTACCACGTATGAAGGAGAGAGGAAGGGAAGTGGATCGTGTCTCCTTGCTTGAGATGGTATTCCGTTTCGTCGACGATGATGGTGACACATCCTTTTACGACGTAGTAAAACTCTTCACCGGGATGCTGAAAGGCGACATGCTTCGTCTGTCCGGGTGGCAACACATTGAGGAGGGGCTCAAGCGCCCTGTCAGGGAAATTCCCACCGATTCGAACGTACTTCACAGGTGAACCTTCAATCTGCAATGTTTTACGCTTTTCAATGGGTGTGTGGTATATGACATCATTTTCTACTTCAAAGAAATACGTAATGGAGACACCCAGGCATTCCGCAATTTTTTGCAGAGAAGTAATCGCGAGTGAACTGTTACCACGCTCTACTTGTGATAAGAAACTGACAGAGAATCCTGATTTCTCACTTAAGTCCTTTAAAGTAAGCTCCTGCTGTATACGAAGCGCTCGTATTTTTTTGTAAACGTGCTCCAAAAAGTCACCTCCTAATCAAAAACAATTATGGTAATACAGTAAATATTACGGCAATACAAAAATAATTGCTATATTTATTCTGAATCTTCCCCCTCCTTTTCTTATCCTACTTGTACCATTCCCTTCATATACTGGGACAAAGACAGGCCGTTAGAGAGGAAGGGAATGCTTTGAGGGCTCTCCTGTTAGTGGTTTTGTTTCTTGTTGCCTTTGACATGCACGCGCAGACGCCTCTTCTTGCGCCGTATTTAAACGTATTGGGTGTATCCGCTGCGATGATCGGCTTCGTGCTCGGCGGTTATGCGATCAGTAATTTGACAGGCAACCTGCTCGCTGGCCCTTTTCTCGATCGCTATCCGAAAAAATGGTTTATCGCAGGTGGATTGATTTTGGCTGGGGTGATGCTGATTGGCCAAGGCATCGTGCAAAATACCGCTGGTTTCTTTACCTTTCGACTGATGCTCGGGTTTTTGATGGCGTTTGTATCTCCTGCTTGTTCTGCCTTGCTCGGAGAAACAGGGAAGACGGCACTTGAGCAGGGCGAAATCATGGGTAAAAAGGGATTGGTCCTTACCTCGGCAGGTATCGTATCCCCGGCAGTCGGTAGCTTTTTGGCAGTGCAGTTCGGCTATGGTCAATCATTCGTGATTCTTGGCTACATGATGATCATTGCTGGCGTTTTCGCTTGGATGATGCTGCCGGCTAGAGTAGAGGGAAGCACGCCGTCCACGCCACGAATCAAAGGTGGAGGCAAGCAGAGCCTTACCGCCATCCTGGAAAATCGAATGCTGTACCCTGCGTTTCTTGGGGGATTTGCGATCATTTACGCTCAAGGAACGATCATCTACGAAGTGCCCTTGCTCATCCAAAAACAAGGGCTGTCCCCGGCCGTTACTGGCATATTGTTCAGCTTGAAAGGGTTGGGGGCACTTGCAATTCTGTGCCAGTTTTGGCTGCATCGCGTCCCCGTTGAGACGAGAACGTTTGCTGGTTTGGGCGTACTTAGTCTTCTTCTGTATGCCCTGGCAATCGGGCTGGCAATTCCGATTCATGTGATGATGTTTTTCTTCGGTGCGTGCTTTGGGATGCTATTTCCGGCTTTTGCGACCATTTTGACGGTACATTCACCCCGAGAGCAATATGGTAGCGTGTTTAGTATTTACTCAGCGGTATTGTCGATCGGAGCGGTATTGAGCCCAGTATTGGCAGGCTTGCTGGGGAATTGGCACCATTCCTACTTCATTGCGTTTTTTGTAACAGCTGGCGTGTGTCTGATCGGGGGACTGCATCGATTCTTGTTAAGCGGGGTTCCGCGTTAAAGCTGCAAGACGGATAGACGAAGGACTTTCTGCTTAGAAAGCAGGAGGTCTTTTTTCGTTTCCATAAACAAAAAGTTGAGCATCGTGCCATAATCCGCTATAATACCCATTGTGATTTTGATAATTATTCTCAACGTAAATGTAGTCGAGTTGGCAATTGTCGCTGCTTGATGGCATGACGCAGATGGAGGAACACACCAATGAAGAAAACAGCCAAACTTTTGATAGCCAGTGTCGTATTGGCAAGCCTAGTTACAATCGTGAGTGCTTGCTCTGGCCAGCCGAATACTGCGAATCCAGGGACACAAACTGGCGATAGTCAAACGGCGACACCATCAGCTGAAGCTCCACGGGTATTGAAGGATGCGATGGGAAATGAAGTAACAGTCCCAGCCCAACCGCAGCGCGTGATTGCTTCTTATTTGGAGGATCATTTAGTCGCATTGGGAGTGAAGCCGGTTGCCCAATGGTCAGTAGGGAACAGCGAGGTACAAGGCTACCTGCAAAAGGAGCTGGCGGGTATTCCAGCGATTCCTTATGATCTGCCACCAGAAGTCGTGATGAGCCATAGTCCTGACCTGATTATTTTGGATAGCGCGACCTTGATCCAAGGCGACAAGTATAGTCAGTACGAAAAAATTGCGCCAACCTATACAATCGGAAAAGAAAAGAACAGCGATTGGCGTAAAGAGCTCCTGACAGTAGGGGAAGTTCTCAACAAGGGAGAAGAAGCGAAGAAAGTGCTGGCAGATTATGAGACATTTGCAGCCGAGTCCAAACAAAAGTTGCAGCAAGCGATTGGGGAAAAATCAGCGGCAGCACTGTGGATGACGGGGAAAAATGTGTACGTAGCACGTCAGGACTTGTCTAGCGGTGATGTGCTCTACAAGGACCTCGGGTTTAAGGCTCCTACCATCGTTCAGGAAATCTCCAAGTCAGGAGAAGCAAACTGGAACGCGATTTCCATGGAGAAATTGGCTGAACTCGATGCCGAGTACTTGTTTATCGTAAACAGTAATCCAACTGCTGTGGAACAGCTGCAAAAGGATCCAGTATGGGCGAATATTCCTGCTGTGAAGAATGGAAATGCCTATACATTTGCGAAAGATTCCAGCTGGCTGTACACAGGTGTCATTGCCAACCGCCAAATGATCGAGAATGTACTCGGCAACGTAATGAAATAAGAGAGAAAGCCTATCCACCCTTTGACGTTTCGTAGGAAGAGTGGATAGGCTTTTTATATGTGTTTCTTGCTATCATGGGACTGGGATCTTCTGGATTTTACGTGTTTCAATTCCGCCACGATAATAAAGCTCACGATAACAAGTAAAAACCACGAGCTGATTTTACTGAGATGCACGAGCTCCCAGCCTGCTTTTTGATTCGGATAATTCCAAGCGCCGAGGAACGTCGCTATATTTTCCGCAATCCAAATGAAAAAACCGATCAAAAAGTAACCAAGAGGGATGGGCATGAAAAATCGCTCGTTCGCGACGCTAAAATAAACACGTGTTTTCCAGAAGACAATGAAAATAGCTGCCATCAGCACCCAACGCAAATCCCAAATATAATGGTGGGTGAAAAAGTTCAAATAGATCATTGCGCCCAAAATTGTGGCGATAATCTGATTCGGCCAGCCAGAGAGAGTGACCTCAAGTCGGCGCCACGCTTGACATAAGTAGCTCGCGACACTGGCGTACATGAACCCACTGTAAAGAGGAACGCCAAACACCTTGCTGTACGCATCCTCAGGATAGCTCCAAGATCCCATATGCACCTTGAATATTTCCAAGCACAGCCCGATCACGTGAAAGACCGTGATGACCTTCAATTCGTCCCGAGACTCCAAGCCACTTTTCACCATGAAGATTTGGAAGAGTAGGCAGAGCAAAAGCAGGAGGTCATACCTCGGCAAACCAGGAATGGTGACGAACTTGGATAAGGCGAGCGAAGCAAAAATAAAGACTGGAAACAAGCAAGACATGGCTTCTTGATAGCCGAAATGAAGCAATAAACGAATATATCGTATCATTTGTCTGTCCTTTACGTTCTGAAAGTAGTTTCAGAGGGCTAATCCGTAAGCACAAACCGCACAAGTCTATTAATCGCGGAAGGCAGCACGCTTACGTGGCCCTCATCTTCGAATTTGATGTAGCTCACTTGAACACCTTTGGTAGCGAGTGGTTCCATGCGCTCGACGACCCGTTGTGCACCCTCGACCATGAAGGAGAGCTCATCACCGCCAACAATGACAAGAAGCTTTAGTTCGTGATCCCCTTTCCATTGGGCGATGAAGCGCTCTTGCTCCCTCAATACCTCGTCGTTGCCCCACCAGACGGAAGGGCTGCCTGATACGACGTGAGAAAAGAGCTTCGGACGCGAGAACATCGTATACAGTGTGAAATGTCCACCCAAGGAGTGGCCGAAAATCGCCTGTTTGTTCGGATTTACTTGCCACTCGGAAGAAATAGCTGGCATCAGCTGTTGTTCAAGGAAATCGAGGAACCGATCAACTCCACCATGCTCTGGCCAAGGCTGCCCATTTGGTCGGTCAGGAAGCGTAGCTGCGTCCACAGGCATGGTCAGATCGTAACAACGACGGTCCATGTCAAATGGCAGACGTGATGGATAGCCGATTCCTACAACAATGGCTGAGTTGAAGCCCTTGGGCTTACGGGTTTGCACCTTCACTGTCTCGGCAATCGTTCCAAACATCGCATCGCCATCAACGGCATAAATAACCGCATACCCTTCAGGAGGGGCCTCAGCTTCTGGTATCGCAATCATAATCCGATAGTCACGACCTTGGCTTGATTGCAGTGTCCACTCTACACAATTACGAGGGGAGTAGCCATTTTTCTCTATGATTCTCATTTTGCAATCAATCCTTTCACATCGTCAATGACTTTCATATGTGCGATCAGGCCGCCACTTAACCAGTGATCTCCCTCTACTTTAAACGTACGACCGTTCTTCACAGCCTCCATGCTTTTCCAAACAGGACTCTCAGTCAAATCCTTCTCGAATGCATCCCCCGTACCAGCGTCATTGATGAGGAAAATATAGTCCGCATCCAAATCAGGTAAGCTCTCTAGTGATAAATTAATGTCACCGCCGGATACAACTTGGCTCGGCAAAAAGCCTATCTCATTGGTAAGTACGTATCCACTGAAGAAATCGTACTTGATGAAGAACATCCCTCTGCCATTGAAGCGAATAATCGCTGCTTTTTTGCCTTGGATATGAGAGGCCAGCACCTTTTTGGCTGAATCGACATGCTCCTTATATTTCTGCAAAGCTTCTTCAGCTTCCGCCGACTTGCCCAACAGATCGCCAACCACGCGTACGGAAGATTCAAGATCAGCATTTGCTTGCTTGAACACATACGTCGGAGCAATCATCTTATATTTATCGTACACGCCGCTTTCGATATGGTTGGCATTGTGCAAGAGGATGAGATCTGGCTCATGGGCCATAACCGCTTCCGGCTCTGGAGGCAACCCACCTGCGAAGGTAATGGACGGCACATCTTTTAGCTTATCTTGCAAATACATTTTTGGTCTTGAGCCAGTTGACCACTGCACGACCGGAGCAACGCCTAGTGCGACCAAAGTATCTTCCAGATTGGGAGCGAATATTTTGGTAGGTGCGGCAGGCAATGTCACCTCGTTACCCATTTCATCTTTTAGTATTCGCGGGTAGGCAGGTTGGTCAGAAGAGCTCTTTGCCGATCCTTCGGCACTCCCAGTCGCGGACGAATCGACCTTCTGCGTCACAGACTCATTGCTTGCATTGTTCCCGCAGCCTGCTGCAAGTCCAGCAACGAGCATCGTCGTGGTCAGCATTAGCGCAAGGCTAGTTTTCTTTGTCATACTAGTGGAATCCCCTCTCGATGATAATGTTTCTCACTGGAAAACATTATAATTCACGCGAGAAAGGGGCTCCATGGACAACACCTTGAATTGCATTTGGACTTTTCCCCGTTACCATCAGCACCATTTCATCCAGCATTCGGTTCATGGCAACCGGTGAATACTCGTACCACGGATTAGAAGGCAAGGAGTAGAGGTATCCATTTTGTACAGCGCGAAGTTCTCTCCAAAGTGAATGATGCTGCAGCGTCAGCCAGCTTAGACGTGTCGACTCATCCAGACAAACGAACAACAGGATTCGCTCTGGGTCTAAGCTCGCAAGCTGCTCGAGCGTGATGGGCTGATTGCAAGGTTTCATTTCCTTTTCCACAAGAGAAAGCTGCAAATCATCGTACAGAAGCTCCTTCATTCCTTTGTTGTTGTAGAGATGGATGCCATCCCGATAAAGTCGAATGATCGCAAATTTATCTTGCTTGAGCACGGACTGCAGGTCTGCGCGAACGGCAGCAGCCTTCGCTTCATAAAAAGCGATCCAGGAGTCACAAGCAGTTTCTTTGCCCGTGTAGTTGGCCACTTCACGTAATTGCTCTCTCCAGCCAGAAGATTGGAGGGTCAAGACGTCTATGCCATGTGCGGATAAGCGTAGCCTAGTAGTTTCGGGAAGTTCTATGTGGCTAATGACAACGTCCGGTTTGGCAGCCAGAAGCATCATTTCCTGATCGTCATCGTTCCATGGTGTTTCGACCGCTTTTAGATGAACCGCAATTCGTTGCTGAAACTGCTGATAGTAATAGGGGGTCCACTTCGCATCCAAAGGAGCAGCGACTGGTAAAATTCCTAATACCATTAGATGACCCAGCAGGGAAGGGGAGAAGACGGCAACTTTGGGCTCGGAAGCTCTTTCATACGCGGATGGGGACACTCCCACTTCCTTTTTAAACTTCCGACTAAAGTAAAACTCATCGCTATACCCGATTGTTTTCGCAATATCCCGCAGCTTCATATCCGTCTCGCGTAACAATCGTTTGGCGTGATTAATACGCAGACTCGTTACATAGTCCATGACACTTTGTCCGTAAGCCTTTTTGAACGAATCGCCAAAATAGCTCGGACTTAAGTTCGCCATCGCTGCCAAAGTAGTTACGTTTAACGGACGATCGAAGTTACAGATCATATAGGCACGAACCTCGTGGAGTGACATATGACGTCTAGGCTCGTATTCTTCATTTTGCTTCATGAATCCATCCACCTTTTCAGGCAAGTGCAAAACTTTGTGATAATGATAATTATTATCTATGAATAATAACGAAAATGATAGAGGAAGAAAAAATAAGGCGACCGATCCCTAGTTAATAGGGTAGTGACCGCCGCTTAATTAGAAATTACTCTTCGTCCGTAGCGAACGGATTCTCTTGACACGATCTCCAGTCACTCCAGCCTTCTCGAATACAGAGTGATTGCTAGCGAGTTAGAAAAAAACATGGATATGAAGGCAGCTAAGGAACTAATTACTAGTTCAACATTATCTTCAAACAAAGCAAACTTACTGAAGTTAGCTAAAAGACTAGATGTTGATCTTGATAAAGACGTTTCTTTAGATGCCGTTACTTAATTGATTGTCGAATCTGTTGTAGGTTCAAAAATAAGGTCATTGTCCATAATAAAGAAAATTTAGTATCTTACACTCAACTTGTGGTCCACTACATATGAGTCGCCAAATTTTGGCGGCTTTTTACATCCATATTGAGAGGAGCGATTTATATAAGAAGTCAGATCAACTACGTGAACGAATGACTTTGCTGTGGCTCCAGTCGACATTACAATATTTATAAAGAATCAAACTTATGCCCTGCAAAAATTGAACGCTACAGAAATTACAACTTGTTTCGAGGGTATAAAAAAGCTAAAACGATTGAATTATTGACAGCAATTTCTTTTTGCTGAAAAAAGGGAGTACGGGAGACTATTAAACCGTCAGACCAAATGTTAATAGTTACCATAAGTATCCCCTATGTTTTATTATATTTATAGGCATTGATCCAAATATGATGAAAAGGTGGTAAAAAAGTATGGCTGAGCCAGTAGATGCTTATTCATCTGATGCACCGATTAAACATCCAGATAGTGATGTATTTAAAAGATGGCCATTTGCTCAACGGGTTGCTCAAGTCATAGCAACAAGAAGGGATAGAAGCAGTATCGTAATTGGTATCAATGGTGCGTGGGGGGAGGGAAAGACATCTGTATTAAATTTTATACAACACGAATTAAGCCAGCATCCGCATGTTGTTTGTATTAAATTTAACCCTTGGAGATTTGGAGACGAAGAACAATTGCTGAAAGGATTCTTCTTTGATTTGGCAAGCAGCATTGATAGATCATTGTCAACATCCGTTGAAAAAGTCGGCGATCTGATAAAGCGCTTTGGAAAGCCATTTGCCTCGCTGACTGGACATGGAGAAGCTGTAGAGAATTTAGGTAATATGTTGAGTTCTGCTGATCTAGAGAATTTTCGAGAGAGAATTGAAAAGATTTTGGATGAGCAAGAACAGCGAGTAGTAATTCTTGTTGACGATATTGACAGGCTAGAAAAAAGTGAAATCCATGCAATATTCCGTTTGGTAAAACTTACTGCAGACTTTAAGAATACGGCTTATGTTCTAGCATTTGATCATGAGATGGTGGCAGCGGCACTGCAAGACCGTTATGGCTCTGGACAACAAAATGCTGGAAAAGCATTCTTGGAGAAAATAATACAAGTTCCCTTACAATTACCAGCAGTTGATAAGGTTTCATTACGTAAATACTGTTTTTCTGGCGTTGACGAAGCGTTATCACAAGCTGGTATTGTTTTAAAGGAAGATGAGGTTCAGTTATTTGTACGAAATTTTACATATGGGTTAGAGGCAAGATTGAGCACTCCAAGACAGGCAAAACTATACGGTAATATACTTACATTTTCTCTCCCGATACTGAAAGGTGAGGTCAATAACGTAGATATAATGCTAATTGAAGGTGTGAGAGTGTTTTATCCAAAGTTGTATGATGTTATTCGCCGAAACACTTCTCTCTTTTTAAGTGTGAGTAGGGATTACGGGTACGGACATAGAAACGAAGAACAGAAAGAAAAAGTTAAGCAACTTATCTCGAGTTCTTTGGTTGGTTTTTCTAACGATGATGTGAATTCAGTGCAAGAATTACTTTCATATTTATTTCCTCGATTACAGTCTATATATAGTAATACTCATTACGGTTCAGAGTGGGAAAATTCGTGGGCAGCGGAAAAAAGAATATGCTCAAAGTCTTATGCAACTCGGTATTTTTCTTATACTGTTCCCCATGATGATATTTCCGACCAGCAACTGGAGGAGTTTATTAGTAAAATAAATAAGATGAGTATAGATGAAGTTACACTCGGTATTGCTCAAATAGTCAATCACAGAAATGCAGAAGCAGTAATATCCAAGTTACGTCAACAAGCCTCGGACATCCCAGTGGAAACTTCAATAAAGTTAGCGCATGCTCTGGTTGTTTCCGCTCAACTATATCCCAATCCAGAAGCATTGTTTAGTTTTTCAACACCTTTTTCACGCTCCGCGATGCTAGTCGGTGATCTCGTTTCCAATATTGATAAAAAAGATGCTCGTCTATCTTTGGCTATCGAACTTGTTCTTTCTGCAGAACCCCTTACATTTGGTTTAGAATGCCTAAGGTGGTTTATCCGAGAAAAGGAAGATAGTCCAAATCCACGAGGTTTTACTTCAGAAGACCTAGACGTGATTGGAAAAAGACTTGCAAGGCGAATTGGTGATTACAAAGGCGGGCCTGCTACGTTAATAAATGAATTCCATTCTAAAGTTACTCCTCTTTTCAATATATGGAGGACGTATGGAGATGAAGGAGAGGTTAACACTAAGTTTCTTATCTGGTTTGAAGAGAATCTGGAAAACGTAACTAAATTCTTATTATGTTATGTGCCAACTGCTTGGGAGATGGAAAGTGGATTGTCCCACAAGGCTGATTTTGAAATTAATCAATATCAAGCAGTATCACAGGTAATTGATCCAGAGATAATTATTGCTTCACTTAAAAGAATATACAACGACTTGCTATTCGTTGAGCAGTATCCCAGATTTACCGATACTCCTTTAGAACTTAAAACAGCACAGCAGTTTGTGTGGCTCCATAAAAATTCTCAACAAATGAGTGAAAATACAGAGGAGGAAGAATTTTTAATTGAAGAAGATAATTAATTAAAGCCTCGATTGAAAAAAGTCAGAAGAGATTAACTCTTGTCCCCTTAATCCCCTCCGTCACCGGAGCGGACCCGAACACTCTCAAAAATTGTGATAATAACTGGCAAAGTATACTCCAGTTGACTACCACTTGCTGTTACAGCGGTAGCAGTCAACTGGAGTCGTAGCTAAGACGCGGAGAAACAAGTTTTTGACATGCTGTCACCCGAAGCAACATGTACGAACCTAAAAAAAGACATAGTGACAACAGGTAGTCTGGAGATGGGATTAGATTGGTAACAAAGTGACAAAAGTGAACCATGGAGAAGGAGCGAATGGAACTATCACCACAATGACAGCAAGTGGCTGTGAAATGAAGATTAAGAAAAGATATAGATCTATCTTCTTAAAAGCTAAGTACTCGTCCTTGTCCTTACAGGGAAGGAGGATGATTTATGCCTTTGATCTTCGATTTTCAACAACCACCTGTCCCGACTGCCATATTGTAATTGGCTCTGTTTTCATGTAATTGCATCCTCCAACTCCTATTTGTAAGCTGTTTAAAGAAAAGGCTCAAAGGGGGCGAAAGAGCAACCTATCACACCCCTGTATCCAAAGCGATATCTCCTCGCTTACTCTTCGCCGGTAGCTACTGGATTATCTGGATACGAGCTCCAGTCACTCCAGCTGCCCAGATACAATTTCACATCTGATCGACCAGCAGCATGGAAAGCGAGCAAATTGGAGCAAGCCGTCACGCCTGAGCCGCAATAGACAATCAATTCTTTATCAGCGTAAGGGGCGAGACGCTTTTGCAGCTCGTCTGCCGGAAGCATCGTCTGATCACCAGCGAGGTTGTCCTTATAAAAGAAATTATGCGCCCCGGGAATGTGACCTGCTTTTGCGTCGATTGGTTCGTTCTCGCCGCGGTAGCGTTCTGGCGCACGAGAATCGAGCAATACAGTGTGCTCGCTGCGTTTTTTGACACCTTCTATGTCAACCAGCATGTCGTGGCGGACATGAGGGACGAACTCTCGAGCTTGTACAGTAGGTACTTCTGCTGTAATCTCATAGCCAGCCTTTTTCCAAGCAGCGTATCCGCCATCGAGTACAGCTACCTGATCGTGACCAAGGTATCGCAGTAGCCACCATAGACGTCCTGCCATCGCCATTTCCTGATCATCGTAGGCGATGACAGTCGTGGTGGCATCGATTCCCGCATTTGAAAAATGGGCAGCCAGCAGATCCGTGTCTGGTAGAGGATGACGCCCACCATGCTCGCTTTTGGAGCCAGAAAGGTCACGGTTCAGATGAAAGTAGAGGGCTCCCGGAATATGGTCCTTCGTGTATTCCTCTGCACCTGCTTCAGAAGCACTTAAAGCAAAACGACAATCGACGATCACCAAATTTTCATCGTTCAGATGATCCTTGAGCCATTGAGGTGTGACAAGTGCTTGCATGAATCTCCCTACTTTCGCTTTTTTTTCTTCATCATAGCAGATGGCAATCCAATCAGGTACAATAATTACGGTAAGGTAGTTAGGAGAGAGGAGAAGAGAGGAGAAGAGAGGAGAAGAGAGATGAAGCGTTTCATTCGCTATTTTTTAGAGGGGCTATTGTTTGTCATTCCTTTGGCAGTGACGATTTATATTTTGTACTGGATTTTCACGACTGTGGATAATTGGTTCTACCTGCTGGTCCACAAGTGGTTTAATCTCCAAATTCCAGGACTAGGCTTCCTCTTGACCATACTCGGCATCACGATTGTAGGTTTCCTTGCATCTAATGTGCTGACACGCGGACTACTTTCGCTCGTGTCCACTGTTTTCGAGAAAGTGCCGTTTATCAAACTCATTTATACATCCATCAAGGATTTGATCGGAGCGTTTGTAGGGGAGAAGAAGAGCTTCGACAAGCCGGTGCTCGTGACGCTATCCAAGGATGGAAATGCGAAGGCAATGGGGTTTATTACAAAGGAAAGCCTCGATTCTTTCGGTCTGACAGACCATGTAGCGGTCTATCTGCCCCAGTCGTACAATTTTGCAGGAAATCTCCTGTTGTTCCCGAGCGATCAGGTACAGCTGCTTGATACGGAAAGCTCAGAAGTCATGGCATTCCTGGTATCAGGTGGAGTATCCGGAGGGCCGCAAAACGTAAACAAAAAAAGCAGCGATGCGTAAATAATACAAACCTCCAGCGCCACGAGTCTTGTGGTTTTGGAGGTTTGTTGCTTGTTTTTTGGGAACTTCTTTAGTGTTCTCTCCATTCAATCCTGTAGTTACTATAGCGATCGTTGTCAGAGGTGGTATTCATATATACTTTGAACCACACCACTGTAACTTGCACCAACTACGACTTTTCCACATAAAAAAGACACTCAAACGAGTTTGAGTGCCTTCTCATTTTCATTTCGTTAGCTGCTAAAAAATCCACTATGGCTGGAATATTTGCGACGATAGTGACGATGACCGTATGTTCGATGCCCCATCTTCCAAAAAGGGCGATATCGGTAATCACTGCTGCTGTACTTGTGATAGCCACGTCCGGTCATTTTCCACAAGAACCGGGCGCCTTTCTTAAAGAGGACCGCCACAATGACAATCGCAACGATCAATATAACGAAACCGATCCCCAAAATCGTGAGTAGGACTGACATCCACATCGTCTCCTTACCAAAAAGGTCTTACCCTTTTTTACGGATGACTCCACAGGAAGTTTCAATTATCCTTCGGCATTCAAATATTTTTCATAGGGAGTGTAGTCGATTTCTTTGGATTGCAGGTGGGCAATGAGCCATTTGTGGTCACGCTTGGGGGTTGCTACGATGTACCCCTTTACAATCAAATCTGTTGTAATGGTGGTTGCTTTCTCTTCCAGCGCGATCTGGCCGATTTTCGCTGCAATAGAACGTCTCGCAACATCACGAAACAACTGTGGCACAGGATCAACTAATTCATTGAGCAAGGTCAGACCCTCATCTGTCCAGAGTGAACGTGTCTGATCAATGTAATGATCTTGCCAATCCAAGTCGGATTTTCCGTCTTGCTTGGGCATGGACTTGAGAAATTTGCGGAACATGAAATACCCGCCAATGGCCATAAGACTTACGAGAACGATGGTCCAACCAACGATAAACAGGGAAAACCCTGTAGACATTTCACTCATACCTTGTACACCTCATTACGAATATCCATTCACTAGTAAAAATTGTACCTTATTTTGGTTCGAGCAACAAACTTTTTGTGCATTTTCCTATCCTTGGGGTTTGCTCTTCCCAAGAACACATACAATTTAGTATGATTAGAATTAATCTTTATTGGGAGTTGACGCTCATGTTCAAGCTTGGACAACGCGTCGTCATTGTTGCCGACTCCTTCGAGCAAGGTTTGCCTTTGGGTGAATACGGTTACCTGATTGCTCGTGACCGCAATCCGGACAGCGCATTTTCCTGGGTTTTACGCATTCCGAAAATTGATAAGCATATCGCCGTTGTAGAAGAGGATATCGCCTTGGAGGAGCAGTTGCTGGAGGAAGAAGCAAATCGCATCTCGCATGAGGCTTTACTTGATTTTGCATTGGCGACAAGGAACGAAGCACTGTTTCGACAATTGATGGGCATGGAAGATGCAGAAGAGGCAAATGACGAACCCGCGAAGGAATCAATGGAGGAATTTATCCGTAAAGTAAATATCAAAGCATGGATCTAATTGGCGGTTTTCCTTGTGTGGAGAATCGTTCTTCTTCTTTGGAAATATCTTGTCCCTTTAACAATCATTTGAAACTTTTGTGAGGAAATGAAAGCGAGGCTGTTTCATGTCTGAATTTGTGACGTTTACCAATGAGTTCGGTCAAACCATCGATATGTCCCGAGAGGACTACCAGAAAAAAATAATTCCGCAAAATCTGGATAAGTACTGGGATGAAAAAGATAAGCTTCGCGATTTTGCGATGGAGTTGGTGAAGGGTCAATTTCATGAGCAAGCTGCTGTCGCTGCCGACAGGCTTCTCGAATTATACGGTCCAATCGAGTCTGCTCTCATTTTCCGTGCAGTCGTTCATATGCAGGCGAGAGAATTTGAAAGCGCTAAAAAAATCCTGACAGATTGTCTGGAACGATTCCCGTCCTCGGGCACGGCATGCACCAATTTGGCAAAAATCTTCGCGTTTGAGGGAGATGAGCCAAAAGCGTTCGAGACCCTACATACAGGCCTGCACAAAGACCCGAATCAAGAAAATGGCTTGAACATGTTTGTCGAGAGCTTCTTGCAAAGAGGGAAAAAGGATGAGCTGAAAGGGCAGCTAGAGGCGCTGGCAAGTAAAGAAGGCGCATGGAGACCACAATTGCAGCTGGCGCGTGTTGCGTTGAATGAGGAGGATCTCCTGAATGCAATGAAATGGTACACGGTAGCGATTGAAGGAGCGAAAGATCGCTTTGAGGTCGTCATGACTGTGACAGGTGAATTGGGACAAGCGGGTTATGTCTATCAGTTGATTCAGATTTGTGAAAAGTTCTGGACGCCACATTTCCCGTATCCGTATGCAGGCTTCAACTATGCCAACGCTCTGTTGGCGACCGATCAAATGGAAAAGGCAATTGTCATCCTGCGAAACATGCAAGAGCATTTGCCAGATAACTACAAGCCTATGGTCGATCACTTCCTGAATCGAGTACCTGGAGCGCACGAAGTGGAAGCAACCGCCCAACAGAAAGTCGTCGAGAGCCAAATAGACGATCCGACGACGAAGAAGAGCAAGTGGAAGTTTTGGAAGTAAATCGATAGTTGTAGCGCCCGGCATTTCGCTGTCGGGCGCTTTTCTGTAAAAAGGGGGGCTGTGCGATGCTGCATCATGTAGAAGTGTATGTCTCCAATCTGGCACGCTCAAAAGATTTTTGGGGCTGGTTGTTGGAGGAGCTGGGCTATACGCGATATCAAGAATGGGCCAGTGGGGTAAGCTGGAAACAGAACGGTACCTATCTGGTTTTTGTCCAGGCAGAAGAGCGATTCCTCGACATTTCGTATCACCGTTGTCGTGTCGGTTTAAATCATCTGGCATTTTACGCACGGGATCGAGAGCATGTGGAAAAGCTGCGGGAGGAAGCTGCTCGTCGCGGTATCTCTTTGCTCTATCAGGATCGGCATCCGCATGCTGGAGGCGAGGGACATTATGCTTTGTTTTTCGAGGACCCAGATCGAATTAAGGTCGAGATCGTCGCCCCCTAACCTCTCCAAAACGTATTGCTCCATGAAAAAACGGTGCAATCATCCCCGGTAGATGGTTGGCACCGTTTTTTAGAAGCCATCTATTTGAACTGGCTGGTGAGCCGCCGCTCTATATAGGCTACGCCTTGATACATCAGGGTAGCGATAACCGCGATAATGGCTAAGCTCATCATGACCAGGGTGAAATTAAATACTTGGAAGCCATATATGATCAAATACCCCAAGCCTTGCTGGGATACGAGAAACTCTCCGACGATGACGCCCACCCATGAAAGTCCGACATTCACCTTCAGCGTAGCGAGAAGGGTTGGGATGGTAGCTGGCAAAATGACGAGCGTGAAGATTTGCCGCTTGCTACCCCCGAGTGTTTGCACGACTTTGACGTAGTTTTGATTGACTTCCTTGAAGCTGGTGTAGACGTTGATTGTGGTGATGATGACCGAGATCGCGCACCCCATCGCTATGACGGAGAGCAAACCTGGACCAAAGCCGACGATAAAAACCGGACCGAGGGCTACTTTTGGCATACTGTTGGCAATCACCAGATAAGGCTCTAGTACGCGGGAGAGAAAAGGGGACCACCATATGATCGTTGCCATGACGGTTCCCAGAATCGTTCCTAAGAGAAAGCCGATAATCGTTTCCCATACGGTCAAGCCGACATGCGGGAGAAGACTGCCATCTTGCAGCTGCAACCAAAATTGAGCCCAAATCTTGGAGGGATAGCTGAAGATGAGTGCATTAATGGTGTTTGTTCGAGCCAAGAGCTCCCATAAACCGAGAAAAACGAGAAAGAGGAACAGTTGTGTGGAAAAGACGGAAAAGCTCATACGCTTTTCTAACTGTAAGTAGCGACGATGGACAGATTCAATTTCCTTTGGCTGCATCAGACACTACCTCCATCTCTTTCCACACGCGATGGAACAAGTCTTGGAATCCATCATGATTTCTGGCGTCGAATGGCAGAGCATCCCGGATCGGGTTGGGTACGACAATCTCGCTGTTGATGCGTCCCGGGTTGCGTGAAAAGATATAGACGCGATCGCCCATCGCGATCGATTCGGAGAGATCATGTGTCACAAGCACTGCCGTTTTCTTATGCCGACGCAGCGTCGAAAAAATCAAGTCTTCGAGCTTGAGTTTGGTTTGGTAGTCCAATGCCGAAAATGGTTCGTCAAGCAACAGTACATCAGGTTGACAGGCGAGTGTACGGACGAGTGCAACTCGTTGCCGCATGCCGCCTGATAGCTGCAGGGGAGAGGATTTGCGTACATCAGACAGTTCCATCTCATCTAGCAGATGAAGGGCGTACTCCTCTGTTACCTTGGAACGGATGCCTTGGATTTCGAGTCCGAGAAACACGTTGTCTTCGATGGACCGCCAATTGAACAAATAATCTTGCTGAAGCATGTAGCCAACTTGCCTAGACGTTCCGTTGACTTCTCTTCCGTCGATCCACACCTTGCCTGCTGTCGGCTTCTCAAGCCCTGCAATGAGTGAGAGCAGCGTCGTCTTTCCACAACCGCTGGGACCAACCAGACAAATGAACTCGCCTTCCTCCACGCGCAGGTTAATGTCTTGGACCGCCATGAACGCCCTGGTCGTGGATAAATAAAGATGGGTCACGTGGCCGAGTTCTATTTTTGCCGGCGTAGAAGAAATCTGCTTCATGACGGCCTATTTCCCTTCCTTGGATTGGGTAGCAAAAGTGGTGTTTACCAGCTTGGTGTAATCAGCGCGTTGCTTTAATTCACCAGCGGAATCCATAATATCTTGTAACTGATTCCATTCCTTTTCGTCCAGAATGGGATCTGTCGCATAGGAGCCCTGTTCCAGGTAACGCTGTACAGCGATTTCCAGAATCTTTGGATCGATTTGCTCGAAGTACTTGCCAATCACATCAGCTGTTTCTTTTGCACTGTGGCTGGCAACCCACTGTTGCCCTTTGTAGACCGCATTGGTAAACTTTTGGATAGCTGCTGCGTTGCTGTCGATATAGCTTTGTTTTGTCATGAAGACGGTGTATGGAACGGTTCCGCTCTCTTTGCCAAAAGAGGCGACGACATGGCCGATTCCTTCCTGTTCAAAGCGGGAGGCTTCCGGTTCAAACAGCTGTACATACGCTCCGGTACCAGATGCGAAGGAAGACGCAATATTTTTGAATTCGATATTCTGAAAGAGTTCCAGGTCGCCTTGCGGATTGATATTGTGCTTTTTGAGTACATACTCTCCGACCATTTGCGGCATACCGCCTTTACGTTGACCCAAGAAGACACTGCCCTTTAGCTTGTCGAAAGTAAAGTCATCCATTTTGTTGCGGGAGACGAGGAAGGTACCGTCCGTCTGCGTGAGCTGCGCAAAGTTGACAACTGGATCGGCAGCACCTTGCTGAGAGACGTAGATGCTGGTCTCGGAGCCGACGAGCGCGACCTCGATGCCGCCAGATAACAGAGCCGACATCACTTTATCTCCGCCGGGTATGGTTGAGAGCTCCACTTCCAGACCTTCTTCCTTGAAAAATCCTTTTTCAAGTGCGACATATTGAGGGGCGTAAAACAAAGAACGAGTCACTTCACCAATTCTTATTTTTTCGGGAGTGCTGGAGCAGCCAGTCAAGACGGCCGTCATAACGAGAAAAGCGGCCAGCCCCAGCGCCAAAAATCGTTTCATGATTAGGAGTCCCTCCTTGCTAGGCTTTGTATGTTGTAGGCTATGCGCCCAGATAAAAAAGGGTGAATGCCTAGAGATAGAGACAGGCACATGATGAGGGAAGGCCACAAAGGAGATGGACATAGCGTGATCGTTACATTTTTAGGCACCGGATCAGGTGCACCCACTACGCGAAGAAACGTGAGTGGGATCGGCTTGCGATTTTTACAGGCAGGTAAATGGTGGTTGTTTGACTGCGGAGAGGGGACTCAGCACCAACTACTACGCGCACCGATGAAAATTAGTCAATTGGATAAAATCTTTATCACCCATTTGCATGGGGATCATCTGTACGGTCTGATCGGACTGCTTGCGAGCCGGTCTTTGCGCAATACCGAACCGACTCCGTTAGAGCTGTATGGACCACCGGGGCTCGACCAATATTTTCGAGCTATCATGGAGGCAAGTCCAGTTCATTTGCAATATCCTTTGGAAATAAAAATCGTTAGTGAGGGCGTAATCTACGAGGACGAAGAGATCGTGGTGAGCTGTCGATTGGCGAAACATCGTGTGCCTTCGTTTGCTTATGCCGTGATGGAAAAGGAAAAGACAGGAGCATTTCAAGTAGAACTGGCAAAGCAGGCCGGTGTGCCGTCAGGGCCGTTATTTGGAGCCTTGAAGAGAGGAGAACAGGTCACACTCGAGGATGGTCGAGTGCTGGACGGGAAGGACTTCGTTGGAGAGCCGCAGCCAGGACGCAAAATCGTCTTCAGTGGAGATACGGAGCCGAGCCAAGCGGTTGTGGAGCTGGCAAAAGGGGCAGATTTGCTTGTCCACGAAGCGACCTACGCCCATCATGACAAGGAGCTGGCGACCAGAAGCGGGCATTCCACAGCACGCGAGGCGGCTCAAATTGCCAAAGACGCGGGTGTGAAAGAACTATGCCTGACTCACTTTAGTCCACGTTATGAAGATGAAGACGGAGATTTTTCGATGGAGGATCTGTTGGCAGAAGCGCAGCAAATTTTCCCGGCGACCCAACTGGCTGATGATCTTGGTAGCATTTCTGTAAAGCGAGAGAGAAACGATGGGAGAAAGCCATAATCCCTGCTATAATGAATGATCACGATGGAGGAGGTGGGGGAGCATGAAGCGGATTACTTTTACTACACCAGAAGAACTCATTCAACATTGTCAGTCGGAAGAGGTCAGCCTCGTCGTCGAATATCGAGACGATGTGAACAAGCAACGCCAGGTCATTTTGACGGGAGAGCAGCTTGTAGAGGCACAGACCTACCTGAACTTCTCCAAATCGGAAGCGTATTACCGGAAGGACGGGCTTTTTTACGAAGTCATTGCAGGCTGGAAGTAAACCACATCGTCAGGAGATGAAAGAGACGTGTCTGGCAGAGGGTTCAACAGGTCGATCACAGTTCGCTACATGATGTTTGTACTGGGCTTGTTCGTTGGTGCATTCGGTACAGTACTGGCCATTAAAGCAAACCTCGGCGTAGCACCTTGGGAAACCTTTCACATTGGCCTGCAAAAAACATTTGGATTAACGATTGGCCTGTGGTCTCAGATCGTAGGAGTCGTTGTCATTTTCGCCACTTATTTGGTGGCAAAAATAAAGCCTAATTTTGGAATGTTCTTAAATATGATTTGCTTTGGCGTTTTTCTCGATCTTATCTTATGGTTAGATTTTATTCCTGAGCTGCAATCTATTTGGGCGAGGCTCTTGATGTTTCTCGCAGGTGTCGTTGTTTTGGCTGTCGGGATCGGGATGTATTTATCTCCTTCTCTTGGGGCAGGACCGCGCGACAGCTTCATGCTGGCGATGAACGAGCGTCTTGGCTGGAGTATCCAGCGAGTCCGACTGATCATAGAAGTAACCGTACTGCTTGCAGGTGCTGCTTTGGGTGGACCTGTGTCAATCGGCACGATACTGATAGCGCTGTTAACGGGACCGATGATTCAACGTACGATTCCGTTTTGGCGTCAAGTCATGAAAAAGCAGTATGGATTGCCAGAACCAGTTGAAAGACAAGCGAGCTAATCTCCTTTCCATTTGCCAGTAACTGTGTAAAAAACCAGGAAAAACAGTCTTGTATAGGCGATGGTCCAATCATTCTTGAGCATTCGCACATACAGTATGACTAGTTGCTGGCAAAGGAGGGAAAGCGAATGAGTCTGTTCAACGGAGGATTTGACGACTTTGCTTTAATACTGGTGTTGTTCGTATTGCTCGTTATCGTTGCATGCTCTTGCGACTAACGAAAACACAGGGTATTAGCTTCGCCAGGAGGGAGAGCGATTTTTCGCTCTCTCTTTTGTTTTGCAAAAAAAGCTTCGCCAAAGAGTGGCGAAGCCAAGGGGAGACATACCTTATCCGAGGCGATCATGCACTTGTTTTTTTACACTGGACATTTGCTGGTCGGATAAGTTGACACCGACCGCCTTGCTGACTTTTTTAATCAGCTCGCTTAATTTCTTGTCATCCTTCAAGTCTTTCATGGAGAAGTTTTTTGCCAACGATCGCACATCGCCCATCGTCCATTTTTTCTTACTTTTCTTGTTGATGGACTTCAGTATGTCACGTGGACTGCCCTTCGCTTTGAGCTTGACTTTTGCCTTTGCTTTTCCTTTTGCTTTCGCCATGATGCTTCGCTCCTTTCAAAGGAATACGCCTGCCATATGCAGTTATATGGAAAAGCAAGGGAGTTCGCTTGGACAGATTCAGGCCGCTATTCGCCTATTTTGCTCAACGTTGTGCAATGGCCCAAACCCATAGGGGGAGCCGTGACATAGGATGAGTCAGAACGACGCATGACAGGAGGCTAGTGGGTTGAAAATTGTCAGCTTTCATCGGGATACGCCGTTTACCGAGATACTGTCAGATTTGAAAACCAAGGTTCTGACCAAAACCGAGAGACTTCCATGGCGATGCTATGATGACCTTTCTTGCTTGTGTGTCAAACAAAAGATTTTTGAGCAGCATGAGGAGCTTTTTCGAAGGTATAAAGCGATGGTGGAAGAGAACATTACCGTAAGCGTCCATGCGCAAGGGGAGGATGAAATCCCGTGGGGCGTGCAATATGTGGGGGCACAGCGATTGTGGCGAAAGGGGCGTGGAGCAGGCGTCAAGGTCGCTGTCATCGATACGGGAATCTCCCGCGATCATTTTGATTTGAAGGATCAAATAAAGGGTGGCATCCAGCTAGTGCGCGGCAAACAAAATGGACACGGGACGCATGTCGCAGGGATCATCGTAGCTGAGATGAACCAAAGAGGAATTGTCGGAGTTTCTCCAGAGGCCCATTTATATGACGTCCGTGCTTTTGATCATGAGGGTCAATCATCTTTGTCGACCATTTTGCAGGCACTGCAATGGTCAATTGCCAATAAGATGGATGTTGTCAACATGAGCTTTGGCATGCCCCAATATAGCGAAGCAATGGCGAGAGCAGTTGGTCGGGCCCATCAGCAGGGAATCGTATTGGTAGCATCTGCAGGCAATGGAGGGGGAGAAGCGGAGTATCCAGCGCGGTACGATGGTGTCTTAGGGGTTAGTGCGATTGATCAAATGGGAAAATTGGCATCGTTCAGTGCGAGAGGCAAGGGCGTAAATATGAAGGCACCCGGGGTTGATATTTTGTCTACGTGGCCGGGGAATCAGTTTAAAAAGCTGAACGGCACTTCGATGGCTGCCCCGCATGTAGCAGGGCTGAAGGCGTTAGAAATTGGTCGCAAGCGAAAAAAAGCATAGGGTTCCTAAAAAAATCAGCTCCGAGGCTAATGAAGCCAAGGAGCTGTTGCTTTTTATAAACGAATTATTGATGGATTTTGGTGTCATGGTCTTGCTGGACACGGAACCATATATTAAGATCGTTAATAACACTAGCCAACTCGTGGATCTCGCTGTTCAATTCACAAGATCTTACGAAATTTTCTTCTTCGGACATTTGTTTGGTTTTCTCAATGATGACCTTCTCTACCCGGTATATTTTATCCGGAATGGTCGCGCGGATTTCTTCCCATTCCAGCAACATGTCCGCTCTTTCTACCTTCGAATAATCTTCCCATTCCAGATGCAGTACGGGAAGTCGTATACCTAGCCGTTCATCATGGATAAATTGATAGCGCAAAGGTAAACTCACTCCTCTCCACCTCCATCATACCAAAAATGAATCGGTACGGGGAGAGAAATGCACACGAAAGGAGATACCATGTCAAAAGGACGTGTTCTTATCGATGCGGATGCCTGTCCGCGCCAGGCACTCTTAACTGCCCAAGCATTGTGCAAGGAGCTCAACTGGATTTGTTTGACCTTTGCCAGTTATAATCATCAAATCGGCAACGCAAATCATGTAACGGTAGATGCCGGCCCTCAAGCAGTAGATATGAAGCTGGCGAACGAAACGAGTTCAGGGGATGTCGTGGTGACGCAGGATATTGGTCTGGCAGCGCTCATTCTTGGGAAGAGAGCCCATGCCCTGACACCACACGGGATGGTTTTTGACCCAGAACGGATTACGTTTCATTTGGAAGAACGAAATGAAAAAGCGAGATATCGGCGCGGGGGAGGTCGTACGAAGGGGCCTGCTGCTCGCACGCGTGAAGATGATCAGCGATTTGCTGAGTCCTTGCGCTTTTTGATGGAAAGAGGAGATCAACAATGAATCAGACAACGAGAAAAAATGGATATGTACGCGGAGCTCTTTGGTTTGCGGTACTTGCCACAATCATGTTTGCCCTCTACGTAGCAGGGAAAGTGGCAGGTATGGATCAAGCAGCTATCGCATTTGCGGAGTCGATTCGCTCGGATGCAGGGACTGCTTTTTTTCGATTGGTAACTAATCTTGGCGGAGGAATGTTCCTTGTGCCTGTAGCGGTGATCATGTTCGTTGTCCTATACATAAAGAAATATCGTGTGGAGGCAATGTTTGTTCTGATTTCCCTCGGTGCCAGTGAAGTTGCGAATGAGCTTTTAAAGCGGTTCTTTGAGAGACCTAGACCGAGTGGCGTCAATCTGATTGAGCTGCCGGAGTCCTTTTCGTTTCCGAGTGGTCATGCGATGATTGGACCAGCCTTTTATTGCATAGTTGCGTTTTGGATTGCCCAATGGTTTACGGAGAAAAGATGGTCGTCGCTCGTACAGCCTGCGGTTTTTATTTTCGTAGCATTGCTCGCGTTCAGCCGTGTGTACTTGGGTGTTCATTATTTAAGTGATGTGCTTACCGGCTTTTTCCTGTCGATGTGCTGGTATTTTCTTCTTCGTCTTGGCTATGAAGAATGGATGGGGAGACGAAGCACGGTCGTCGACCCCATACCGCATTCCAGGTAATCAGCAAGCTAGGTGGAATATCCTAATTCACTCATTAAACTCAGCCATTTTTCTACGCTGGGTTTATTTTTTTTGTCCTTCGGCAAGACGATGTACGCCGAGCGTTTAGGAGGCTTATTGCCTGTTATGATCAGTTCCTTCAAGGTACCCGCCGCAAGCTCCGCTTTGACGGTAGAGCGCGTCAACAAGCTCACACCGAGACCTTCTTTGATCAGGTCGATGGCGAGCTCCGCTTTGTCTACTGTCAGCTTGGGTACGTAATTACGCGGCAGTGTCTGTCTAATCCACTCGTTAAAAGGAGGGCCCCAATTCATGTACAACAGCGGCAGATTGCGCAGCTCGCGCGAATCGACGTGTGTAGATGCGGCAATGGGGCTCTCAGGACAGCATACCAAGACAATTTCATCATCCCACGTTGGAATAACGTCAAAGTTGGGCAAGGATGGGGGGACGTACACGATTCCGATTTGAATCACGTTGTCCAGCAAATACTGGATGACATCGGACGAGTGCCCTGTCTTTGTGCTGATCGCAATTTGTGGATATCGATAGTGGTACTCTTTCAAGATCGGCTCGAGGGTGGAAGTCCAGATCGCGTTTAAGCTACCGATCGATAAATAGTCTTCATAAGGCTGGAGTGAAGCGACTTCATTTAGGGCTTCATGGGATAGTTTGAGGATTCTCTCTGCATACGGTAAAAGAGTTAAGCCCGCTTGGGTAATCTCCACACTTCTTTTATCACGAATGAAAAGAGGTTTGCCAACTTTTTCTTCCAGTTGCTTGATTCGCATTGTCACCGTAGACTGGACTAAGTGGAGCATTTCCGCAGCCTTGGTGAAATTTTTCGTTTGGGCCAATGTGTAGAAAGCGCGTAATTGTTCGAAGTCCATACAGTTGGAATCCCTCTTATCTAAATATTTGATTACCATATACAAAAATGTTCGTTTCCCAAATTATACCCTGTTCGCTAAGCTGGGGATATCCTTATTTCATGCGGGCTATCGGGAGAGCGAGGGGTATTGGGATGAAGTGGGAATGGTGGCGAGAAACGCCCTTTTCAGTGAAGCTCTTGTTAAGCACATCTTTTATGATGAATATGGGCTTTTATGCATTAATCCCGTATCTCACTTTGTATTTGACGGGTAGCATCGGCTGGACACTGGCGATGGCAGGGATAGTCCTGAGTGTTAGACAGTTCTCCCAGCAAGGTCTTGCTTTTATAGGCGGTGTGATCGCGGATGCCTTCGGATACAAAGGGGCGATGTTCCTCGGATTAGGCGTACGTGCTGTTGGTTTTGCGATGTTCGCTTTTTGTACCGAGACATGGCACTTTTTTGTTGCCGCGATTCTTTCCGGATTGGGTGGGGCGTTGTTTGAGCCTGCTTGCTCTGCTGCCTATGCGATTATTACACCTGAGGCCATCCGAAAAGAAGTATTCTCCCTTCGCAATGTGCTTGGCAATATTGCGGTTGTCGGTTCCCAAATCGTGGGGACAGCACTCTCGGCTATTGATTTTACGTACATTTCGTTGTTTGCAGGGGCCGTCTTCGGAGTGAATACAATCGTGATCTTCTTTTTATTCCCACCGATTCGCGCCACAAATACGCGGCATAGTATATGGGAAAGTATGTCCACGGTAGTGAAGGACAAGCTGTTTGTACGATATACCTTTATTTTGATGGGGTATTATTATTTGAATATGCAGGTGTTTTTAACGATTCCGCTGTTTGTTGAAAATGTTACGCATAGCAAGGTGAATGTAGGAATCGTACTTTCTGCGCTCTCGCTGTTTGTAATCTTATTTCAAATGAAAGTGACTCAATTGCTGGAGAGTTATCAGCAAAGGCTTACCTTGATTGGCATCGGGACGTTGTTTATGAGTGTGGGACTATTTTTGTTCACGTTTGCCGATTCATTGTGGCTCATTCTCTTGGATGTGTTCCTTTTTGCACTGGGTACCATGATTGCTGTTCCGAATCTGGTCGATGTCGTTCCTCGTTTTGCTCCCAAGGACTTGGTGGGCGCCTATTACGGCTTCAACGGGTATTCGATTGCCATCGGGGGTTCATTCGGACAAATAGCAGGAGGATGGGTGTACGATGTAGGGCTACGCTTGCAATCGCCGTGGCTGCCGTGGACCATTTGTTTGGTCATCGGGTTTTGGGTGGCCTGGATGCTGCATCGCATGGAACAACAAACCGGACAAATCGGGAATGATCTTAAGAAAATAGCTCGCTCATAAATATTTTTGGGCGAAATGAAACATTTTCCATCGTTCAAACGTATATAACGATAGAGATGATTGGCGCAAGAAAGTGAGGGAATTTTTATGGAAGATATGAAAAAGCTAAAGCGCATGTTGCTGGTAACGAGTTCCCTTGGATTTGCAGTTTTTGCCATGGTAGTCGTTACGGAAATTGTCCGAATCTCATTGTAGTATTGCCAAGCCTATCGCATCACATATAAAACATGAAAAGCTTGCAGTCCCTTCTTGAAGAGGGGGCAGCAAGCTTTTCTTTTTGAATTACGCTTCGATTTTCTTTTTAAAATGGAATTGATACACGCATATCGCAATGATCATGAACGGAACTCCGCAGTACAAGGCGATGCGCTGTTCTGGATCGAATGCCAAACTCACGAGAACAAGCAAGTTCAGGATCAAGGAAATCAAAGGCAGTATAGGGTACAAAGGTGTACGGAACTTCAGGTCCTCCAACTTGCCTCCATTTTTCAGGTAATGGCGACGGAAAGCCAGCTGCGAAGCAGAGATGGAGATCCAACCCACCTGTGCGCCGAGACCAGCGATTGACAACAGTACCATGAACACCGTATCTTCTGCAAAAATACCGGACAGAAGAGACAAGAGAGCAATTGCAAACGTAATCAACAAAGCGTGCATCGGAATCCCTTTTCCATTTACGGCCCCAAGCTTTTTCGAAGCCATTCCTTCTTTGGACAGGGAGTAAAGCATACGAGTTGCTGCGTACAAACCAGAGTTAGCCACAGACAGAAGTGCTGTCAAGACAACGAAGTTCATAATGTCAGCGGCATAAGGAATCCCAATACTGTCAAATACGACGACAAACGGACTTTCAATTACACCCGCCTGTTGGTGTGGAATCATCCCTGCCACGATGGCAATCGCCAGAATGAAGAAAACGAGTGTACGCCAAACCGTCGTACGAATGGCCTTCGGAATCGTCTGCTCTGGATTCTCACTTTCTCCAGCGGCAATCCCGATCAGCTCGGTACCTTGGAAGGAGAAGTTCACGGTGATCATCGTCATCAGCAAGCCTGTGATTCCAAAGGGGAGAAGCGGGCTTTCTGTAAAGTTGGTGAGCATTGGCGCAGGCTGACCGTTTTTCAGGTCGATGAAGCCAAACATCGCGGCTCCACCCAAGATGATGAATAAGATGATAGCGCTTACTTTAATGCTGGAAAACCAGAACTCAGATTCACCGAACGCTCGAGCAGATAAAGCATTTAATAAGAAGAGCACTACACCAAAGATCGCGCACCACATCCAAACAGGTGAGTCAGGGAACCAACGTTGCATCAGCAATCCTGATGACAACAACTCTAAAGCAACGGTCACGGCCCAACCAAGCCAATACAACCAGCCTACACCAAACCCAAGTGCTGGGCTAACAAAGCGGGTCATATATGTTTGGAACGAACCGGCCACTGGCATGGCAACTGTCAGCTCGCCCAGACATAGCATAGTCAGGTACATAATAAAGCCGCCGACTAAATAGGAGAGAATGGCACCAACTGGTCCTGCCTGACTAATTGTATAACCTGATCCGAGGAATAACCCGGTTCCGATTACGCCGCCAAGAGAAATCATAAAGAGGTGTCTGCTGTTCATTGTGCGTTTCAATTGATTGTGCTGTTCCGTGTTGCTTGTGGACATATAACCCTCTCCTTCACGCGAGTATGTTAAATGGATGTATGCGTTTTCAGGCGCGATAGCGATATATGCTCTGCAAGAATGATACCAAACGAAATACTTTATGAAAATATTATTTTTGAGGTATATACTGGCAAAAAGCGCAAAATGTTTCGGCAGCTGATGCAAAATAATTAAAAAAACGCCAAATCTCTTGGCGTTTATTAAAAAAGATAAGATGAAAACTGGACTGATAGAAAACATCTAAGCAATTATTAAAAGGTAACGATGAACCAACAAAACTAGTGAGAAGAAAAAGTGCAGGGCTCGTAGACCTTGACAATGCCTACCCAGTCGGAACTTCAAAAAGGGGACCACGCTTGCCGAACCCTTCTTCCTCGAGAAACTTCCGCCCGTAGGGTGGCTTTGGCTCGACGGTCCCCTTTTGGAAATGGAGACGGACAGTGATTCCCACTTGCGGGCGTGTCAGAGTCGAAGAGAACTGTGCTTTTTCTTCTCCTCCACTATGTTGACTCAAACCAGAATGCTCTTAAAAGGTACTCTTTATCCCTTAATCCCCAGCTTACGCAAACGATATTGCAAGCTCTGACGACTAATTTGCAATTCCTTGGCTGCTCGTGAAATATTTCCGTTATAGCGTTCCACAACATGGTGAATATATGCTGTTTCAAATTCTTGCATGGTTTCCTTCAATGGCTTTCCTTCATCCACAAACGGCAATGTATGAGGGGAGGGTTGCTCGATCGTTACGGAAGCGGCTGGTGTACGACGCAAAAAGTGCAAAGGCAAGTGTTCATAGCGGATGGTTGATTCGTCAATCATCAGATTCATGGCCCCCTCAATCAAGTGTTGAAGTTCTCGCACATTCCCAGGCCAGTCATGCTGGATAAAAAATTGCAGAACCTCGTCACTGATGCCTCTTACTTCCATTTGGAACAGCTCATTGTATTTCTCGATAAAATGGCTGACCAGCATCGAAATATCTTCCTTGCGTTCCCGAAGCGGGGGGAGAAATAACGTGACGACGCCGAGTCGATAGTACAAGTCTTTTCGCAAATGCGAATTGGCGATTGCCTCAACAGGATCTTCATTGATAGCGGCAATGATTCGCACATCGATCGACCGATCCTTTGTGTCACCAATACGTCTAATCGACTTCTCTTGCAGAGCACGCAACAATTTTGCCTGGAGTGGCATACTAAGCGAGTTGATTTCATCGAGAAAAAGTGTTCCGCCTTCCGCTTGCTCAAACAATCCAGGTCGCTCCACTGCGCCGGTAAATGCTCCGCGAGCAGTTCCAAACAAAAGCCCTTCGATCAGGCTATCCGGAAGCGCTGCGCAGTTTTGTGAAATAAGGGGACCAGAAGCACGCAGACTGGCATTATGAATGCTTTGCACGAACAGCTCTTTCCCGGCACCAGTTTCACCGACTACCAATACGGATGAGGAGGTGCGTGCTGCGCGTTTGGCATTCTCTATGACATCGAGAATAGGACCGCTTCTCCCGATAATGTGCTCGAATGTGTAGCGTGACCCGTTTTTTTGCAGCAGGTTTTCTCTGATCAATCGTTCCATTTTGGTAACATCATTTGCGATTTCCATTGCGCCGATGATCTTGCCTTTTTCAATGATGGGGTACGTATGGTTAATGGTTGAAATTTCTTTTTGCTTGTCGTTGAAATACGTTTGGCGTGTATTGCGAATGCTATTTCCGGTACGCAAGCATGTGAGCAAGGTACTTTCCTGTCCAGACGGGAACTGAAAAACCTCTGCCAAAGGTTTGTGCAAAACGTTTTGTCTGGTCATCGATTCCAGCTCGGTCATTTTGGAATTGTAGACAATCGTCGTTCCGTCCGAATCGATGACATGTACACCTTCATTCATTCTGTCCAAAATATGTTCATAAATGCGCAAGAGAGTGTCAGCTGAAGAATTATGCGTAGAAGACGACACCGTGGTCACCAGCCTTTCCTTATGAGGGTATCATAGCATAAAGGGAATGAGTGCAAAAACATTATGCACTGCAAAGGAATATGAATGCGAGATGCAAAATTTTTTTGCTCGTCTGATCGGATTGGATCGACTTTGTGGGGTTTTCCTATTTGGCATCGTTCTTGCTAGATAATTTTAGCAAGTGATCTTGAAGGAGGCTAACGACATGAGTAAAACAAACGTGGTTATTGAACAAACAGAAAAATTTGGTGCGCACAACTATCATCCGCTACCGATCGTTATTTCCAAAGCAGAAGGCGTATGGGTACACGATCCGGAAGGCAATAAATATCTGGATATGCTGAGTGCATATTCTGCGCTGAACCAAGGGCATCGTCATCCACGTATCATCCAAGCTCTGAAAGATCAAGCAGATAAAGTAACGCTCACTTCCCGAGCTTTTTACAATGACCAACTAGGTGAATTTTACGAAAAACTCTCTGCCGTGACAGGAAAAGAAATGATCCTGCCAATGAACACTGGTGCAGAAGCAGTAGAGACAGCACTCAAAGCGGTTCGTCGCTGGGCTTATGACGTGAAAAAAGTACCAGAGAACCAAGCAGAAATCATCGTATGTGAAGGCAACTTCCATGGTCGTACTGTCACAGTAACTTCCTTCTCTTCTGCAGAAGAGTACAGACGTGGCTTTGGACCATTCACGCCTGGTTTCAAAATCATTCCTTATGGCGATATCGAAGCGCTTAAGCAAGCGATTACACCGAATACAGCAGCATTCATGCTGGAGCCAATCCAAGGGGAAGCAGGCATCATCATTCCGCAAGAGGGCTACTTGAAGCAAGCACAAGAGGTATGTAAAGCAAACAATGTACTCTTGGTCAGCGATGAGATTCAAACGGGCTTTGGTCGCACAGGTAAAATGTTTGCCAGCGATTGGGAAGATGTAGTACCAGACATGTACGTCATGGGGAAAGCTCTTGGCGGTGGCGTGTTCCCAATCTCCGCAGTAGCAGCAGATAAAGAAATCTTGAGCGTGTTTGAGCCAGGCTCCCACGGTTCTACCTTTGGCGGAAATCCACTCGGATGTGCAGTTGCTGTTGCAGCTATGGATGTATTGGCTGACGAAGGTCTTGTACAGCGCTCCCTGGAAATGGGCGCATACTTCATGGAGAAATTGAAAGAAATCAACAACCCAATCATCAAGGAAATTCGCGGTCGCGGTCTGTTCATTGGTTTGGAGCTGACAACAGCGGCTCGTCCATATTGCGAAAAACTAAAAGAACTGGGACTCCTGTGCAAAGAAACACATGAGACAACCATTCGCTTTGCACCGCCACTCGTCATCAGCAAAGAAGATCTGGATTGGGCAATTGATCGCATCAAGCAAGTTCTGCACGTGACAGAAGCTGCAAACGCATAATAGCAACGAAAAAAGCCATCCTGTACAGGGTGGCTTTTTTTCTTGAGGGTTCTTTATGACAGAATAGTCACATCATTCGTTCGACAATTTTCGACTGACTGTGGATAAATGGAAGAAAACATCCACAAAGGAAATGCTTGGATACTTATAAGTTACACACAATTTACCCACATGTTACCAACAAGATGTCCACATTGCTTGTGGATATCCGAACGATTGTTCGATACAAATGCATCTGTTACAATGGGCTCATATGAGAGATGGAGGTGAGCAAAGGTGAAATACTTAAGTGACCAAATGTTGATAGAAGTATATCATCGAGCTGTCGACCTTCAACTAGATGCAGCTTTTATCGAATTGCTTCGCGAAGAACTACAGCATCGGAATATCCGTATCACGCAGTTCAGCGCCTAAGAGCAAAATTATCACACATACGTAACATATGGCAAAAGCCATCCTCTTTTTTCGAAGGAGGATGGCTTTTGTTATCTTACGCTTACTTGGTAATAAACTCCAAAGCGGTAATTCCTTTGATCGGTGCTTCATTTGCCAGCAACACTTCCGGCAAATATAAGTACACAGGACCATCTTCTTTAATAGGCTTGCCGTCTTTGGAGAATTGTAGGATGGCTCTTCTTGCCTCAGCAAGTGGAAGAACGATTGCTTCCTGATCCCCGCGGTGAAGACGGACATGAGTCACCTCTGGTAGGGGCTCAGCGTTTGTAATGAAGGGATCGAGACGGATTCCGTACTCGCCTTCGAGCACTTTACGTTCTTCTGCTAAGCTTTTTCGTTCGGAAGGAAGCGTAGCCCCCTCGCGCAATTCCTTATCCCACTGCGTCCCCGTGCCAGCCAAATACTTTGCTTGTGTAGCTAGCGAGCTATCATCTTCGCCCGAGTATGTTTTCAGATCGAATTTGCGTTCATCAAAAACCCAAACGGTTGGATCCAATGTAATGGGGAAAGCAATAGCCCCTTTGAACACGATAACATCAGACATACGTCATTCCTCCGTGATCATTCGTAGTCAATCTCTATATTACTATAGACTCGCAAATGACAGCAATTATCCAAAAAGCGAAAATTTCATAAAATAGTCTAAAAATTATTGACATGCATTTTGTAGATTATATAATCATATTAGAAAGTTATTATGTGAGAATGAACTTTGCCTATGATATTTGAGTTCCTACTAAAAAGTTGGGGTCAGATAAAAGGCATTGTGTACAAGCCTTTCGATTCTTGGAAAGGCTTTCACGAAAAAAGGGAAGCTCACTTCGTCTTTCTCCCGCTGAACCATCAACGGCGATGAGCGCTAGAGAAGGAAGACCACATCATTCATCCCGAGGATGGTTGCAAAGCCGCAGAAACATTCAGGGAATTCAAACGACTTTGGGGGCGAAACTATGGCGAAAGGCACGAATGTGCAAGCAGATCTGATGAAGCAAAAAGGTATCCTAAAATGGATTGAAACGGTAGGGAATAAGCTCCCGCATCCATTTGTATTGTTCATTATTTTGTGTGGTGTATTGATGGTAGTCTCAGCAATCCTCGCAGCCATGGACTTTTCGGTTATGCATCCTGCTAAAGGCGAAGAGGTTGCGGTTAAGAGTTTGCTTAGCGTCGAAGGTATTCACTGGATTTTAACGAGTATGCTGAAAAACTTTATTGAATTTCCAGCACTTGGTCTCGTTCTGGCGATGACGCTTGGAATTGGACTGGCAGAAAAAATCGGTCTTTTGACGACTGTTCTACGCAAAATGATGGCAGGTATTCCGGCATCGGTTGTCAGTTATGCAATTGTCTTTGTCGGTATATTAGGAAATCTTGCTTCTGATGCAGCCATGGTTATTATTCCTCCGCTTGGCGGTCTTGTGTTCTTGGCAATGGGGCGTCACCCGATTGCAGGTTTTGCAGCTGGTATGGCTGGTGTATCCTCCGGTTTTACAGCGAACTTTTTCATTGCCGGTACAGATGCTCTCTTGGCAGGGATCAGTACCGAAGTAGCGAAAACGATTGATCCGAATGCAATGGTTACACCAGTAGATAACTGGTTCTTCATGTCAGCTTCTGTTGTCATCCTCGCTTTCATTGGTGGATGGATTACCGATAAAATTATCGAACCACGCCTTGGCACGTATCACGGCGATCGAAACGTACAATTCGAAGAAGTAACACCTCAAGAAAACAAAGCACTGCGTAAAGCGGGTATCGCAGCGTTGATTTTCGTAGTCATTGTAGGATTGCTGGTCGTTCCAGAAGGTTCACTGTTGCGTGATCCAAAGACAGGTGACTTCTTGACATCACCGTTTTTGAAAGGGATCATTCCCATCATCCTGTTGTTCTTCGTGACCGTATCGTTTGTATACGGTAGAGCAATGGGACTGATTAAAACATCGAAGGACATTCCGCATTACATGTCCGAAGCAATCAAGGATATGTCCGGCTTTATTGTGTTAGCGTTTACAGCAGCGCAGTTCATCGCGTTCTTTAACTGGAGCAACATTGGTATTTTGATGGCTGTCAATGGCGCAGAATTCATGACAAACATGGGCTTGACGGGCTTGCCGATCATTATTGCCTTTACACTTTTCACGGGTATCTGTAGCTTGTTTATCACGAGTGGTTCAGCGCTGTGGGCGATCCTGGCACCTGTATTCATGCCAATGCTGATGCTGTTAGATTACAATCCGGCGTTTATCCAAGTCGCTTATCGGATTGCGGACTCTGCAACCAATACGATCTCACCTGTGAATCCGTACATCCCGCTCTTCCTGGCTTTCTATCAGAAGTATAATAAGAATGCAGGAATGGGAACGATTTTCTCTACCATGACTCCGTATGCAATCGTTTTCCTGGTGATTTGGATCTTGCAATTGACAGTGTGGTACTTCCTGGATCTCCCATTTGGTCCTGGCGTATATGCTCGCTAATCTAGTCTTTAGTAAGAAGAGAGTCGCTCATCAGGGCGGCTCTTTTTTTCGTACACCAGAAGCTTGGACAATTGGAAAAAGACGGTTTATGCTGTGTGTATGTATGTGAAGGGAATAAGGGAGGGAACGAAAGTGCACGATTTTGATCAGCGCATCGAACGCAGAGGGACAGATAGTGTCAAATGGGAGATTCAGAATCCAAAAGTGAATGGTGAAGGAATGATTCCGCTGTGGGTGGCGGATATGGATTTTGCTTGCGCTCCTGAAATCACAGAGGCACTGATCAAACGAGCGAGGCACCCGATATACGGATACACTTTGAAGTCAAATGCCCTTTACCAGAGCTTGAAAGAGTGGATACACAAGCGATTTGGTGTAGAGGTAGATGTGAGTTGGATGACAGGGATACCTGGAGTCGTTCCCGGCATTCACGTAGCGGTAGAGGCGTATACAGCCTCGGGAGACGGTGTCTTGATCCAGACGCCTGTGTACCATCCTTTTTATCATGCAGTCGAAAATCGCGGACGTCATGTCGTTACCAGCCCCCTATTGGAGCGTGACGGCCGTTATGAAATGAATTGGGATGATCTCGCACAAAAGCTGAGCGACCCGCGGGTGAAGCTCATGCTGCTCTGCACACCGCACAATCCGATCGGGCGAGTATGGACCAGAGAAGAGCTGGAGCGCTTGGGAAGATTGTGTGTAGAAAATGGCGTGCTTGTTGTTGCCGATGAGATTCATTCGGATTTGGTCTATGAGCCGAATGTTCATACGCCTTACTATTCGCTGGCACCGGAATTAGCCGATCAGAGCGTTACCTTTCTATCAGCCGCCAAAACGTTTAATTTGGCTGGTCTGTATACTTCCTATTTGATGACAGAAAATCAGCAGTTATTGCGGAACTTCTCCATTACAGCGTCCAAAATGGGCTATGAGAATCTGAATCTGTTTGGGATGGAAGCAACGATTGCAGCCTACCAACATGGAGAAGCATGGCTGGAAGAACTGTTGATCTATTTACGTAAGAATGCAGCCTATGTGCATGAGTTTTTATCGACTCGTATTCCTGGGGTATCCATGGCCATTCCAGAAGCGACATACTTGGGGTGGATGGATTTTAGACAGCTAGGACGTAGTCAGGCGGAGTTGAACAAGCTCATTCGCGAGGAAGCAAAGCTTGGCTTACACGATGGCACCACGTTTGGGCCGGATGGTGCAGGGTTTATGCGAATCAATTTTGCTTGCCCGAGATCGATTCTAGTCGAAGCGATGGAAAGATTGGAGCACGCCGTGCAGAAGTAGGGATAATTTGACATGTCCCATGTAGAAACCTACAATCGAATCTGTATACATCGACGTAATAGACTGAGGGGTTTTTCGATGGATTTGAAACAAGCGTCCGAACAATTGGAGCAAGTACGCAACCGATCACTTAAGTATACAAACAAGGGGAGTGTTGCTTCCTACATCCCTGAATTGGCAAAAGTCGATCCACATCAATTGGGAGTGGCTGTATGCTTGCCCGATGGGACGATCCTTTCTGCTGGTGATGCAGATGTGCCTTTCTCGATGCAAAGTATCTCCAAGATATTCTCTCTGATCGTCGCCTTATGCCAGAACGGGAAGGAACACGTGTTTCGGCATGTGGGAAAAGAACCAACTGGAGACCCGTTTAATTCGATTATTAAGCTCGAGACGACCGAATCCCATAAACCACTGAACCCGATGATCAATGCAGGAGCCATTGCGGTTGCGGGCATGATTCGCGGTGCCAACGTGGACGAACGGCTAGATGCTGTGATGGCTTTAATGCGGAAAATGACGGGGAATCCTCATCTTTCTATCAATCAAGCTGTTTATTGTTCTGAAAAGAAAACGGCTGATCGCAATCGTGCCCTCGCTTGGTTTCTAAAGGACAGCGGCATTCTGGAAACGGATGTAGAAGAGACGCTTGATCTGTATTTTCGCCATTGCTCGATAGAAGTGACAGCGAAGGAAGTAGCTACACTAGGGATGGTGCTTGCAGCAGACGGAATTCTCGTGAATACAGGTGAGCGAGTGATTCCAGAAGAAGTAGCGCGAATCTGTAAGACCTTCATGGTGACTTGTGGGATGTACAATGCCTCTGGTGAGTTCGCGATTGACGTAGGAATCCCCGCGAAAAGTGGGGTTGCTGGCGGTATTATGGCAACAGTGCCACATCGTATGGGGATTGGTGTGTTCGGTCCATCTTTGGATGATAAAGGAAATTCAGTAGGCGGTGTCAAGCTGTTGGAGCTGCTTTCAAAAGAGTGGAAGCTTGGTATCTTTTAGCTTCTTGCAGTTGATCTGTCTTCTCCCCTTTTCAAATGGCCCAGAATCGCGTACTATGTATGATAAGGATGGAGGCAAACGGAGGGATAGGTTTTGACAGAAATTAAGGTTCCCGATCTGGAACAAAAAGCGCTAGCGTTGCTTCAAGCAGACGCCGACAAAATTTACAAGCTGATCGACGTACAGATGGAAAACCTGACCATGCCGCAGTGCCCACTGTATGAAGAAGTGCTGGATACCCAAATGTTCGGGCTTTCTCGTGAAGTAGAGTACGCGGTCCGCTTAGGACTGATTAGCGAAGACATTGGTCGAGAAATTATGGGTTCATTGGAACGTAAATTGGCCCATCTTCATGAACTGTTTAATCAAAAGTAAGGCGAGGAGAGCGGCGATTATCCTCGCTTTTCATTTTGTTGAATGAAAAAGTACTTGCCTATTTCGTATATTTATATTAAATTAAAGTCTATAATTTTTTATTAATTTTGAAATGCAATGACGGAGACTAGTATGCGGAATCACCGCTTGTCAGGGAGAAGCTGCCTTAGACTGAAAGCAGCTTTGAAGCGCGCGCCGTAGAATTCCCTCCTGAGCAGCCCTCTTAATGGCTTTTTGCCTAGTAGGAGGAATCGGGTCATTCCCGTTATCAATGATGGAGAGAAGTGCGTAGGGAATCTGTATCCCGTGCACTTAATCAGGGTGGTACCGCGAATAACTCGTCCCTTTTTTGGACGGGTTTTTTTTATTTTCGCAAGACGCCCAACAATCGAATTATAGAAACAAGCAAGGAAAGAGACTAGTAAACGGACCTGCTACATGACAGGGAAGGCTGCCATAGACTGAGAGCAGCCTGATGTAAGCCCCGTAGAATTCACTCTTGAGCTGACCTCTGAACGCAGGCGCCGCCAGTAGGAGAGTCCGGGTCATTCCCGTTATCAATGACGAAGCGAGACATCGCCTATAGGGGATGTCTAAGTAGGGTGGTACCGCGAGAAATAATAACTCGTCCCTTTTTGGGGCGGGTTTTTTTGTATCCATTTTTGAGCATAAAAAGAATATCTTTGGAGGGTGAAAACTATGAAACAAGCCGAACAATGGACGAGCAGGCTCGGCTTCATCTTGGCAGCAGCAGGCTCGGCAATTGGACTGGGGGCCATTTGGAAATTTCCTTATATGGTTGGAACGAGCGGTGGTGGAGCGTTCTTTCTGCTATTCATCATCTTTACGCTAGGAATTGGTCTTCCGCTGTTGCTAGGAGAATTCACAATCGGACGCAGTACACAAAAAGAGGCGATCAGTGCGTATAAAACAATTGCGCCTGGCTCACTCTGGCATTGGATTGGTCGCCTTGGAGTGATCACCTGCTTCTTGCTCTTGTCCTTTTACAGTGTGGTGGGGGGCTGGATTCTTAGTTATCTTCTTCGCGGGTTTACTGGTCAATTGCAAGGGCCAGCTTATGATAAAGTATTTGGTGACGTTATCGGTGATCCTGTTGGGGCAGTAGTTGCCCAGTTGGTTTTCATGCTCATTACCGCATGGGTAGTAGCGAGAGGCGTACAGAGTGGAATTGAGTCTGCTAACAAGTACATGATGCCTGGTTTGTTCCTTTTATTCATGGTATTGATGGTTCGTTCCTTGACGTTGGATGGGGCTATGGAGGGCGTTTCCTTCTTTCTGAGTCCTGATTTTTCCAAGCTGACTGCTGAATCGATCCTGTACGCATTGGGTCAATCCTTTTTCGCGCTGAGCGTCGGGGTGTCCGTCATGGTCACGTACAGCTCGTACCTTGCCAAAAACGAAAGTCTGGTTCGTTCTGCTGGATCGATTGTCAGTTTGAATCTGCTCGTATCGCTGTTTGCCGGTTTGGCGATATTCCCTGCAGTCTTCTCCCTTGGAGTAGAACCAACAGCAGGGCCAGGATTACTGTTTATCGTACTGCCTTCTGTGTTTGAACAAATTGCCTTCGGTAGCATTTTTCTGTTAATCTTTTTGGCTCTTTTCCTTTTCGCTACATTGACTTCGGCTTTTTCGATGATGGAAATTATCGTAGCTTCTCTTGCAAAGGGGGACGAAACGAAGCGTAAACGTCTCGCTTGGGTGATTGGTCTGTTGATTTTTATCGTTGGTGTTCCGTCGGCTTTGTCATTCGGCGTATGGAGCGAGGTTACGCTGTTCGGCAAATCTATCTTTGATGCGATGGACTTTTTGGTCAGTAATATCTTGATGCCATTGGGAGCGCTGCTCATTGCGATCTTCGTTCCGCTGAAAATGAAGCGTGAAACCTTGATAAACGAGCTGGGGGCGCATACTTCTCTGGGCAAACGCATGTTTATCATTTGGCTGCTCCTGATTAAATATGTAGCACCTATCGCGATTCTCGCCGTTTTCCTGCAAATGCTGGGTATCTGGTAACAAAACGAAAGGCTTCGCCACAGAGGATGGCGAAGCCTTTGTTTTGTTCCTGCGCCCTACGCGAAGAAAAAGACCGTACCCAAAATAACATACACCGTCAAGAGAAGTACGCCTTCAAACCAGTTCGTGGCGCCATCCCGAGTGATGGAAATGGTAATAAAGGTAGCAACTCCGATCGCAGCCAATTCAAAGGTAGTGAACACGATGTCCATAGGATTGCCTAGCAAGAGACTGATGATGACGAGAGTAGGGGCTACGAACAAGGCAATTTGCAGGCTGGAGCCGATCGCGATTTCAACTGCTGCACCGATGCGTCCTTTTAGTGCCAAAAGCAAGGCAGCGCTGTGCTCTGCGGCATTCCCGATGATCGCAATGACAAAAGCACCGACGAATAACTCCGACCACCCTAACGATTCGGAGACATGCTGTACACCCTCTACCAGCCATTCCGAGACAACGGCAACGAAAAAAGTGGAGACAGCAAGCATCAAGAGTGAGACACCCTTTGACCAAACTGCATCACTTTCTTGTGGCTCGATATCCGATAAAAAATCGCTGTGTGTAATCATTGAAAAGATGAGCCACAAAATGTAGGCAATGATGAGCAGGCTGGCGATGACGATGCTGATGATCTCCACCTTGATCATAGGCAAATCGAACATGAAGACGGCCGGTATGAACAAAGCTACGATCGCGAGTGTCATCAGCGAAGCATTGTGACTTGCCAGCCTGCTATTGAAGGTTTGTTCCTTGTATTTGAGACCGCCCAGTAACGTACTCAAGCCAAGAACCAACAGCATATTTCCGATGATCGCACCCGTAATAGAGGCTTTGACCATATCGAACAAGCCTTCTTTCACCAGAAAAAAGGCAATAATGAGTTCTGCGGCATTTCCGAAGGTAGCGTTAAGAAAGCCGCCGATTCGGTCCCCAGCATAATGGGCGACGCTCTCTGTCGATTTTCCGAGCCAAGCCGCAAAAAAAATGATGGCAAGAGAAGCCGTGACGAATTGGAGCATTTCATTTCCAGAAAAATAGTGGGCGAAAAGAGCTAACAGCATGCTCCCGCCTACTAATGAGAAAAAGAGTTTCAAGTTCATATCATCACCTCAGCAGTTTTTACTCATCCCTAAAACCTCATAGGTATAGAGTTCCTGTTCTGGACAAAACTAACCATGAACAAGAAAAGTGAGGTGTTTTTTATGACCCAGCCTTTGTTATGCCCGACATGTAAATCGAATCGGATGAGGTTCACTGTCATCGAGCAGACCCCTCGCTATATAAGACTCGACCCACAGTCAGGCGAAGTCGTAGCAGAACTCCATCAAGAACAGCTCGATATGTTTCACCAGCCGTACAAAGGTGAGAACTACATGATACAATGTGGAGTTTGTGGGACCACAGAACCGGAAGAGCGATTCGTCAAAATGGCCCAGCATATGCAAGCACAGCGTTCGAAATGAGACTCGAAAAGGAAAACAGGCACGCAGCTTACGACTGTCGTGCCTGTTTTTTATGGAATGCTAGCGGCAAAAAATGTGTCTGCCGATCTTTTTGATTTGAGGGCGGCTCCAAATCCAACCGGATGTAGCTGTATCCGGGTTGAAATAATAAATGGCTCCGTCTGATGGGTCCCAACCTTTGAGCGCGTCATTCACTGCTTTTTTTGCCTGCTCGTTCGGTGCTAGCCAAATTTGACCATCCGCCACGGCTGTAAAGGCACGCGGTTCGAAGATAACGCCCGCGGGTGTATTGGGAAAGGCCGCGTTCTTCGCCCGGTTTAGAATGACAGCCGCCACTGCCACTTGGCCGATGTAAGGCTCTCCACGCGATTCTCCGTAAACAGCATTCGCCATCAAACGCAGGTCATTCTCCGATATTCCGGCTGCGTGATACGTAGGCTTAGAAGGCTTCGATGGTGCAGGGGTTGCGGTTTGTGGCGCCCCGAGATCAGAAGCAGTGGGCTTATAATTTTTCGTTGTGTTATATAGCTTTACTTTCGTCTGCGCTCCGAGGACACCGTCTATGGTTAAGCCAAACTCATACTGAAAGTTACGCAACGCCCAATAAGAACGCCACCCGAATACGCCGTCTACTTTTCCCGTATAAAAACCAAGGTGCTTCAAGCGATACTGCATCTCACGCACGTCTGAGCCTTCTGCCCCTACTTTGACGATCTGCTTACTGAATGCATCTGAGCGCAACGGAGATACCATAACCGCAGTCGTAACCAGAAGTGCGAATACTACCACAGCTAGCAGCCATTTGACAGGCTGTTTCATTTCTTACCCTCCTTCGGGTATGGATTTGAATATCAGTTGAATATTGTTAGGTTCTCCAACTTCCGTCATTTTGGCCTTAGTAAAATATTGGAGAATGCGTAGACTACGAGTAATGTATTTGCACTTTGTACTGGAAGGGGAAGATTTGATGCAGGTCGCGCAATATTTGACGGAACAATTGATCAGATGGGGAGTAAAACGAATATACGGGGTGGCAGGTGACGGAATCTTTGCGTGGCTGGATCAGATCGCGAAGCAATCCGACATTCAATATATTGCTTGCAAGCATGAATCTGCTGCGGCCATGATGGCAAGTGCGGAAGCAAAACTGACGGGAAATCCGGCTGTTTGTACCGCGACGATGGGGCCGGGTTTCGTCAATCTGCTGAATGGACTTGCAGATGCGCATACAGATCGCGCACCTGTCATTGCGATTACGGGTCAAGTGGAGACATACAAGCTGGGTGGCGCGTACAAACAGTTTATCTCACAAGAAGACATGATACGTCCCATCAGTTTTTATTCGACGACGATTACGCATCCAGATGCAATCCAAAGTGTTTTGCACAAAGCATTTGTAACGTCTATGCAGCAAAAAGGCGTGAGCCATCTCTCCATTTGCAAAGACGTCTTTACGCAAACGACTTCAGATGCTGTTTTTCCAGCACTTCCACGTATTCCACATGCCATTTATCCTGATCGGATGGAGATCGAGCTCGCTTGCGAGCAGGTTGTGAAGGCGCAAAAGCCTCTCATACTGCTTGGTATCGGTGCCCGCAAGTCGGCGGATTCGTGTGTAAAGCTAGCGGAACAGCTAGGGGCAGGCGTGTTGCTGTCACTCGGAGCAAAAGGGGCGGTAGATGAATCTCATCCACTTGTGATCGGCGGATGGGGAGAGGGGGGCAGCGAAACAGCTTTACATGCCTTAGCGGAAGCCGATTTGTTGCTGATTTTGGGAGCGAGCTGGTTCCCGCGCGCTTTTTTACCAAAGAAACTGTCCGTCATTCAAGTAGATCATCAGCCAGGATCGATACATGCACATCCCTACCTCCAGTCTGTCACTGCTGAATTGGACGATGTCCTGCCTATCTGGATGAGACGCTTGCAATCACGCAGGATGGACGATGCGTGGCAGGAACAGATCAAGCGGTGGCATGAAGAGTTTGGCGAGGAGACAGAGCAAGCGGTCATTCAACAAGCGAGTGAACAAGTAAAACCACAAACCTTGATGAATACGCTTGGGGGCGTGGTCAATGAAGATGCGATTATCGTCCTAGATACGGGTGAGCACACGATCTGGTTTAATCGGGCGTTCCGTGGGAAAAAACAGACCCCACTCTTTTCCGGGAAGTGGCGAACGATGGGATTTGGGTTGCCTGCGGCTGTGGCTGCAAAGCTAACCTATCCGGAGAAGCAGGTCGTCTGCGTAGCTGGAGATGGGGGATTGCAAATGAGTCTGGCAGAACTTATGACAGTGGCAGAGCTCCAACTTCCGATTGTGATTCTCGTGGTGAACAATGGGACATTAGGATTGGAAGAGGTCAAAATGAGTCAGGCGGGCTTGATCCCTTTTGGAGTAAAATTGCATAATCCAGATTTTCAACAATTGGCGAATGCTTGCGGAATCAGTGGTAAGGTCGTCAAAGAGGTACATGCTCTAGAGCCGGTATTGCGGGAGGCGTTTGCTGCAGATCAGTTGACACTCGTCGACATTCATTGCACGTCTCCGACACTAACGGAGAGAAAAAAACAAATTTCCTTCCAAGCCCAAGCATGATTTGTTTATAATGAAAAAAAGGCAAATGAAACCAGTGGGTGAAGTACGAAACGGGCGAAGAGGAGGACGTCCTGATGGCTGACAGGCTTGGCGAAATCAGAGTAGCAGATCAGGTGATCGCGATTATTGCTGGTGTTGCTGTAGAAGATGTGTTGGAAGTCACAGTTCGTTCAGGCGGAATCTATCAAGATTTGGCGAAAAAGCTGAATGGCGGCGCGAAAGGCATTACCGTATCCGTAATAGACGACAGAGTCACCATTGACATGCGTGTGTCCGTCCGTTATGGGGCGCAGATCCATCACGTCTGTCACGTCCTACAGGAAAAAGTAAAGGAAGCAGTGGAAACATTGACTGGTCTTTATGTGGAAGCCGTGAATGTACGGGTGGAAACAATCGAGCTCCTTCGAAATGAGTAAGAAAAAAGGGATACTGGACGCATCCGGTATCCCTTTTGTTTGTTTCTTACATGGCATAGGGTTGTTTTTGTAATTGCTCTTCTACCTTTTGGCGACTGACTTCCCGCGAAATACTGAGCAAAAAGCCAGTGGCGAGCAGACATACGAGTAAAGAGGAACCACCATAACTGATAAACGGCAAAGGTACACCTGTCAATGGAATCAAACCCGTTACTCCGCCAATGTTTAGGATCGCCTGAATGGCGAACATGCTGACAACACCGATTCCTGCCAAACTGGCAAAGGTATCCTTTACGCGCAGACAAATATGGATACCGCGCAGCAGGAAAAGCAAGAAGATCAAGAGGAACACAGAGGCACCGATAAAACCAAGCTCTTCAGTCATGATTGAGAAAATAAAATCGGTATGCCTCTCGGGCAGATACAAATATTTTTGAATGCTTTTTCCAAAGCCTGTCCCAGTCAGACCGCCATGTGCAATTGCAATCCAGGATTGAATGATGTTGTAGCCAGTGCCATCCATATCACTCCACGGATCGAGATAGGAGTAGATCCGATTCAAGGCATGGGGCTTTGCTGTGATGTATACCAATAGTGCAACAGTCACAGTTGGTGCACCGAGACCGACTAGATGACGGATTTTGGCCCCACCACAGATCATGACAATCAAAGCGCATCCGAGCAAGATGGCGGCAGAACCGAGGTCGGGTTGGACTACAATCAGCATAAAAAACAGCCCAGTTACCATTAGTGGCGGCATCAAACCAGATTTCAACTTTTGTATCCCGTTGCCTTTTTTGGAGATGATCGCTGCCAAGTACAGAATAAGACCAAGCTTGGCAAACTCCGCAGGCTGTATGGTTGCAGAACCGATTTCAAACCACGATCGTGCTCCGTTAACTTGCTTACCAATCCCTGGAACAAGAACCAGGAGCAAAGAAAAGAAGCTGACGAGCGCAATCAATAAGAAATTTCTCTTATAAAAGGAGAAGGGAATGTTCATGGCCACCAGCATCCCAACGACACCAAGCAGCAAGAAAACCGATTGACGCTTCACGAAATAAAGCTCATCTCCGCCACAATAATCACAGCCGCCGCTTGTAAAACTGGTCAACGCGAAAATGGAGCTGGAGCTGAGCACCATGGTTATCCCAAACCCAACAAGTAGGGCGGTCAAAAACAGGAGCAAGAAGTCAGGTACGCCCCTCGTCTTCATAAAAATACCCCCCTCTACGTGAAACAGAGAGGGGATTCCTCTCTGTACACCGTGCCAATTCATTTTTTAGTGTGAGGACAGCTTTTCGCCCAGCATTTGCAGCTTTAATTTCGCTGTTTTTACAACGGAGTCTGGCATTGGGTAATCGTAATCCAGACCGTGTGGGAAAAGATGTTTGCCCATATAAGGATCTTCGAGCTTCAGGACGGCGTGCGTATCCTCAAGTTTGCCTTCTGTCACGTTCGCTTCGATGCGCAGGTAGAAGACAGTGCCTTTATCTTGGATTTTATAATCGTATGTAGCATGCTTGTAATCCCAGGCGCCGCGATCAAAGCCGAGTTCGCTCATGTAATGTTCCAGATCGGCGAAAAAGACTTCTTTCGTGCCAATCCCCGTGTCCTTAATGACCATTCTTTTTCCTCCTAAAAATGGGTGAGATATTCACTTATTAATCATAGTCTGTTTTTGGAAGAAGCGCAATATATCATACTCTTTCTTGCGCATGAAACGATAGCTGAGAGGACAAACTACAATCGTTGATTAGCAAAAGGAGGAGAATACAAATGGCGAAGCTGGAAAATCGCACATTGCGCGAAATTATGACAAAAGATGTCGCTACTGTGACGCTTAAGGATAATGTGTATGAAGTGGCTTGCAAAATGCGCGATTGGAATGTAGGGGTCATTCCGGTTGTGGATGAAAAAGATGATGTGATCGGGATCATTACGGATCGTGATATCGTCATTCGTGGCTTGGCTGAAAAGCATGAAGGCTCGACCGCCACAGAGGTCGTCATGACACGAGACATTATTCTTGGGCAACCTGGAACGACTGTCGATGAAGCGGCTAGGATCATGGCCCAGCATCAAATTCGTCGTCTGCCTGTTGTCGAATCTGGCAAGCTGGTCGGAATTGTGGCGTTGGCAGATATGGCTGTTCGTCAGTTTCACCAAGATGAGGCGAGTGACGCTCTCCAGCAAATTTCTGAGCCGGCGAGACATTAATAAGATAGAAGATAGAAACGAGCTGTCGGAAAGAATCCGGCAGCTTTTTTTCTTTCGTTCTGTACATTCACGCTGCGTCAAGGTTTATGATAAGGAAAGAATGATACAGGGAGAGAGTTCCATGCAAATCAAAGACATGGCCCATCGCTTGCAAATAACCCCGCGTGCGATTCGATATTATGAAGAAAAAGGGTTAATCAAGCCATCGAAAGCAGATGCGTCCGGGTATCGCCAGTTCACAGAGGAAGATGTCTGGAGGCTGCAAACCATCATTACACTCCGCGAGGTCGGGATGGCGGTAGAAGACATTCGGGAGCTCCTGATTCAAATGAAAGATCAGGAAGGAAGTCTTCTCCATTATTTAGAGCTGCAGCGCTCGTTTATGTATACAAGGTGGGTAGAAATGAGCAAGGTCATCCAAACGACAGAAGCGATGATTGAGCGGATAAAGGGTAGAGAATCGATTGATCCAGGAGAGCTGTTTACACTGGCAGAAGCGAACAAGCGATTGAAGCAGACACGAGATAACTGGGTGGATCGATGGGATTTTAATGAATGGGCGGACCGCTACGACGAATGGGCACATGGCGGGAATGGTCATGAATCATACGAAAACGTACTAGATGAGGTCGTTGCGACAGTTGCGGTCAAACCGGGGGAGTGTGGTCTGGATGCTGGAACGGGTACAGGAAACCTCGCAGGGCGTCTCGTGAACAAAGGAGCTAGGATGAGCGGGTTCGACCAATCTCCGCAAATGCTGAAGCAATGCAGAGCGAAACACCCGGAGGTCGAGACGAAGCTGGGAACCTTTTTCGCGTTTCCGTTTTTAGAAAACCGATTTGACTTTGTGGCTACGAGTTACGCCTTGCACCATTTGACGGATGATCAGAAGCAGCTCGCCTTGGCGGAATGTCGTCGTGTGTTAAAACCAGGGGGGCGGTTGGTCATTGCCGATTTGATGTTTGTGGATCAGACGCATAGACAAGCTCATCTTGATGCCCTAGCGGAGGCAGGTCATACGAGAATGATAGCAGATATTCAGGACCGCTGTTATGCCGATCGCTCTCGATTGCTAAAGGAGCTTGCCAATCTTGGTTTTACGAATGAAGTAAGACAGCTAGGTACCTTTACGCATTTGATCTTGTCTACTTGTAAGATTTGAACACGCATTTCACTTTTGGGCTCTTCCAACTACTGGCACGCGTCTAGCCTTTTGCATAGGCTGTAGCGAGAAGGAAAGGAGGACTCCACCATGGGTCTGTTCGACGGTTTTTTTGATCGCGAAAACGAGGAATTTATATGGATTATTATTGTCGTGGTCGTCCTGTTGTTCTTGTTTAGCGCTGATCGTGACTAAAATCTGGACGTATAGACAAAACGACCTTGCGTGAAGGTCGTTTTTTTCGTTAGGAAAAAAGGACTTCTATCTTGAACATTTGTACTTTTTTCTCTCCTATTGACCTGCGCTGGCAAATCCACTACGCTGGAAAACAATGCAACGTAGAAGAGGAGAACGAAGTCTATGAAACGATTAACCATATATCTGTTCGCACTGGTTCTTTTGCTATCGGCATGTGGATCGTCCGGCCAGCCAGAAGCTAACGGTGAGATAGATGCTGTGATCAAACGAGTGGTTGATGGCGATACATTCGAGCTGGACAGCGGAGAAAAAGTCCGTATGATTGGCGTAGATACCCCAGAGACAGTGAAACCCAACCATCCAGTCGAACCGTATGGGAAAGAAGCGAGCAATTACTCCAAGGAGCTTTTAACTGGCAAAAAGGTCAAGCTGAAGTTCGATGTAGAGCCCTATGACAAATACAAGCGTTTGCTTGCTTACGTATATTTGGAAGACGGCACCTTCGTCAATGAAAAGCTCGTTCGTGACGGCTACGCCCGGATCATGACAATCCCACCGAATGTAGCCCAAGCAGAGCTGTTCCTGGCAGCAGAGCGGGAGGCGCGGGAGCAGAATCGCGGACTGTGGGCTTTAGAAGGGCAGCAGACAGAGGCTCCTAAGGAAAAAGCCAAGCCCAAAAAACAGTCCAATAACAATACAGCCGCAGAGACCGCGCCACCAGAAGGCAAGACCATCAAGGGCAATATTAACAGCAAAGGCGAGAAAATCTACCACGTTCCAGGCTCCTCTAGCTACGAGCAAACAAACGCGGAGATGTGGTTTGCGACGGAGGAAGAAGCGCAGCAAGCAGGCTTTCGGGCGCCAAAACGATAAGATATGTAAGGAAAAGTAGCAGCATAAATGGATAGGTAAGCCTCGTCCGCCTTGGCAGTCGGGGCTTTTTCATTGTCGAAAAGAATTCCAAAAATGTTACAGAACGATGTTGTATGATAAAAAGGTCAAAAGACCTATAGAAAATGCCGTTACATAAGAGGAAGGGATTATAAAATAACTTACATAGTTCACAGAATGAAGGAATAATTCGTAGAATTACGATGGAGGAAACAACTATTATGAAGTTGACGGTAAGGAAAAAGCTATTTTTAGGATTTTTGGCAGTGTTATTACTTTTAGTGGCAGTAGCAGGGATTGGTTTTTCTCAGATTTCTTCCATCGATTCCCGTTATGGGAGGATGATTGAAGACCGAGTTAACAAGGAGATGTTGTCCAAGGACATTATTGCAAGTGTCAGTGAACGACAAAAGTATGCACGCGGATATGTCATTGTAGGCGATGATAGCTACCTGACGGGGTATTCAAAAGCAAATGACCGTTATAAAGAGCTTACAGCAGAAATGTTCAATTTGGGCATGACTTCTGAAGGGCAAAAACTCGTAACAGAGATGAACGAGCTACATGCCCAACACGAGGAAATTATTGATCGGGTTGTAGTCTTAAAACAACAAAACAAGGTAGAAGAGTACACGCGCTTGGTCAGAGATGAATGTACGCCAGTCGGCGAATTGTTCATTCAAAAAGCCCAAGAATTTGTTGCTCTCGAACAGAAGCTATTGGAACAAGATATTGCCGAGCTGGATAGCGGTATTCAATCTACGAAGCTCCTGGTTGTCTTGCTTAGCTTACTTGCTCTTCTCACAGGAGCAGGTATCTCCTTCATGATTGGACGTGCCATTTCTCATCCCGTTTTACTGATCACGAATGCAGCCGAACAAATTGCCGCAGGGAACTTGGCCTCAGCAGATATTCAAATCAAGAATCGCGACGAAATCGGTGATCTGGCCCGCCATTTTTCCCAAATGAAGCATAATCTGCAAGATTTATTAGAACGAGTCTCCTTCCATTCACAACAAGTAGCCGCCTCCTCCGAGGAATTGACAGCCAGCTCCGAATTAACACGTCAGACAGCAGAGAACGTATCCCAATCGATCCAAGGTATTGCAGCAGGTGCTGAGCAGCAAGTAAATGATGCAGAGAATGCCACACAGATTGCCGTGAGCATCTCGCAAGTTATGCAGCAAGTATCAATGAGCATGGATCATGCGATCAGCTCATCCATTGAAGCGAACAAAACAGCAACCGAAGGCAATGAAGTGGTTGCCCAATCAATCGAACAAATGAATGAGATTAATCAAAGAGTGAGCTCTTCTACCGAAGTGGTCAATATGCTCGGCGAAAAATCCAAAGAAGTCGGTTCAATCGTTTCAATTATTACGGAAATCGCGAGTCAAACGAATTTATTGGCGCTAAACGCAGCGATTGAAGCGGCGAGAGCGGGAGAACAGGGAAGAGGATTCGCAGTTGTAGCAGATGAAGTTCGCAAATTAGCAGAACAGTCCGCGCAAGCAGCTTCGCAGATCGCTTCCATCATCGGGGATATTCAAAGAGATACGGAAAAGGCGATTCACGTCATGAGTCAAGGGGACGTAGCAGTTAAAGAAGGAGTCATCATGATCGAACAAGCTGGGGTTGCCTTCTATAAAATTTTGGGGGTAGTAGACGAAGTCTCGAAAAGAACACAAGAAATGTCAGGACAAATCAATGAAGCCAATAACGGAACTGTTTCCGTAGTGGAATTTATAGAGGGAATTGCGCATGTTTCAAGAATGGCAGCGGAAAACACGCAAAGCGTAGTTGCTTCTGTACAAGAACAAACAGCTTCTATGGAACAGATTACAACCGCTTCCAGTACACTCGCCGAAATGGCAGAAGAGCTGCAGCATTCCATTCGTAAGTTTCAATTGTAATGCGAGAACAGGCGGGGGTGCCATGTGTTTAATCAAATCAGAGATGTAAAGTATGCATTATCTGCATTGGAAGAGTCATCAGTTATTTCGATAACAGATGAAAAAGGAATCATCACCTACGTCAATCACAACTTCTGTCAAGTATCCAAGTTTAGTAGAGAGGAATTAATCGGAGAGAACCATAACATCGTCGATTCCGGTTTCCATCCGCGAGACTATTTTAAATCGCTATGGGATACCATCAGCCGAGGAAAAGTATGGAAGGGCGAGATGAAAAATCGGGCGAAGGACGGTACGGAATATTGGCTTAGCATGACGTTAGTACCGTTCATGAACAACAGTGGATTCCTTTATCAGTACGTGGCAATCGGGACGGACATCACGAAACGAAAGCAGATGGAAGAGTCTCTTTCAAAGACAATGAAGGACTTGCACGATATCAAAAATGCACTGGATGAATCTTCGATTGTAGCGATTACAGACGACAAAGGCGTCATTACTTATGTAAATGACAAGTTTTGTGAAATCTCCAGATACGAAGTGGATGAATTGGTTGGAAATACACATCGGGTCATTAACTCTCGCTATCATTCCAAGTCGTTTTTTAAATTGATGTGGGAAACGATCAAGCAAGGACGTGTCTGGAAGGGCGAAGTGAAGAATCGCGCCAAAAATGGTAATGAATACTGGATGAATACGACCATCGTTCCATTTCTAGACGACCGGGGAGTTCCGTATCAATATGTTTCGATTCGTACGGATATTACCGACCGCATTGAAGCAGAAGCAGCTTTGGCAGAAGCATTGCAGAACGATTTTCGCCGGACGGTTCAAAACTTGCAAAACTGTGTGTTCAAGATCGTGACAGATCCAAAAGGGAACATCACCTATACCTTGTGTGAAGGGAAGATTGCGGAAGAGCTCGGGCTAACGTCTGAGAGGATGTTGAGAAAAACGTCGTATGAAATCTTTCCTTATGAGGTAGCGGAGCAAATGGAAAGCTATTTTCGCAGAGCTTTTGCTGGCGAGCCCGTTACCTTCGAACTGAAACTATCCGGAAATGATTATTACATTACGTTGTCACCTATTGAGGAAAACGGAGAAATCGTGGAAATGGTAGGCTCCATGATTGACATCACCGAGAGAAAAAAGGCCGAAGAAACGATTCGCTACATGGCCCATTACGATTCCTTAACCAACCTGCCTAATCGAACGCTTTTTCATGAAAAACTGGCAGAGGCCATGCTCAAAGCAAAGCAAAAAGATGAGAAAATCGGCGTCATGTTCATCGATTTGGATCGATTCAAAAACATAAATGATACGCTGGGTCACTCCATAGGGGATGTCCTTTTACAAGCAGTAGCAAATCGTCTCATCGGTTGTTTGCGAAAAGAAGATTCTGTTTCTCGACTAGGCGGAGATGAGTTCGCCATCTTTCTCACAGGTGTCACACACAAAGAGGTTGGTGAAATTGCACAACGAATCATCACGAGCATGTCCGAATCGATTACGTTGGACCATATCGAAATCTTTATAACACCAAGTATCGGCATCAGCATGTTTCCGGAGGATGGAGACGATATTGAAGCGCTGTTGAAGCATGCAGACGCTGCCATGTATTTGGCAAAAGAGCAAGGGAAAAATAATTATCAATTTTTCTCGGAGGAGCTGCATCAGGTTTTAGCCAAAAAGCTACAGCTTGAAAGAGAGCTGCGAAAAGCTTTGGATGAGAAACAATTTACGCTGCACTACCAACCGAAGATTCAATTGCAAACGGGCCAGATTATTGGCATGGAGGCGTTGATTCGTTGGGAACATCCAGACCTTGGTCTCATCCCACCTATTCAATTTATCCCGATCGCAGAAGAAACAGGCTTAATCGTACCGCTTGGGGAATGGGTAATGCGAACGGCTTGCCAACAGACAAGAGTGTGGCAGAAAGCAGGCTTTACACAGCTGGCGGTTGCGGTGAATATATCCTTACGCCAATTTATGCAAAACAATCTCATTGAGATGATTACCTCGATCCTTGAAGAAACAGGCTTATCTCCGCAATACTTGGAGCTGGAAATCACGGAAAGCATGGCGCTAAATGTAGACTATACGATTCGGATTTTGAATCGCTTGAAAGGTCTTGGGATTAGCATCAGTATCGATGATTTCGGGACGGGCTACAGTTCTTTGAGCTATCTAAGTCAATTTCCGATCGATCGGCTCAAAATCGACCAATCCTTTGTCCGGAATTTGAATCCACGGAATCAAGCGATTATTAAAACGATCATCCATATGGCACACAACATGAAAATTGCTGTTATTGCAGAGGGTGTAGAAACACAAGAACATGTTGATTTTCTAAAGGAACAAATGTGTAATGAAGTCCAAGGGTACTTCTACAGTAAACCGCTGCCCATGAAAGAAATCGATTCCTACTTGCAGGTAAATCGTTATGGTGAATCAGGCAGCATGGTTTAAGTGAAACCATCCAGATTAACAAAAGGAAAGCGGTGAAGGAGCTTGGATCACCAGATACATGGGACGTACGACAATTTCCTTGTAATACTATCTTATTTAATCGCGGTTGCAGCTTCTTTTTCTGCTCTCAACCTGGCAGCCAGAGTGAGTACAAGTAAGGGGAAGCATCAGCTACTCTGGTTGATTTTTGGTGCCACAACGATGGGGCTTGGAATATGGTCCATGCATTTTGTCGGAATGCTGGCACTTACCCTCCCTATTAAGGTTATGTATGACATGGAGTATGTCATCCTATCTGTCATTCTTGCCATTTTTGTCTCAAGCATAGCCTTGTTTACCGTCACGAAAAGCAACCTCAATGCACGACAGTTAGGTATCGCGGGAATTTTGATGGCCGCAGGAATATCTGGGATGCACTACGTTGGAATGGCCGCGATGATTATCGAAATTACATACGATATGTGGATCGTCATTTTATCTATTATCATTGCAGCGACTGCTTCGGCAGCGGCACTTTGGCTCTTGTTTTACTTTCGCCGCGATCAGTCGAAATACGCGTATTTATACAAATTGGGCAGTTCACTCATTATGGGAGCTGCAATAGCGGGTATGCATTACACTGGGATGGTTGCAGCGCATTTCTACGTAACGGAACTGCCGACAACCGAGGTGGAAACGCAAATCGAACCGGAGACCTTGGCCTATATCATTGTCTTAGCCACTTTTTTACTGATCGGCATTACATTGTTTGGATTGTTTATTAACAAACGACTCTCGCAAAAAGATACGGTCATTCAGGAAAATGAAAGCTGGTATCGTTCCCTTTATAAAAATAATGAGTACGGCATTATTTCCTTAGATACAGGTGGATGTATTATCAAAATGAACCCAGCTGTCACGAAGATTGGTGGTCTGAGTGAGGAAGAATTTATGAATCAACATGTATCCAAAATTGGCATGCATATTGTTGAGGAGAAAAGGGACATCACTAAAGATTCTTTTGCCCAGTCGTTTCAGCCCATTCGTAATAATTTTGAGACGACCATCCTTCATCCGAACGGAAATCGCGTAGAGCTGAGTGTACTCAATGTCCCGGTTGAGATTGAGGGAGAAGTGGTGGGGAATCACATCATTGTGAAGGATATTACCGAAGAGAATCGCGTGAAAGAAAAAATCAGATATTTGGCTTATCACGATGAGCTGACCGACTTACCGAACCGAAGAAAGTTTAATCAAGTCCTTCATCAATCCATTGAAAAAAGTAGCCAAGATTCATCGAGCTTTGCCGTCATGGTTATCGACATCGATCGGTTCAAAATGATCAATGATTCCTTGGGACACTCCTACGGCGATATCTTTTTGCAGGGGGTCAGCGACAGAATCGTAAAAAATGCGGAAGGGTACCACGCAACAATTGCCCGGATGGGTGGAGATGAATTTACCATCCTCTGCGAAACAGGAGCGGACCGACGGGAAGCGGAGAGTTTAGCGGATAAGATCATTGAAGCATTGAAACAGCCATTCTCGCTAAAAGACAGTGAATTTTACATATCAGCAAGTATTGGAACGGCGATATTCCCAGATCACGGAACGGATGCTGTCGCGCTGCTCAAAAAAGCGGATACGGCCATGTACGAGGTGAAAAAACAGGGGAAAAATGGTCACCTGTTCTATACACCCGATTTTGATGTCCAATTGCTAGAAAATATTGAAATAGAAAGTGATCTCAGAAAAGCAATTGAACGTAACGAGCTGGTAGTGTATTACCAACCTCAATTTCATGCGGAAAGTAATCGCATGATCGGAGTGGAGGCGCTCGTCAGGTGGAATCATCCGACCAAAGGGATGCTTTCACCAGGAGTGTTTATCCCTATTGCTGAAGAGACAGGGTTGATCTATGAGATCGGTACATGGGTGCTTCGCGAGGCGTGCAGGCAAATGAAGCATTGGCATGATGAAGGGGGACCGTTGATCCCCGTATCCGTCAACTTGTCCTCCCATCAATTCCACCAACGGAACCTCGTCCAGTACATCAAAAATATCCTCGAGGAAACCAAGCTTGCCCCGCACTTTTTGGAACTGGAAATCACGGAGAGCATGATGATGGACCCGGCCGTATCGATCAGTATCCTGCATGAGTTAAACAAAATCGGAACGAGAATTAGCTTGGATGATTTTGGAACCGGTTACAGCTCTTTGAGCTATTTGAAAAAGTTCCCGATCCACAAACTAAAAATTGACCGCTCCTTCATAACAGACCTTTCTCGAAATGATAACGATAAAGCCATTGTGGCCACCATTATTTCGATGGCGAAGCATCTGAAATTGGATGTGATTGCAGAAGGTATTGAAACGAAGGATCAATTAGATATTTTGACAGAAAATCATTGCAAGGAAATTCAAGGGTACTATTATAGTCGCCCATTATCCGCGAATGAGGTGGAGCACGTGTTTTTTGCTCCCATCAGAAATCATCTCAGCCAAGAAGCGTAAGGAAAACTCCCTGTCTTTTATAGATGGGGAGCTTTTTTGTATGTACACAGCAGGAAAATGTAAAATTGGGTATTGCATACCCTACAGGGGTATCGTAAAATGAAATCAAGTAAAGCTCCCCAAAAACAAAGGAGGATGTAAAATGAATGTCACTTTGAACGTACAAGGAATGTCCTGCAATCACTGCGTTATCTCCATAGAAGGTGCACTTCAAAAACTAGACGGGGTTAGCAAAGCAACGGTAAGCCTTGCTGACAATCAGGTAAGCGTGACTTTTGATGAATTCGTTGTTTCGCTGGACAATGTGAAAGAGACCATTGAAGATCAAGGATACGATGTCGTTTAAGGAAAGGTTGCGGGAAAGGCTGTGATTGTAGAATTGCAGTCTTTCTTATAGCTTGCAGTTAACCGAAAATTTAAAATTCAAATGTGTAGGAGGAATGTCTTTTGAAGCGTGTGCAGTTTGCCGTAAGTCCAGAAATTCGTGTCGGCGGTTCTGTGTTTACCCCAAAAGATATGGTGGCGATCGGTCAAATCGTTGGCGAGGATGCACAAATTGAACTTTCAACCTTTCAGCAGCTTATTGTCGAGATGAATGAAGAGAAGGCTGAGGATGCGAAAAAAGCGCTGCGTGAAAAAGGCTTATGCGTGTACGAAACGGGCTCTGTTGTGAAGAATTTGTCTGTCTGTTCTTTTTGCAAAGGAGCAGAGATTGAAGGGCTAGAGGCTGCGAGAAATTTGAATGATACGATCGCAGGGATGGTCGTTCCTTTTACGATGAGAGTCGGTTATACGGGCTGCCCAAATGCCTGTGGAGAGCCGTTGGTAAAAGATATCGGGATCGTCAAGCGAAAAGAAACCTTTGAAATCTACGTCGGAGGCCAATCGAAAACAATGGAGGCCAAAACAGCCGAGCTCCTGGTCGAGCAGGTGAAGGAAGAACAATTATCCTCCATCGTCCAAAGCATCATTACGTTGTATCAGACGCAAGGGAAAAAGAGAGAGAAGTTTTTCAAGTTTGTCGAGCGATATGGATTGGAAAATGTCCGAAAAGAATTGGGGCTGTCTTCCTGACAGATATGTGAATATGGAACTTGCTACATTTTGAAAATTTGGATTATAATCGAAGCGTATGTTTGCTAGGATGATTAGAGGAGGAATCTCATTGTCAAGTGCAGAATTGAACGTTGTACAGTCTTGTCATACATCAGATCGAAACAGTCATCATTCAGAAAAAACCAAGCAAAACTTGCAGGCGCGCCTCAATCGGATTGAGGGACAGATTCGCGGGATTAAAGGCATGGTGGAGAAGGATGCTTATTGTGATGATGTCTTGAATCAAATTGCTGCGGTACAATCTGCCTTAAATTCAGTGGGACGTATCCTTTTGGAAGGACATATGAAATCCTGTGTGATTGAACGCATCCAAGAAGGGGACAGCGCAGTCATTGACGAGCTGTTAACCACGATGAATAAGCTGATGAAATAAAAAGCTTCAGAAATGAAGCTTTTTTATTATTGCGAAATATAGGTTAGTGGGGTATAGTATTTTTAAGTCAGAATATTTTCATAATACAGAAAATATCAATCGAACAGGATGACAAGGGAGATGAAAAAATGGGCAAGAAAATGTTGCTGTTAGGTGTGTACGGCATGGAAGTGGTGGAGTGTGGCGGTGCTCTTGCCATTAACGTGAACAATGGAGGGGAATCGTACGCCTCGATCATACTGTCTAGCGAAAAATCACGCCCGCAAGTTACAGAGGCGGCAGCGGTATTGGGGGTTCAGATGTATTTTCCCGGCTTTCAATCCGGTTATGTTGATGTCAGTCCGGAGTCCAAGAAAAAGCTCGTACAGATTATCCGGGAAGTGAAGCCAGATATTATCATTACGCAGGACCCGGAGCATTCTTTTCACGACTTGGACCCAGACCGTAGGCAGGCCATGATTTTAATCTTAGAAAGTATCGCATTGGCAAGTCGGGAGTTTGCTTTAGATGAAATGCCTGGCTTGGAGGCACATCCGATCCCGGCGATCTATTACATGACTCCGCATCATCCCAACTGTGTCGTTGATATTTCGTCAGTGTGGGAACAGAAAAATCGAGCGATGGATGTCTTGCACAGTCAGATGGAGTTCAGTGGCCGACATTTTGAAGAAGCGATAGATGCGAAGGCAATGGAGGCTATCGTCCCTGGTTTTTCCGCGTTGCCCTCTGACTACGAAAAGGGAAGAGCAGTGCACAAGGTACTCGATCAAGCCATTCACGTCTATCACGGTTTGGCAACACATGGTCATTTTACATTAGCAGAAGCATATAAACGTGATGGGAACTTTCATTTGAAAGAACTGATCAACTAATAGGAGAGAGATGTCGGATGAAGCATAATCGAATCGGGATCATATGGCTGCTCATCGCTCTGGTTTCCGCGTTGTTCGCTATTCCGGCTGGTGCCGAGAATCACAGGGAGGTGAAGCTTGGGATCACACAGGATGAACGCTCCTTGAATCTATACACATACAATACCGGCTTTCCTGGACTCGAGCTGGTTAATCTTCTTTACGACCCGCTATTTATCCTCGATAAAAGCAACAACCCCATTCCTTGGCTGGTCAAAGAATTCACGGTATCCGACGACGGCAAGCAATACAAAATGATCTTGCATGACCAAATCTTGTGGCAGGACGGAAAGCCTTTGACCTCAGAGGATGTGAAGTTCACCTACGAATACCTTTTGAAATATAAAAAATCCCGCTTTACAACCCCAGCTGCACTCGTGAAAAGCATTCAAACACCCGACCCAACCACCGTAATCATGGAGCTTGAGAAGCCTGAACCAGATTTCTTCATTCAACCTCTCGCTGATTTGCCAATTCTCCCGAAACATATTTGGAGCTCTGTGACGGATCCTGATAACTTCAACAATTCCTTGGGGAGCGGTCCTTTCATTTTAGAGGATTACAAAAAGGATCAATTCTACAAGCTGAAAGCGAACCCGCAGTACTTTAAAGGCAAACCGGAAATCGATACGTTAGTCATCCCCATCATCGCAGAAGCTAACGCCATGTTTACAGCACTCGCGGCCGGGCAGCTGGATGTCATCAGTCGCAGAGTCCAACCGGAACTCGTCAAAGAGTTTGAAAGCAATCCGTCAATTAAAGTGGAAAGAGGCCCCGGTTTTGCTACAACGTTCCTCCAATTCAACGCCGAAAAGTTCCCGATGTCCGATCAAAAATTTCGCCAAGCGATTAGTCTTGCTATCGACCCGCAATACTTGGTAGATACGGTTTTGCTCGGCTTTGGCACAAAAGGAAGTCCCGGCTTTATTCATCCAGCTACTTCTTCTTACAACAAGGCAGTCGTACATAAGACCGATGTTGAACAAGCCAAATCCATTCTTGAACAAGCAGGCTATAAAGACACGAACAATGATGGCTTGCGAGAGGCGCCAGATGGCAAAAAGCTCGAACTCGTCAATCTAGTCCAATCAAACAACCCTTCTAGCATACGCTCTGCTGAAATCATTGCCGGATGGATAAAAACGATCGGGATTGATATGAAAGTTCGACCGATGGACCCCGATACCGTGATTAGTCTTGTCTGGCCCGAATATGATGTCACCAAAGGCCGGAATTATGACATGACGATGTTTGGCTGGTCGACTACGATGCAGCTGTTCCCTGCCAGATTGATTGATTTGTTCCACTCCGATCTAGCTGGCAAAGGAGGAACCAATATTGGCGGATTCAAAAGTGCAGAGTTTGACAAGCTGGCTGAACAGCTCGATGCCACATTGGAACCGGAAAAACGCCAACAGATTATCAATCAGATGCAAGAGCAGGTAGCCAAAGATTATCCGATCGTCCCCTTGTACTATGCTGAGGAAATTGGTGCGTACAATCCCGCTAAATACGACGGGTGGGTATTCCAGGATGGGAAAGGCATCATCAACAAGCTCTCCTTTGTTTCCAATGGCGAAAAAGCGGCTGTGACAACGGAACAGCCAGCAGCAACACCTGCAAGCACAACGCCTGCTACTGCTACAGAAAGTGCTACATCTGTATCCACAGAAGCACAGGCGAATGCGAATTCGAATACGGGAAAAGGCACGACCTCGATCGTGACCATTCTCATTATTATCGTTGTCGTAGCGGGTGGATGGTATTTGCTCAGCAGAAGAAAAACGAAGAGCGAACAGTAAGCATGTTGACAGCTTCCTCTGCAGTAATGCTCCTAAAGGTTATTGCGGGGGAACCATTTGTTCCTGTTGATTATCGAAAGAAGAGGTGTACTCATGACCCGATTTCTAACAGGCAAGGTCACTCAATATATTTTCGTTATTTTTATTATGCTGACATTGAACTTCCTCCTCCCTCGTTTGATGCCAGGCAGTCCCCTCGCGTATATAGCGGGAGAAGACATCATGCTCATGACGACGGAAGAGAAGGAGGCCATATTAGAGGCGCACGGATTGAATAAATCACTCTTGGAGCAATACGTCATCTATTTGGGAAATATGGCGACGATGGATTTCGGCTATTCCTACCAACAAAAGATGCCGATAACGGAGTTGATTTCAGAGCGGTTGCCGTGGACGCTGCTGTTAACTGGATTGAACTTAGTGATTTCTACCTTGTTAGGCGTCATTTTTGGGACGATATCTGCCTGGAAATGGGGGAAAAGAAGCGATGTTAGTCTCTTGACGATTTTTATGTTTTTAAGCGCGATGCCGTCCTTCTGGCTGGGCATGATTCTGGTAGCGATTTTTGCCGCACAATGGGGGTTGTTTCCCATCTTTGGCGCGCAGACGGCATGGAGCAATTTGACTGGATTAGATCGCGTTACCGACATTGCCCATCATCTCGTTTTACCTCTGGTGACACTCGTATTGATCACCGTTACGACAACCTATATGACGATGCGCTATTCGATGCTGAACGTGCTGGGCGAGGACTACATTATGATGGCCAGAGCCAAAGGCGTAAAAGAAAAAATGATCAAATACCGTCATGCGATGCGGAATGCGTTACTCCCGGTAGCTACGGTTTTTATGCTCAGTCTCGGTAATATTTTTGGAGGGGCAACGGTGATTGAAACCGTGTTTGCCTACCCAGGCATCGGCAGGCTGATGTTTGAGGCCGTCTTAAGCAGGGACTATCCGGTGATACAGGCTGCTTTTCTTATCATTACACTGAGCGTAGTCATCGCCAACTTCCTAGCGGACATCTTATACCCGATTCTCGATCCAAAGGTGGGAAGGAACAATGGATAAAGGCAAATGGCTGCAGTACTGGACCATTTTTCAATCTAGCCGACTCGGGGCGATTGGTATCATCATCCTACTTTTGTTTGTAATTGTTGCGCTAGCGGCACCACTCCTAGCACCTTTTGACCCAGACGAACGTGTAGCTGCGCCATTTCTTCCGCCAGGCGGAGATTATGTACTCGGAACCAATGACGTTGGACAAGACATCTTTAGCGAGCTCCTGTACGGCTCGCGCATTTCATTGACGATCGGTATTTTAGCTGCGTTGTTTTCTATCTTGCTCGGTTCTCTTGTGGGGATCGTTGCCGGATACTTCGGGGGAAAAATCGATTCTGCTTTCATGAGACTGGTAGATTTGGTACTCGTTGTGCCTTTTTTGCCTTTGATGATTTTGCTCGCCGCGTTTATCGGTCCGAGCTTTTGGAATCTCATTTTCGTCATTACCGTATTGACCTGGGCATCTCCTGCTAGGGTGGTTCGCTCACAGGTCCTTACGATAAAAACGAAAGGGTTCGTGGAGGCTGCACGATCAATTGGCAGCAGCGTTTCTACCGTGATGTTCCGTCATATTTTGCCGGGAGTCGTACCGATCGCCTTATCACAATTCATCATGGCCGCGAGCAACGCCATCTTGCTGGAAGCTTCCCTTAGTTTCCTAGGGCTGGGCGACCCTTTGAATAAAAGCTGGGGAACGACCCTGTATTATGCACAGGCCAGAAGTGCTTTCCTGACGGATGCATGGCTATGGTGGATCTTGCCACCAGGTGTGTTAATTACGGCGCTGGTTATCGGGTTTGCTTTTGCTGGCTACTCACTGGAACAAATCTTTAATCCTCGGCTGCGGAAAGGGTGACTAGCCATGAATAAAGTTCTCGTCGTCGAAAATTTGCACACACACTTTTTTACGGCAAATGGTGTAGTAGAAGCCGTTGAGGATGTCAGCTTTCACCTGGAAAAGGGGGAAATGCTCGGACTGATCGGAGAGTCTGGCTGCGGGAAGTCCACCGTGATTCAGTCCATTCTGCGATTACTCGAATACCCGGGGAAGGTCATGAGCGGGAAAGCCATGCTGGGTGGAGTCGACTTGTTGCAGGCGCCAGCAGAGCAGATCGAGAAGCTTCGCTGGAAATCAATTTCGGTTATTCCTCAAAGCGCGATGAATGCCTTAAATCCTGTATTTACGGTCGGGGAACAAATTATGGAAGCGATTCTGTTACACGAAAAAATGACGATGGAGGAAGCGATTCGACGAACAGAGCAGCTATTGGAAATGGTCGGGATTCCCAAGCAAAGGCGCAAGTCGTACCCACATGAATTCAGCGGAGGAATGAAACAGCGTGTAGCCATAGCGATGGCGCTAGCCTGTAATCCGCAGGTCGTCATCTCAGATGAATCGACGACCGGACTGGATGTTTTGACCCAAGCGCAAGTCATCGCGATTTTGAAAGATCTGCAACGATCTATGGACTTGTCTATTATTCTTATCTCTCACGACCTGCCGATGGTGACAGCCATCTGTGAAAGGATTGCCATTATGTATGCGGGCAAGATTGTGGAATGGGGGACAACGGAACAATTGATTACGAACCCAAGGCACCCGTACTCACAAGGTTTGCTCGCTGCCACTCCCGATATGAATGACCCCGAGAAAGAATGCCGTTCGATTCCGGGGACAGTGCCGCTGCTCATTAACCCGCCAAAAGGGTGCAGATTTCATACGAGATGCCAACATGTGCAAGACAAATGCAAGGTAGAGTCACCTCCAATAAGAGAAGTGCATGAAGGGCATTTTGTATCCTGTTTTGTAGGAGGGTAAGACATGGCAATCACACAAAAGTCGCAATCCAATGATGATTTGGTGACGGTGCAACATCTGGTCAAACGCTTTGAAAAGAAGCAGGGAGCGTTTTTTCGCAGCAAAAAGACGACGGTCTATGCAGTAAACAATGTGAATTTCTCTATTAAAAAGGGGGAGATTCTCGGGATCATCGGGGAGAGCGGGTGCGGGAAAACAACGACTGCTCGAATGATTATGCGGCTTACAAAAGAATCATCCGGTCAAATTCTTTTTGATGGGCAAGATTTGTGTCGATTAGGGGAACGGGCAGTGAGGGGAATTCGGCAAGAGATGCAAATGATTTTTCAAGACCCGTACGATTCATTGAATCCAGGAATGACTATTCTTGAAATCTTAATGGAGCCGCTCCATGCCCATAAAAAAGCGAGCACCTTTGAAGAGAAGAGGGAGAAAGTGCTTCAAATTCTCAACCATATCGAGTTAAGACCTGCCGAAAGCTATTTGCAGCGATATCCGCATCAGCTAAGCGGGGGACAGCGGCAAAGAATTGCAATCGCTCGAGCGCTCATTTTAAAACCAAAGTTCGTTGCGGCTGATGAGCCGACCTCCATGTTGGATGTGTCGGTCAGAATGGGCGTTTTGCAGCTATTAAAATCATTGAAGGAAGAAATGGGTCTGACGATGCTGTTTATTACCCATGATCTGTCGACGGCTGCCTACATGTGTGATCGGATAGCTGTTATGTATCAAGGGAATATCGTCGAGATCGGACCGACTCATGAGATTCTGTATCATCCCTCTCACCCTTACACACGTGCACTCGTAGCCGTGGTATCCGATCTTAATCATTTTCTCAAACACAGGCAAGAGCTGATAGTAGATGGGGAAGTGCAGAATGAAGGAATCCAAAGAGGATGTCCTTTCCTTGTCCGCTGCCCCCATCAGGTTGACCACTGCCGGAATATGGTACCTATGCTAGAGCGAATCTCATCCGACCACTATGTTTCATGTATCCATCACCAGGGGGAATATGAGAGCGCAAAGGCTACCAACAGGCATGCGAACTAGAAAATGTGTGAGCCCTCTCGACAGTAGTCAGAGGGTTTTCTCGTTCGTTTTGTCCTATTTTGTTGGCGTAGGACATACTTTACAATGTGGGGAATATACTCGGGGGTGGTATCTTGAGCGCGGTGTATCAGGTCCTGATCTACGTCGGTTTCGCTTACGTTTGTTTCACATGGTTTATATGGCGACGAAAGCAGGGAATCGATCATATGCAAGGCATGATGAGCACGATGTCTGTCAGTATGATGATTGGCTTGATTGGAGGGTTGATCCTCGGCGATGTTTACAGGGGAGACCTTTATGTATCCACCATGTGGGGAATGCTGGCAGGTGGACTGTCTGGTTTTCTGCTAGGAGTTCCATTGTCGATCCTGAGTATTGTAGAAGGAATCTTATCAGGCGTCATGGGCGGGATGATGGGCGCCATGCTGGGAGAGATGGTCCCTAGTGAAAAAGTAGAGCCTCTCTTGTTTGTTTTCGTCATGCTCTATACCGTATGTATGCTGCTCGTAGCCAAGCTGATTGATTTTAATAAAAAAGAAACGAAGTGGTCCTCCATTTTTCATCATCCTGCCGCTCCAGCTGTGTTGCTGCTTGCCGTCTTCTTCTGGTTTCAATCATTACCGTTTCCATCCCCGGCCCTTTATGCAGGCGATCGCGCGACAGAAATCAACCTCACAGCCGTCGACTTTTCCTATAAACCGAACCAATTTACCGTGAAAAAAAATACGGAGATCAAAGTCGTCTTTCAAAATGATGGCAGTGTAGAGCACGATATCGAGGTTGTGTCGCATGGAAAAATTGTAACGATTTCAGAATCAAGCACGGAACATCGGCATGGAGCAATGGCTGAGGGCGTGGTTCATTTGCACGCCAAACCGGGAGAGTCTGTTGAAACAGTATGGAAGGCATTGGAGGAAGGAATCTATGAATTTTATTGTACGATCCCTGGACACAAAGAAAGCGGCATGATGGGACGCTTGCAAGTGACGGGATGAAGCAAAGGAGAGGCGAATCATGCCTTTCTTTTTTTCTTCATAGTTTCCTCACAACCTTTTTGTAAAATAAAAGAAAAGAAATGGAAGCCCCACTCGGAGGAGAAGCATGGATTGGTATTCGTACTTGTATCAATATGGAGCATGGATCAGCAAGCCCTTTTCCGATTTGTATTACGGAATGGGTGAACAAGCACCGTTGATTGGAGCGTTGTTGCTCGGGATCGTTGGGGCGTTTGCACCGTGCCAGTTATCAGGGAATGTGGCTGCATTTACAGTGTTCGGGAAGAATGTCGTCGTCAAAGGTGGCTTTCGTAGTCATGTATGGACGTTCATCCTTGGCAAAGCAGTCGTGTATTCCGCTTTGGGAGCAATCGTATTTGCGTTTGGCGAACAACTCTCTACACAAGCGATTCCATTGTTTCAGTGGGCGAGAAAATTACTAGCACCGATGTTTATTTTGATTGGATTGTTCTTAATCGGATGGATTCGACTGCCATTTCTACATACGCAATCAATTGAGGAAAAAATCAAGCGTTTTTCGGAGCGATTTGAGGGAAAGAAACAATCCTTTTGGCTTGGCGTTGCCTTTTCCCTCGGGTTTTGTCCGACGATGTTCTGGCTCTATTTTGGACTGACGATGCCTTTGATGTTCACGAGCTCGTTCGGCCCGATCATTCCGACTGTATTTGCACTTGGCACGGCGCTGCCGCTACTCATCGTTTTACTACTGCTTGCCGTTGCAAGTGATAGCCCTTCTCTCATGAAGAACACAAGGAAATGGGGGGCGGTAACGCAAAAATTGGCTGGTATCGTGTTTGTCCTACTCGGTATTTCAGACTTCATGGCATTTTGGTAGGGCTGCGACAAAATAAAATACGAAAAGGTGGAACGGATGAAAAAGATATGGATAACGAGTGCTCTGGTGGTCGTGCTCGCTATGGTAGCGTTCGTATTTTGGAATACCAAACAATCATTGCAAATCATAGATTCAGAACAGTTGGCGCAATGGATGACGGGTGAAAAAGATATGGTGATTGTGGATTTGCGCGAGCCTGAATTGTTTGAAGAGGGAAGAGTCCCCAATGCCATTAATATTCCTTTTGCAGAGATTAATGAGAAATACAGGAGCATCCCCACAGACAAGAAAGTCGTCTTCGTCTGTCATACCGGAAGGATGGGAGTGGAGAGCGGAAACCTTCTGTTAGAAAATGGCTACAAAGATGTTGCGAATCTGGACGGTGGCATGGCGAAATGGACTGGACAGGTGGAATCGTAGTGTTAACCGCTTTCCTTTTACAGAGGAGAGCGGTTTCTTCGTTTTGGGGGATCAATCACGCCTACTGGGTGGGCTGCATAGTGTAGTCATGAAGGAATAGAAAATGTAAGTTGGAGGAGGATATTGGCATTGCATTCGCAAACACGTGACTACTATCCGTATGTAGGTCCTTATGATCCTTGTCCGCCGATTCGGGTGAAGACGTACCAGGTGCCCCCTCAGCTGTTCATGACGTTTCAGCCGGAGAACTTACCACAATACAGCCCGATGGAAGCGTTGAAATTAGGTACGTTATGGCCGGCACTTTTTAGCCCCTATGATCCCAGACTGAGTCATTTGGGGAGGGAGCACTCATGACAGCTGAAAATAGATTTGGCGATGAACAATATTACGCATTGCTTGAACAGCTGCAAGCGATCGACTTTGTACTGGTAGAGCTCAGCCTTTATTTAGATACGCATCCCACCGATCAGAATGCGCTTCACCAGTTTAATGATTTAACGGAGCAGCGCTGGGTTTTGGCGAACGAATATGAGAAATTGTACGGGCCTTTGCAAAATCTTGGTCGCAGCTATTCAGGGTATCCGTGGCAGTGGAATGATGATCCATGGCCTTGGCAAGTTTAGAAGAGAGGGATAACGAAACCGATGTGGATTTATGAGAAAAAACTGCAGTATCCGGTTCGTGTCAGTAAGTGCGATGTAAGAATGGCGAAGTATTTAATTGAGCAATATGGAGGGGCGGATGGAGAGCTGGCAGCCGCTCTGCGCTATATGAACCAGCGGTATACGATCCCGAATAAAGTCGTAGGGTTATTAACGGATATCGCTACCGAAGAGTTTGCGCATCTCGAAATGATTGCCACGATGGTGTATAAGCTGACCAAAGACGCGACTGTCGAAGAGTTGAAGGAAGCGGGACTGGGTGACCATTACGCCAATCATGATCGGGCGCTCTTTTACAACAATGCCAGTGGTGTGCCGTGGACGGCATCCTATATCGCTGCCAAGGGCGATCCAATCGCGGATTTGTATGAGGATATCGCTGCTGAAGAAAAAGCCCGCGCGACGTATCAATGGCTGATTGACATGACGGATGATGTTGATTTGCAGGACAGCTTGAAGTTTTTGCGAGAGCGGGAAGTCGTTCACTCTATGCGTTTTCGCGAGGCTGTAGAGATTTTGAAGGAAGAGCGGGATGCGAAGAAGATATTTTGAGAGGAAAAAAGAGAGCCGGTGGGCTCTCTTTTTTCCAGTGGTCATTTGGTCATTCTTCGCTGTAATCGTGTGGGATCACTATAATGGATTTCTGCCCCCATTTATGATCAAAATTAACCTCGCAGTTTAACATTTCTGCAACTTCTCGTAACGGGACCATAAGAATGGTATTATTGTGCAGCTTGGCTTTTGCCGATGTAGTAACTGGGTAATTATTGATTATGAATCGATTACTTCCTGCTGGAATGGTAATCCAAATTGCGCTTCCCGGGTAGGTCTCTTGAGTGATTGTTGCGCACTGAGTTGAATCGTCCCATTGAAGAGTAGCACCAAGAGCATCCGCCAAGTCGCGAAGCGGCACATATGTGACATCATTTTCAACCAAGATTAGATCATTAAGCTTTTTATTATTAACTGTCACACTCAGGGCTGTATCTTTATAAGGTGCTGAGTTCTCATGCGTAAAAGAAAACTTTATCGTGAATATATCTTGAAAGCTATTAAACCTAGAATTGATAAAATTCATTGGTATTTGAAAGGATACGCGGGCGAATTGTCCCGGTTCTAACCGCAGTGATGAATTGATAACAGCGTGATTGGTCTCGGAATAAAAGTGAACCATGCCATTCTCATCAGCTAATGATATTCCCAAGTATTTAAAATTTGAGGCTGTTGCCTCTCCGCGATTAATTAAAATGGTCTTGATGGAGAGATTGTCCCCGGACGGCCCAAATGTTATTGCTCCGGGTACGATCTCAGGTCTGAGTTCGGCTTTTTTTCCTAATGTAAATGTATACGTTGGTTTTAGATAAGCACCCTCGATTTGTGTGGGATTTGTAACGGAAGGAACAAGATCAAAGTCTACCATTTCGAAAAAGTCATAACCACTAGTACCCGCTTCGAGATTATAACGTTCAATGTACTTAGGTTTCGTACTGATTTTTTGCCCCTGCTTATTGAGCAAATCAATGCTTCCCTTAAGTTCAATAATTTCATAAGGACTGAGATTTCCCCAATTCAAGTATCCTTGTGCATAGTGACTTCCATCCGGCTTGGTTACAAATTTTACTTCCGTAAATTCAAACAGTAAAGGATTCTTCTCCAAAGATGCCAAGGAAACTGGAACCGAAGCAAAGAAAATAATAAAGGTCAAAGCAAGGCACGTAAAAAGTCTCACCATTTTCACCATTCCAAATCACCCCAAGGTTGAAAATATCATGTTGGGAGAAGATAATTGTGTTGCTACATATCAGGGATGTACGGAACAACTATGATGGATCTTCGTCCCCATTTATGTTCAAAATCAACATAACCATACATCATTTCCACTACATCTCGTAGAGGTACGACCAGAACGGTGTTATTATGCAGCTTTGCTTTTGCAGATGCAGTGGTTGGGTACCCATTATGGACAAATCGATTACTTCCAACTGGGATGATTATCTTATTTTCCCCTTGCCAGGTGTCCTCTTCAATGAGTGTTGCGGTCTGCGTAGAGTCGTCCCATTGAATAGTAGCACCAAGAATATCGGCTAACTCGCGAAGTGAAACATAAATGACATCATTTTCAACAAAGGTTTGTTGTAATAGCTTGTTATTATTTACTGTCACACTCAGCGCAGCGTTGTCTATATAAGGTGCAGAGTTCTCGTGCGTATAAGTTATACTGACATCATCAATTTCTTCAAACTTTCCAACGTTAGAATTGATAAAATCAAGTGGTATATCAAATGATGCGTACACATATTGCCCCGGCTCTAAACGTAATGACGAATTGACAACTGGGTGGGTCGTTTCGGAGTAGAAATGAACGAGTCCTTTTTTGTCCGTAATGGAGACCCCAGAGTATGTAAAATTAGTAGCGGTTGCCTCTCCCTGATTAAGTAAAAAGGTCCTGAAGTAAAATTTTTCCTGGTCCATTCCATGATATTGTTTTCCAAAAATGACGTTTGGTTTGAATTCTGCTTTTTTCCCTAATGTAAACGTATATGTTGGCTTTAGATAAGCACCCTCAATCTGTGAGGGATGGGTAACGAAAGGAGCCAGATCAAAGTTTTCAATATCGAAAAGACCTAAATCGTTATCTCCTGCTTCCAAATGATAACTGTCAATGTATTTAGGTGTAGTGCCGATTTTTTGCCCTTTACCATTGACCAAATCAACGCTTCCTTTAAGGTCATGGATTTCATAGGGACTGACATTTCCCCATCTCATATAACCCTGTGCATAGTGACTTCCATCAGAACTTGTTATGAATTTTAATTCGGTTAATTCAAACTGCAAAGGATTCTTCTCCAATGATGCATAGGACACTGGAACCGAAGCAAAGAAAATAAAAAAGATGGCAAGAAGGCACGTAAAAAGTCTAACCATTTTCCCCATTTCAAATCACCCCAAGATTGAAAATATCATGTTAGAAAAGCCTCCAGGAAAGAAGGCTTTTCCCAACTCATCTGTAAAGATTATTCGGAACGACGATGATGGTTTTCTGACCCCCTTTATGTTCAAAAACAACATAGTAATCCAGCATTTCTACAATATCTCGTAAAGGTACAACCAGGGTGGTGTTATTGTACAGCTTCGCTTTTCCCGACACAGTAGTTTCGCGACCTTCATCAATAAAGCGATCACTGCCAACCGGTATGACTATTTTTCTATCGTATTCCATGAAGTTGTCTCTCAGGATGAGCGTTGCCGTTTGGGTAGGATCATTCCACTGGATAGAAGCACCAATAATGCCGGCTAACTCGCGAAGGGAAACATAAGTGACATCATTTTCAACAAAGGTTTGTTGCACAAGCTTTTTATTATTTACGGTCACAAGCACTGCTGAGTCGTCTTTATAAGGAGCAGCGTTATCGTGGATAAAGTCTATACTAATTTTTTTGATGTCTTTCAAGTTCTTAAACCTAGAATCGATAAAATCATAGGGGAGTTCAAATTTTGCTTCTACAAACTGTCCCGGCTCTAGCTTCAACGACGAATTGATAACAGTATGGCTAGTTTCGGGGTAGAAGTGAACCCTTCCGTTTCTGTCTGTAAATGAGAGGCCTGAGTATTTAAAATTTGTAGCGGTTGCTTCACCTTGATTAAGGAATAGGGCATAAATAAAAAAATTGGTTTCCTCTGATCCTCCATAAATCATTGAATCTCTAATGACATTTGCTTTGAGTTCTGCCCCTTCAGACACTGGAACCGAAGCAAAGAAAATAAAAAAGATGGCAAGAAGGCACGTAAAAAGTCTAACCATTTTCCCCATTTCAAATCACCCCAAGATTGAAAATATCATGCTAGAAAAGCCCTCCAGAAAGAAGGCTTTTCCTCATACATCCATAATAATCGGCAGGATCATGGGTCTGCGCTTTGTTTTGGCATATACGAATTTCCCAATCGATTCCCGCATTCCTTGCTTCAAGCGGTTCCACTGACTCACATTCGCTTCCTGTAAATTGGTGATCACCTCGGATGCAAGGCGAGTCGCTTCTTCCAACAGACCCTCTGATTCCGGGGCATGAATGAATCCGCGAGAAATAAGGTCAGGACCCGACAAAATCTTGCCGTCGGTTTTACTGCGCGTCACAACGATCACGAGAATGCCATCTTCCGAAAGATGTTTGCGATCCCGTAATATTCCATTCCCTACATCACCGATTCCTAAACCATCCACCAAGGTATTTCCGGCAGGGATTTTTCTTTCCTGCACAGCCACACCATCCTGAATATCCACGACATCTCCGTTATTTACAATGAAAGTGGACTCGAAATCAACGCCGACGGATTCAGCCAACAGACGATGCTGATGGAGCATCCGATACTCACCGTGAATGGGGATAAAATATTGTGGCCTCATGAGAGTGAGCATGAGCTTCAATTCTTCTTGGAAGCCGTGGCCGGACACATGCAAGCCAGTCCCAGAGCCATATATAACGTTGGCACCCATAATAAACAAGTTGTCGACGATGCGCGCTACATTCCGTTCGTTCCCTGGAATGGGGGAAGAAGAGAGGATGACGGTATCGCCGCGTTCTACTTTAACGTGCCGATACCCGGAGGTCGACAACCGGGATAAGGCTGCCATCGGTTCGCCTTGGCTTCCCGTACATAGAACAGCGACGCGGGCTGGATCGAGCTCGCTCACTTCTTCTACTTCCACCAGCATGTCTTCTGGGATATGCAAATAGCCTTGTTCCGATGCGATTTTGACCACATTGACCATACTTCGTCCCAGCAAAGCTAGCTTTCGATTCGTCGCTTCTACGGCATCAATGACTTGTTGCAGGCGGTATACATTGGAAGCGAACGTCGAGACAAATATTTTCTGCTGTGCCTTACTGAATGCTTCTAACAGACGATCGCCCACGTTCCTTTCTGATGGAGTAAAGCCTGGGCGCTCCGCATTGGTACTCTCCGACAACAAGGCCAATACACCTTTCTGCCCGATTTCAGCCATTCTGTGCAAATCGGGGGATTGCTTATGCACCGGCGTTAAATCAAATTTAAAATCGCCCGTATGCACTATAGAGCCTGCTTTTGTCTCAAACACGACACCCAAGCAATCAGGAATGCTATGGTTCGTTTGAAAAAAGCTAATCGTGAGCGAACCTAATGAAATAGTAGAGTGACGATCGATGGAGATGAGGGTGGTCTGATGAAGCAAATTATGCTCCTTCAGCTTCAATTCGATAAGTCCTAACGTTAAGCGGGTACCGTAAACAGGGACGTTTAATTGTCTTAAAAAATAGGGAATGCCCCCGATGTGATCCTCATGCCCATGCGTGACAATCAAGGCTCGGACTTTTTCCTGATTTTCCAGCAGATAACTAATGTCCGGTATGATCAGATCAATTCCTAAATAACTCTCATCCGGGAACTTCGAGCCACAATCGATGAGGACAATTTCATCCCCGCATTGAATCCCGTACATGTTTTTGCCGATTTCATATACTCCTCCTAATGCAAAAATAGAAAGAGTTTCATTCCATGCATTCATACGCAGTCACTGACCTCCCCAAAGCATCTTGAGGTTACTCTTACCTATTGGAAAGCTGAGTATGTATGGATAGCTGGTTAGATTATGAGGCAAAAATGGATGAATGAACCAATCAGGAGTCGGGCACACTGGGGTAAGACTCATTTTGGAAGGGAGCAGCTCCGGTGAAAACCAAACGATTTCTTTTCCGCTTGTTTCTATTGATTGCCATTGCGGCTGGTGTGGAATGGTTTGTGTACGCGAACCAACAAGCGCAAACCGAAGTGGTAGCAGACGAGTCGCACGCTCATCATGCAGCGCCGACACTCGCTGTGAAGCATACCCTTGAGAAAGATGATTTGCAGCTCAAATTGGCCGTTACGAACTTCTCTTTTTCCCTCGAAAACATGGGGAAAGAAAACAAGCACGGAGAAGGCCATGTTCATCTGTACCTCGACGGCAAAAAGATCGCCAAAGTATTTGAGCCTAGCTATGTCATGAAGGATATCCCGGCTGGGAAACATGAGGTCAAGGTAGAATTGGCCCATAATAACCACGAGTCGTATGGTGTTGCAGAGAGCTTTTCCATTGAGGTAAAGCCCTGATAAGTAAGGGTAACTGTTGGGAAAAGGAAAAAAGCCGACTTCGATACGCCTTGTGGCTTTCGAACTGTCGGCTTTTTTCATGGATAGACTAGCGCATATGCACACTGACTTTTGCTTGCTGGTCTGGCAGGGCAATCACCAGAGTCGGATAGCTGATGACTTGCGTTTTCATCGAACCTGGAGCTGGTGATTGTACCCGAACGTGTACGGCAAAGGCATGAGGGCCTGTCCGCTTGACTTGGTCCGCCACTAAACGATATCCTCCTGTAGGGCGCTGTCCTGCACCCACGACTACATAGGATTTTCCATTGGCACGAACAATAGTGTGACCGCCATTTTTTCGAACTTTCTTCAAAGCTTCCTGCACAGCCGGCGGATAGGGAGCAGCAACGGCCTCGTAAGCAGCATCTGCTTGTACAGCCTCTTTCGCCACAGGCTCAGATACGGTAGGATGTTGAGGTGACAAGACTTGTGTACCTGTTACAGCTAAGGTTGCTGTTAAGAGTAAGCTAGGAAATACATGCAACATCAAGATCCCTCCAATAGGTAAAAGTAATGAATCGAACATCATATAGACTGAGGTGACAGGCGTGCGTGTGAAGGATTCGCTGGAATACCTGTCCGAATCAACGCGACAAGCGATTCTACATGAACAGACCAAACGATATCAGATTGCCGAAGAGCAAGATTTAACAGCTAGATTATTGGACCCCGTTTTTATTGGGCAAGTATGGGAAGAGGCAGATGAGCTGGAACTAGCCGTTATCCGGCTTTTCGTAACCAAAGCGACGAGAGGCTTTTTTAGCAAACGAACCTGGGAACGTGAAACGGCAAAAGAGCACAGACATCTGTCAGTCGGCTTGACGAAATTACGACGGCTTGGACTGATCTTGACTGTACGGAAAATGTGGAGTGAGATCGGCTATTTGATGCCACAAGAGGTTCGAGAGCAATTGACGAATCAAATGCTGCCGGAAGCCTCTCAGGCTTTTGTTTCTCTTTCAAAAACGCTCCCTTATTATATATCAGCAGGCAGAGGGATACAGCTGGATCTTTTTGGGCTTCTGCTGTTTATTCGAGACAACCAAATTCCCATTACGCAAAAAGGAAGCATTCATCGCAGGATGTCGCAAAAAATGCTGCCGCTGCTCTCGTTTACAGACGAGCATGTAAAAGGAATCGTGATTCCACCGCTCGATCAGGAACAAAGAGAGGGCTTATCCTTGACCGTTGTCCTTGATATCGCGCTCAGACTAGGCTTGGTGCATAGGGAAGAGCGAGAACTCGTACTCGATCTCAATCGAACGAAGCAATGGCTGCATCAACGGCCGCTCGTACGTTGGGAAGAGATGTACCAACTCGTGATGGAACAATTTTTGCCGCATGGTGACTGGTGGGAATTTTTCATTCAATTGATGAGACAGGTTCCTGTCGAGCAGTGGTGTTCCATCCATGAGCAATTGCGCATGCTAAAAGAAGCAGGATTCCTTTTGCCCGATAATGCAGAGGAGCGCATTGTGGAGCAATGGATGCATTTGCTGTTAGGCTTAGGATGGATTCAGCTCGGGATGGACGAGGAACGTGGGATTTATTGGCGTTGGAGCAGCTTGCCGCGATTATCGTCAGAGGAAGGCTGGTTTGTGGACCCCACAGGTGCCATTACAATTCCTCCGCTTGTCCCGTTGCTGGATGTATGGGAGATCAGCCGGTTTTGCCAGCTCCAATTTGATGGGCAATTGATTCGGGGTGAATTACAAGCAAGGCTGTTGCAAACGTATTTGTCTCAAGGAGGGACGGAGGAGCAAGTCATCGAAAAACTTCGTGCCTCCTGTGTTCATCCGTTGCCTGAGAGCTTGATTGAGGTTGTGAGCCAATGGGCCAGAACAGCAAGGCAGATTCAAATGGAGCCGTACTTCCTCGTTCGGACAGCACATGCTGGATTTCTGGAGGAATGGCGCGAAATTCCTGACTTTCGCCCATTTCTTACCCAAGTGATATCGCCGACTGCGTTTTTGATTCCGTACTCGCAGGAAAAAGAACTGATCCGTTTACTTCGTCACTTCGGTTATGAGCCGCAAGTGCTGTCACATGTTGCTAGTGCAAGCAAAGAGCTCCAACTGCACCAAAACAGTCAAGCCGGGAATAAGGGCTTGCTTCTCATCGAACGGCCTTGGGACGGTTATGCTATAGAAAACACGTTACCTGAGCAAAATGAGCAAATCGCAGCACTACCCAAAATGTGGACGAAGCATTTCCAATCGTATCATCCACAGTCCATGCGAGATTTGTTTAAGCGTGCAATAGAACTGAAGCTGGAAGTCGAGATCCAGCAAAGCGGAAAAGAAAAGCTGCGAGGGCTACCGACAGAAGTACGCCTGGAAATGGGGTATTGGATGGTTTCGATTGCCGGACAGAGCGGTAAACATTATTACCGTCTCGACAACATTGAGCGAGTGCGCATTGTAGTGCCTGAATATCTGTACTAAGGGTGTGCATCATGATACAATCAGGAATGACGTAAAGTTTTCAAGCTTTACGGCGAAAGGAGGTCTCGCTTTATGGAAACATTGGAAGCTGTGGATATGTCACAGTTGATCATGGAGTCTCATGAGCTGTCCACGATGATTAACCAATCGCGCGAGGTCTCGGGGTATCTAGAGGCCAAACGCCAAATGGAAGCAGATGAGGAAGTGCAACGTCTGCTCGTCGTGTTCGAGGCTAAGAAGGAACAGTACGAAGATGTGCAACGGTTCGGGAAGTATCACCCGGATTACAATCATATATCCAAAGAAGTACGGGAACTGAAGCGCAGCATTGAACTGAGGGATTCCGTACAGGCATTCAAGAGAGCAGAGGATGCTCTGGATGAGCTCTTATATCAGGTGAGTAGAACCATTGCTCATTCCGTATCGGATACGATCAAGGTGCCGAGCAACAATCCATTCTTAGAGGCGCAGGGTAGTGGCTGCGGGACAGGCGGAAGCTGCGGCTGCAGTGTGAAAAAGCCATCGTAATTTACGCTGTTCCCGATTCATTTTGGCGCAGCAGAAAGCAGTCTTCACAAAGATTGCCACAGCAAAATTGCTTTTCGTCAGGTACGCGAAAGCGGAAGCGATACACATGCTGCGCGTCATCAGAACGCACGTAAATGCATTCTGGCTTTAATTTGGTATCAGTGGTCAGGCGCTCTCCTGTTTCCATGAGCTGCTTTGTCAGCATAGGAGCAGGGAGCGTACTGCATACATAGAAAAAAAGCTGGCCTGCATATGTACGCCAACTGCTATGGGTCACTATTTTTTCGCGGTGAAGCGCTTCCTCGAATTGATGATAAAACGTAGCCAGCATAGACCACGATTCCTTTCTATAATAAGCTTTCACCAGTAAGTATACCACGATTGGGAAGGAGACCGACGGCAAAACATGAGAGAGCGACGTCTGGGGGTCGCCGTGTGGGTGAAAAACACGCGTGCCGCCAAAAATTTACGCAAATTTGGCACCATTCATTACATCTCCAAACGCTTAAATTACGTTTCGATGTATGTGGATGCCAATTTGTTGGATGAAACGATTCGCATTATGGAAAAGCTACACTTTGTAACGAAAATTGAACGTTCCCATCGCCATGAGATCCCGGTAGAGTACAACAATGCCAGACCGGATAAGGCAAAGGAATACGATTATAAACAAGAGAAGAACCAGGTAATGGCACTAGCAGAGACCTTGCAGACAGAAGAAAGCAGCCAAGCAACCGTTGGTTCGACATAAGTTGTTCATAAGCTGCCATTTTTCGGCAGCTTTTTTGCTTTTGTTAAACTGGCGTACATGGTATGCTAAAGTGGAAGAAAACGAGAAGCCACGCGCATGAATGCGTTTTCAAAAGATAGATTAGTGAAAGAAGGGTGAGCATACATGATTCATCTGGATATTAACTGCGATATGGCAGAGGGCTTCAGCAGAGGTCGACAATCAGAGGATTTGGGGATTATGAAATGGATCACCTCCGTTAATATTGCTTGCGGATTGCATGCAGGGGATCCCCATATTATTTGCAGAACAATCGAAGCTGCACTCAAGCATGATGTGAAAATCGGGGCACATCCCGGTTATGCAGATATTCAAGGCTTCGGACGTCGCTCGATGAACTTGTCTGTTAATGAAGTGTATGAGCTAGTGCTGTATCAAATTGCAGCCTTGGCTGGGACTACAAAAGCACTCGGCGGGGAGCTGCACCATGTGAAATTGCATGGTGCGCTGTATAACGAAGCGGCTGAACGTCCAGAGCTCGCCGAAGCGGTTGTCCAAGCCATTGCGGATATTGATGAAGAACTGATCCTCTATGCACTGTCTGGCAGCAAGCTTGTGGAGGCAGGCTTGGAACACGGGCTTCAGGTGGCAGAGGAAGTATTTGCAGAGCGGGCTTATTTGCCGAATGGTCGACTGGCCCCGCGTGAGTTGGAAGGAAGCGTGCTGATCAGCAAGGAAGAGCGCATGGAGCAGACACGTCAGCTCGTTTTAAAACAAAGAGTAATGACGGTCAATGGCGAGCACATTGACTTGGCGGCCGATACCCTTTGTGTCCATCACGAGAGCCATGACGTACTGCAATTCCTTGTCGAAGTACATAAGTGGGCAAAGCAAAACGATGTGAAAATTGAACCAATCACAGCTCGATAGTAAAAAGCCATCCAGCAATGCCATCCCATTATCGGGAAATGGACGTTGCTGAATGGCTTTTTTCATGTTTCCGTTCTTTGATTGTGCCGTTATCAATCAGGAAAATGACATCTGCGAGCTTCTCGGCTTCTTCACGATCATGGGTGACCAGCAGAAACGGGATGTTCCACATGGCGTGAAGGCGAAGTAACTCATCCTGGCATTGTTTACGCGTATCCGCATCCAGCGCAGATAAAGGCTCATCAAGGAGCAGAATGTCTGGTTCAGTAGCAAGTGCACGTACGAGTGCCACCCGTTGTTTTTGTCCTCCGGATAACTGGTGAGGATATTTTTGCAGCAGATGATCGATGCCCACTGTGGACAACAATGGGGCTAAATTGAGCTCATGTCCCTTTTTTAAGCCGTATCGAACATTTTGGTCGACCGTCATGTGAGGGAACAGTGCATAATCTTGAAATAAATACCCGATGTTGCGTTTTTGTACGGGAAGCGGCTTCTGTCCTTCGCGATAAAAAACGTTCTCGTCTAATTGGATCACGCCGGTATCAGGATGAACCAGACCTGCAATACTGTTCAATATCGTTGTTTTGCCAGAGCCGGATGGTCCGAACAGCACGACAATTTCCTTCTGTACCGAAAAGGACACATCCAAAATAAAATCAGGCAAACGCTTCTGTATGTGGACAAAGAGCATTTACCAATCACCTGCCTTACTTTTGATTGGCGTACCTGCGCACGTTACGACGACTCCACCAATTCAGCCAGAGAGTCGTACCCATACCCAAGGAAACAATAATGATGACCCAAAACAATGCCTTATCCATTTGACCAGCCTCAACAGCAAAATAAATGGCGACGGGAATCGTATCGGTTTTCCCAGGGATGTACCCTGCGAGCATTAGCGTAGCGCCAAACTCCCCTAAACCACGGGCAAAAGAAAGAACAAACCCAGCCAACAGGCCAGGCCAAGCCAATGGAAAGGTAACGGTCCAGAATAATCGCCATTCGGAAGCGCCCATCGTGCGTGCCGCATTCTCCAAACGACGATCAACTCCTGTAAAGGCAGCGACTGCACTCTGATACATCAACGGAAAGGAAACGACAATCGAGGCAATAACGGCTCCTGTTAACGTAAAGACGACGGTGATATTGAACCATTCATGCAGAAGCTGGCCGAGAAAGCCGTTTTTTCCGAAAAGCATCAACAAGCCGAAGCCAACAACAGTGGGAGGGAGAACAAGCGGAAGCAAAAAGAAGGACTCCAGCACATTCTTCCCCCAAAAATCCTTTTGTGTCATCCACCTTGCAGAAATCATCCCAAGGACAAATACAAAGGAGGTGGAGAGCGCAGCTACTTTAAGGGATAGCATCAAAGGAGTAAGATTGGTTTCGATCACGCTTGCCACCTCCAATTCGATTCGATTGGTTTATTTATTGAAACCCGTACTTCTGTAAGATCGCTTTTCCTTTGTCGCTTGTCAAGTAGGCAAGAAAAGCTTTTGCTGCATCTGGGTTCTTCGATGCGCTGACAACAGCACCTGGATAAACGATAGGCTTGTGCCATTCAGGCTTGGCTGTCGCCAATACCTTTACATTTTTCGAAGCTGCGGCATCACTGGAGTAGACAATACCGACTTCCGCGTTACCGGATTCTACGAAGGTCAAAACTTGGCGAACATCGCTGCCAAATACCATTTGTGCCGAAAGAGAATCCCACATTTTCAGCGTATCCAAAGTTTCTTTCGCATATCGTCCAGCAGGGACTGTCTCAGGCTCACCGACGGCAATATGCTTGATCGCTGTGTTGCTCAGCTCTTCAAAAGAAGTGATTGCGACAGCACTTGTGTTACCTGCAATGAGAACAAGCGAGTTTTTCGTGAAGTCTTGACGTGTGTCTTTGGCGATCAGTTGCTGTTCCTCTAGGCCGTCCATGTCTTTTTTACTAGCCGACAAAAATACATCAGACGGAGCGCCTTGCGTAATTTGTGTGGCGAGTTTGCCCGAACCTCCGAAGTTAAAGGTGAGGGTCGTTCCTGGGTGTTCCGTTTCATATTGGGTTTTCAACTCATTCAAGGCATCCGTCAAGCTAGCAGCAGCAGAAATCATCAGTTCTACCTTTGCTGTTTCGGTTTTAGCTGGCTCACTCGCTTGTGGTGCTGTTTGCGTTGTCGAGCAAGCAGTGAGCATCAAGCAAAATGCCGTCAATAGGGCTAACCAGTGCTTCTTCATAAAAAAAGACCTCCATAATTATATTTAGTTATAATTAATTATAACTGGACATAACTAGATTATATGGATTCGTAATGAATAATCAATTGCGATTTTACGACACTTGTTTGACAATAGAGCAAAGGAGATAACGGAGGCGGAACATGAGTCAACAAAATTCTTATACCACCGAAGAAATAGCAAAAATTCTACGTATTTCTAAGCTGACGGTCTACGATCTGATTAAAAAAGGAGAGTTGCCCGCTTATCGCGTCGGTCGGCAAATGCGCGTAGATGAAAGCGATCTAGAAGCGTACAAGGCGAAGGCAAAGGGAGAATACAGACAAGCCTCAGCCGTTAGCATTCCTCAGACAGGACAAGCTCAGCAATTGACACGATATGAGCAGGCTGGTACAGGCCGCAATATCATTATCAGCGGGCAGGATGTGAGCTTGGACCTACTGGCGGGGCATTTGGAGAAAAAAGATGCGGCATACCGACCGCTTCGCTCGTACGTGGGCTCTCTAAACAGCCTCGTAGCGATGTATACGGGTAAGGCAGATATCGTCAGCACGCACTTGTACGATGGGGATACCAATGAATACAATGTCCCGTATATTCGTCGTATTTTGTGTGGGCATCAATTTGTTGTCATCAATATGTTGTCACGTTGGGCTGGATTCTACGTCCAGGCAGGCAATCCGAAACAGATCAAAGCATGGAGCGATTTTACGAAGCCGGGCATTCGCATGGTCAATCGGGAAAAAGGGTCCGGTGCACGCACGCTGATTGAAGAGCAGTTTCGACTGGCAAAAATAGTGGGGAGTGACGTGAGTGGCTATGAACGGGAAGAGTCCAATCACCTGGCAGTCGCAGGGGTAGTAGCACGGCGCGAAGCAGACGTAGGGGTGGGCATTGAAAAGGTAGCTTCACTCGTCGGCGTAGAGTTTGTCCCAACTGTGCGTGAGCGATATGACCTAGTCTTGTTGAAAAATAAGGACAATGAACCGCTCATTCAGGCCGTTCTTGATGTTCTCGGATCGCGTCCGTTTCAAAAGGAATTGGAAGCGGTCGGGGGCTATGATCTTAGCCAAACAGGAAAAATTATGTACGAAACGTGGTAAACGCTAAAGAAAGCTGCCAATCATTACGATACAATGAGTGGCGGCTTTTTTATTTCACCTAGGAAAGACCATTGTCAAATAAGGCGTTTTCTCTACAGAATCTCCTGAATTTCTACTCAGTTTGACATATATTTGCTACAATGAAACAAAAACACTTAGCGCCTGCCGCCGGGCGGTTTATTATATGGGGGCTGTCATGAAATCACTACATAAAACGAGCTTGCTAGTATGTGTGACGATCCTCGTTTTTTTTGGCTCAGTTGGGGTCGTCGCGTATTGGCCAGCCATTTCACAAATCATTGCCATGAATCAATCACCTGAGGAGGAGCAAAAGTTCGTCGATCCATTTTCATATGATCCCCCTCTGCCGTCTTATGTAAAGGATTTGAACCCTGTATATAAGATTCAAGCTGAATTACATACGTCCGAAGCGAAAATAACCGGAAACATGACCTTGGAGTTCGACAACCCGAAAACTCCAGATGTACGACTGTATATTTACGACTACCTTTGGAACAAAATGACGGTGAAGTCGATTCGCTACAAGGACAAGCCGCTTTCTTTTGAACGTGGTCAATCGCTGGTGAAGATGGCAAATCCTCTTGGTAAGGAGCTTCGTGGGGCCCTAACCATTGAATTTGAGAACCCGGTTCCACGTAGGGGCACACGTTTTGGGGTCAAAGACGATATATGGACGTTGACGACATGGTACCCGATGCTCGGGGCACAAAATCAAAAAGGTGTTTGGTACGACCCACCGCAACGCGTTGATTTTGGTGATCCATTCGTTTACCACTATGGAGATTACGATGTGTCGTTTACCTCTCCACAAGGCTACAAATGGGTCAGTTCATGGGGCAGAGGACAAACGAAGTCAATCGGTGGCAGTAAGCAACAAGTCCATTATCAAGCAAAAAATCTGTTGAACTTTGGACTGGTCGGAAGTCCGCTTTATCATATCGAAACGATTCAATTTGCTCCGAATTTAACGGTTGACATTGCTTCCGTTGATAAAGGAAACATAGAAAGAATCAAGACCATTGCCCAATCGGTATTTCCTACTTTCATCGACATGTATGGTCCGTTGCCGTATCCGCACGTGGCGATTGCGGAAACAAGTACAGGAACGACGTACGCCATGGAATACGCGAATCTCGCCGTATTCAAAAGAGACATGCATTACAACAATCTGATCGATCATTGGCTGCCACATGAGGTAGGGCATCTTTGGTGGTATAACAGTGTGGCTACATTGGAGTCCACGCATGGGTGGCTTGATGAGGGGCTGGTGGAGATCGGCGTGTCTCATTACTTACAGAAGCGTTATGGTGCCCAATCAGCTACGACTTTGTTAGATGAGTACAACCGGGATGTCAAACGTTTGCAAGAGCGTTATCCAAATGGAAAGCTGGACAAGCCATTGCAGAAGTTTGCCACCGAAGAAGAGTTTAAGCTGACCTGGTATTCCCGAGGAGCACTCCTGTTTGACAATCTGCGGCGCAAAATTGGTGACGATGCCTATAAGCGATTCTTGCAGCGCGTCCAACAAAATTATCATGGTAGTGTCATTGGTACAGAGCATCTCGATCAAGCGCTTGGGCAAACTTTGCAAGGGGAAGCGAAATATTTCACCCTGTATACCAATAGTGCAAATAAGAATGGCTTTGGTGCAGTGCAATTGGAGCCCTATATCACTACGATCATCAATAACATGAGCTTTTATCCATCGATTCCGGCTCGGGTCACCCAAAATACGGTGTATATTCCGTTGCGTGAGCTCGGTGAGAAAATGGGATTAGCGATTAGCTGGGACGACAAGAAACAAATGATCCGCGTAAAAGGAAATGGGCGCGAAGTATTTATAAAGGAACGGGAGCGCTTTGCTGACGTAGATGGGAAGCGGATGGATTTAGGTAGCCCGTTAATCGAAATCAAAGAACGTACGATGGTTCCACTGTCCTTTTTTGAAAAAGCATTAGGATATGAAACAGCGTACAATCAACAACAAAAAACGGTGAAGATCAATACATACTGAACGATTGGAAAGGCGGCAGAAACAAAATGATGAACCTGGTGTTGGTCGGATTTATGGGAACAGGAAAAACCACGGTTGGCGCCGCACTCGCTGCCTCTTTGGGAATGAAGCATACGGACTTGGATGATGCGATTGTGGAAAGTGAAGATCGCAGCATTCCAGAAATCTTCACTGATCAAGGAGAAGCGTATTTCCGAGACGTCGAGACGAAACGTCTTGCACAATTACTGGCAGCAGGGCCTCAGGTACTAACAACTGGCGGAGGAGCTGTATTACGGAAGCAAAACGTAGAGATGATGATGGAGCATGGCATCGTAATCGCACTGCATGCCACGGAAGAGGAACTCATCAAGCGTTTGGAAAAGGATACAGGCCGGCCCTTGTTGGCAGGAGGAGTAGCGACAAGGGTAAAAACCTTAATGGCGGAGCGCGCAGGTGTATACGATTTCGCGCCGATTCAGGTGGATACGACAGGAAAGAGCCTTTCCGATATTGTGATGGAAATTACGAGCCAAGTGGTTGAAAGAACGCAGGACGGGGAACAATAGAGGGGACAGCGCTTGCGCCATGGTTTGAATCCGCGAGTAAGAAGGAGGTCAAGTGCGATGTCCTTTCAGGAATATTTAAAGTACCTGACGAAACTGTTTGTTCAGTACGTGGATACTCCAAAAGATGAACGCCGTTTGCGTAAGACTCCACGCGAGTCCTGGTCGTCACGCTGGTTTGGTGCCATTCCCATGTCCATTCGACTGTTGTGGCGCAAATAAAATTCGTAAACCTATCATGGACGGAGGGTGCATATGGCGAGAGTAGCGGTAGAAAATTCCCTGTCTGAAGTGTGCGAGATGCTGCGTCAAAATGGTTACGAAGTTGTTGATTTAGGCAACTGGCAGCAGGTGGTAGACGCGATTGTCATTACAGGCCAGGATATCAACGTGCTAGGTGATCAAAACAAAACGATTACAGGAGCACCCGTCATTAATGCAGAGGGAATGACGGTCAATGAAGTTTTTCATGCCGTTCATGAACGTCTCTCTCCTACGGAACATCGGTGAATAGAAAACGTAAAAAACAAGCTCTCCGACCGGTTATTCGGCAGGAGAGCTTGTTTCGTTTACGAAAAATCGTCCGACACGATGTGCATACGAATACGGGACAAAGCGCAGGCCCTCATCCCATACGCCCACATAAGCATTTTGGTCGTTCCATATATGCAGGGACCCCACGACAAAGGGTGCTAAAACCTGTGACTGATGAATCGGGACGGCTAATGTTACCGGCGAGGTATAATCTTGCTGCCACAATTGGTTCCAGGACACGTCTGTGTCTGTTGTACTCATTTGGCTGACCCACCCGATATGATCAAAAGGATCAGCCTCGGCTGCGCTTAAAATTCTCATTTGAGTCAGGCGTTGTCCATTTTGTATGAGCTGCTCGCCTGCAAAGGCATCGACAGCGGGCTCACTAATTTGAAAGGAAGTGGGATACATTTCTCCCGTTTTTGCATTGACCATTTGTGTATCTGACTTCTGGGTGATCAGCCAGTAGGAAGCGAACCCGTCATAAACTGGCTCTGCCGCGATTTCTTTCGGAGCAAAAGCGTCATCGAACAAGATGTACTCCCCGACACCGTATTCCAGCAGAACAAATTTCTCATGGGAATTGGAATCAGGTGCTTCTCCTATCACCAAATACCCTACTTGCTTGTCCGCTTTTTTTATACTTACCAGCCATTGATGCTGCCCTGCACCAAGTGTTTGCACGTCCGTTTTTGCGTCCTGCCATTGCTTGAATTGAGGGTCTCGGCTTGCGATTGCATCCATCCATTCTCGAATTTGTGCTTGGAATTGCTGGTCCCAGCTAGCTTCGTCTTGCGCAAAAGCTGGTAAGGAGAGCAGCATCAGAGACAAAAGAGCAGCGATAAAAGGAAGAAATCGTCTGGTCACAACTATGCACCACCTTTTGTAAAGGCTTAACCTATTCCTATTGTAACCAGCTATGACAAAAAGATTTGTTGCAACGTGTCTTTTCTGTTTCACATTTTCTCGTTGATCTTTTACATGATTCGCCCTGATGCGGGGAGATGTCGCATGCTTTTTGCTTTTGAAGACCGCATGAGCGGAGGAACGGAAGATAAATAGAACAAGCCGCCGTTGATGAACGAAACCTCGATCCGCGGCTCGTATTGCCATGCCAGCTCGTCTTTTCGGCGTTGTCTTTCCTCATCTGGCGTGCTCTTTTTCCATTCTGCTTGATTAATCTCTTCGCGTGAAGTGGTTTGGATTCCATTTGCACGTAAAAAGTCGAGGATTCGTCCACCAGAAGCCCGGTATTCGTCAAAAGATATTGGCTGTTCGACAGGAGTTGGTCCATCTGGATCAGGTTCGGAGTGCAGGGTTTCTTGCTCGAGTGACGACTGAGCTTCTGGCTGTTCTGCTTCTTCCCCGGTTTCGTCTACGTTTGTTTGCTCATTTTCTGGTTCGCGCCGTGCCAGCTCTTCATAGTACGCTTCCAAGATGGCCATTTCTTCGCTCAAACGTGTGCGCGCTTCCTCTGCCCATTGCTGATCTGCTTGTTCCAATGTATGTTCGACTTCCTGTTGTGCCATTTGGAGGGCTTCCTGTATGGTTACCTTTCGATCTAACGTGTAATAGTAGTCAGGGATCGCAGGGGTCAAGGAAAGTGAAAATAAAAACGAAGTGAAATCCGTCACCATTCGTGGCTGATGCAAATTAATACCCAGGTACAATAAAATGTCACGTCGCTTGTCACAGAGCAGAGAAACCTTCAAGTTCATCCCGAGCCAAGGCACGAGAGGGGTTGAACGACGCTTGCCGGCATTGCCTAAAAGGCCCCCTTGTTGTTCGTACATACAGACAAAGCTGCCATGCTTTTTGGTTGAAGCGAAAATTTGTTGCATGCGTGCAGCCCCTAAATGCAGATGCTCGGATCGCAAACCCTCAGGCATGCAATCCGGATGAAAAGTAAAGGTGAGCACTAATGGCTGATAAGCTAAATTCATCTTATCCACCCAGCTCCAGTAAAAAGGGCGATTGCCGATATCTTTGTCCACCTCGACAGGGAGTTTGACTGTGAAATAATCCGGGTGAGACTCGACGATATGGGCAGAAAAAGTCGCCAAATAGCGCTCGACAAACTGTCTGACCTGCTGTTGTTGCATCAGGAGACCTCATTTCTTTTTCGTTTCCAACAAGAGTTATTGGTCAGCCGCCTCAGAAAGCGGGACGGCTTCATTTGTTATTTTGCTTGCCCGAATCGCGTGTCCAATGTTATCGAGCTTCAGTGCCATTTCTTTGGAGGAGCGGGAATCCATAATGATTTGAATCAGATTATCTTCCAAGGAATGATTTAAATTCAGACGTTCCACAATATCATCGAGTTCACCGATGACCATTTCAAATAGGTCGATTTTTTCATAGAGCAGCTTGAGAATATGCTCCTCGATCGTTCCTGTTGTCGATAAATTGTAAATGTGCACATCCCTTTTTTGTCCGAGACGATGGACGCGACCGATTCGTTGCTCCACGCGCATGGGATTCCAAGGCATGTCGTAATTGATCACCTGATTGCAGAACTGCAAATTGATGCCTTCGCCGCCTGCTTCTGTCGCGATCAGGACTTGTGCACGATTTTGGAAAAGATCCGTCATCCAGTCCTTTTTGCTGCGTTTAAAGCCGCCGCGGAAGGGGACAGAAGTAATGCCGTGGTCGTGCAAATACTTTTGTAGATAGTTTTGTGTTGCCCGATACTCTGTAAAAATGATCACTTTGTCGTTGATTTGTTGAATGAGCTCAACCGTTTTGGCAGCCTTGGAATGCGTCTCAATTTGTTTGATCATCTCGACTAGCTCAAGAATTTGTGCGCGCAGGGGAGAGTCCTCGCCGGTGCGCTGGTGCATGTTATACAGCGTCATGAACGCAGCTTCCTTACTGGAGCAGACTTCGCGCTGCAAGGTAATCAGAGCGAGAGAGTTGAAGCCGCCAACCCCAAATCCTGTTTGGTATTGCTCGCGGACGAAGCGGGTCACACCTTCGTACAAGGTCAATTCCTCAGGAGAAAGGTCAATCGGAATCGACTGAACGCGGCGACTGGTGAATTGAATACCACCGTCACTTCGTTTGTTGCGAATCATGACCTTTTCAATTTCTTCCCGCAATTTCTCGCTATTTTTGGATTGGCGTTTGCCCTCAACGTAATTGGTAGAGAAGGTGGAAGTATGGCCGAGGTGACCTGGCTTTAACAAATTGATGAGGTTGTACAGCTCGTCCATCTCGTTTTGAATAGGAGTTGCGGTAAGGAGCAGGCAATATTTTTTGCGGATTTCTTTGACGAACTGATAGTTGCGTGTCCGTTTATTTTTGAGTTTATGGGCCTCGTCGATGATGAGCATGTCGTAATCGATGTCGAGGACGTGACGCCTGTGAGGATCTCGTTTTGCTGTGTCAATTGATGCGACAACGACTTCGTGCTGCCGCCACATATATTCTTTTTTTTGCGCGACTGCTGCAATGCCGAATTTTTGATGAAGCTCTTTTGTCCATTGAATGACGAGAGAGGCCGGAACCAGGACGAGAATTTTTTTAGCCAAGCCGCGGACCATATACTCCTTCATGATCAAACCTGCTTCGATCGTCTTTCCCAGACCGACCTCATCTGCGAGAATCGCTCGTCCGCGCATCTCTAGCAGGACACGTTTCGCCGTTTCCAACTGGTGTGGAAATGGTGACAAGAGTGGAAGGTATTTCAGACATTGCAGCTGATCAAATTCGTGAACAGCCATCGCTTCCTCGGCTTCCAATGAGAGCTTGAACAGCTCCCACTTATCCCAGGGACCATCTTCTTGCATGCGGTCTGTAAGCGGATTGATCCAACTCGTATCAAATGAAATAGGAACATTCGGCATATAAGATACTCCTTTACATAGCTCTGCCATAACTTTCAAGGTTAATGTCTAAAAACTGAACATTTATCTATTGTCAATGTGTTTTGTTAAGTTTTTCTGAATCTGACTGTTAATTTGTATATTTTCAACTTCGGACTCTCATGGTAGGATAAAGAGGTAGTACATCCATTAGTATGGAAATGATAGCAAAAACTTATGTATGACCATGAAACAACCGCGAATGAAGGTAGTAGGGAGAGACTGCTTGAACGTTTTGCAGCGCCGAAGGAGCAAGCCGGTAACGGTGAATCTCTCAGGCAAAAGTACCTCTACTGGACGCAACTCTGGAGAGAGCTCACACGAGCCACCAAAGGGGAAACTTGCAAGTGGGGAAGGAAGTAATCCCCATGTGATTCGCAAGGTAACTCTCAGGTACCAAGGACAGAGGAGGAGAAATGGGCACCATTATTTTGGTGTACCCGTTTTTCCCCCTCTGTTTTGTTTTGGATCTTATTGTTCACAGGAGGTGCCACATGTCCAATTTGAAACGTACGCCACTATTTGATTCTTATGCAAAGTATGGCGCGAAAACCATCGACTTCGGTGGTTGGGATCTGCCGGTGCAGTTTACAAGCATTGGTCAAGAGCATGAAGCTGTTCGGACAAAAGCTGGTCTATTTGATGTTTCCCATATGGGAGAAGTGGACGTAAAAGGGGAAAATGCTCTTTCTTATCTCCAGCGTGTGACTACGAATGACGTGTCCAAGCTGGCAGTCGGACAGGCGCAGTACAGTGTGCTTTGCTACCCAGATGGGGGTACGGTAGACGATCTGCTTGTTTACAAGTATGCAGATGATCATTACTTGCTCGTCATCAACGCGGGGAATATCGACAAAGACTATGCGTGGCTAGAAGAACATCTGATTCCAGGCGTAACGATTGAGAATATTTCGCCACAAACAGCACAAATCGCGATTCAAGGTCCTTTGGCTGAATCCATTTTGCAAAAGCTGACGATTACAGACTTGTCTCAAATCGGCTTTTTCCGTTTTGAGCGTGAGGTGCAAGTGAGCGGTATTCCGGCATTGGTCTCCCGCACTGGCTATACTGGCGAAGATGGCTTCGAGATTTATTTGGATGCCGATCGTGCAGCAGAGCTGTGGGACATCTTACTGGATGCCGGAAAAGAAGAAGGTCTTTTGCCGTGCGGTCTCGGTGCACGCGATACGCTTCGTTTTGAATCCAAGCTGCCACTGTACGGACAAGAGCTTAGCAAAGACATCACTCCGATCGAAGCGGGCATTGGCTTTGCTGTCAAGGTAGACAAAGAAGTGCCGTTCATCGGTCAAGACGTGCTGAAGGCACAAAAAGAAAACGGTGCCCCACGCAAGCTGGTAGGGATCGAAATGATCGACCGTGGGATTCCGCGCACGCATTACCCCGTTTATGTGGGGGAAGAGCTCATTGGCGAAGTGACAACGGGAACACAATCTCCAACCTTGAAGAAGAACGTCGGTCTCGCTCTCGTAAAAACAGAGCATACTGCGTTAGGTACACAAGTAGAGGTAGAAATTCGCGGAAAACGTCTGAAAGCAGAAGTCGTTGCCGCTCCATTTTATAAACGCCCAAAAAACTAAGCGATACACCACATACATCCTTTTAGAGGAGGACAACGTCCGTGAAATACCGCTACCTGCCCCAAACTGATCAGGACAAGCGCGAAATGCTGGAAACCCTCGGCATTTCGAGTGTAGAAGAACTGTTTGCTGATATTCCGGAAGAAGTACGCTTCAAAGGTGCATTGAATATTCCAGAAGCACTTTCCGAGCCAGATTTGGTGAAGTATTTTACACACCTCGCAAATAAAAACGTAAACTTCAGCACGCATGTTAATTTTCTAGGCGCGGGTGTTTATCAACATTACACACCGAGCACAGTCAATCACATGTTGCTCCGCGGTGAATTCTTTACCGCTTATACACCTTACCAGCCAGAAATCAGCCAAGGTGAGCTGCAAGCTATTTTTGAGTTCCAAACGATGGTATGTGAGCTGACTGGCATGGAGGTAGCTAACTCCTCGATGTATGACGGCGCGACTTCTTTGGCAGAGGCAGCGATGATGGCTGCGGGTCACACTGGCAAAAAGCGCGTAATCGTTTCTCGCGCTGTACATCCGGAAGCGCGTGGTGTTTTGAAAACATATGCGTATGGACAAAATGTTGAGCTGGTTGAAGTAGGTATCAACAGCGACGGCGTTACGGATACAGCGGCTCTGGAAGCGCTTGTTGATGAAAACACAGCAGCGGTCATCGTGCAGTATCCAAACTTCTTCGGAAATGTAGAGGACTTGGGAGCGATTGAACCAATTGCGCACGGAAAAGGCGCACTGTTGATCACATCCTCCAATCCGCTTGCTCTAGGTGTACTGGAGGCGCCGGGCAAATTGGGCGCAGATATCGTAGTGGGCGACATGCAGCCATTCGGTATCCCAGCAGCCTTTGGCGGACCACATTGCGGATATTTTGCTACCACATCCAAACTGATGCGCAAAATGCCAGGTCGTATCGTCGGTCAAACGAAGGACGAGAATGGCAAACGCGGCTTCGTATTGACGCTGCAAGCGCGTGAACAACATATTCGTCGTGAAAAAGCGACTTCCAATATCTGCTCGAACCAAGCGCTGCTCGCATTGGCTGCTTCCATTGCCATGACAGCACTCGGCAAGCAGGGTGTACAAGAAATGGCGATGATGAACCTGCAAAAAGCTCATTACGCCAAAAATGCCCTGCAAGCAAAAGGCTTGGAGATCGTATTCACTTCACCGTTCTTCAACGAGTTTGTGGTGAAGCTGAACAAACCAGTTGCAGAAGTGAACAAAGGGCTGCTGGCTGCTGGAATGATCGGGGGCTATGATCTCGGTCTCGACTATCCAGAGTTTGCGAATCATACCTTGCTTGCAGTAACTGAGCTACGTACCAAAGAAGAAATCGACACATTGGCGGCTGAATTGGAGGCGATCACACGTGCGTAACGACCAGGAGAAAGCACTGATCTTTGAAATGAGCAAACCAGGCCGTGTGGGCTACAATTTGCCGGCATTGGATGTTCCAGAAGTAGAAGTAGCAAGTCTTTTGCCAAAGCACCTCATCCGCGAAACGCCGGCTGAGCTGCCAGAAGTATCTGAGCTGCAATTGGTTCGTCACTATACCGAACTGTCTCGTCGCAACCATGGGGTAGACAATGGCTTCTATCCGCTCGGTTCTTGCACGATGAAATACAACCCGAAAATCAACGAGGACGTTGCCCGTTACGCAGGCTTCGCGCAGACACATCCGTATCAACCAGAAGAAACCGTACAGGGCGCTTTGGAGCTGTTGTACAACCTGCAAGAAGAACTGGGTGAAATTACAGGCATGGACGCAGTTACCCTGCAACCAGCTGCTGGTGCTGCGGGTGAGTGGACAGGCCTGATGATGATCCGCGCTTACCACGAGAGCCGTGGGGAAGCGCATCGTACCAAAGTAATCGTGCCGAACTCCGCACACGGTACGAACCCGGCATCTGCTGCTGTAGCTGGCTTGGATACCGTAACGATTGCATCTGACGATCGTGGATTGGTTGACATTCAAGCACTGCGTGATGCAGTAGGACCAGACACGGCTGCTTTGATGCTGACGAACCCGAACACACTGGGATTGTTTGAAGAAGATATCGTAGAAATGGCGAAAATCGTTCATGAAGCTGGCGGCCTCTTGTACTACGATGGTGCCAATGCAAACGCGATTTTAGGAATTGCCCGTCCAGGAGACATGGGCTTCGACGTGGTGCATCTGAACTTGCACAAAACGTTTACAGGGCCTCACGGCGGTGGTGGTCCAGGTGCAGGTCCGGTCGGCGTGAAAAAAATTCTCGAGCCATTCCTGCCTACACCAATCGTAGCGAAAAAGGAAGACGGCAGCTTCTACTGGGACAGCAATCGTCCGGCTTCCATCGGTCGCGTAAAAGGCTACAACGGAAACTTCGGTATTCTCGTTCGTGCATACAGCTATATCCGTACCATGGGTCCAGAAGGCTTGCTGCAAGTTTCTCAAAATGCGGTGCTCTCCGCCAACTACATGATGCGTCGTCTGGCAACGGCTTATCATCTGCCATTTGATCGCGTCTGCAAGCATGAGTTCGTCCTGTCTGGTGTAATCCAGAAGAAGCTGGGCGTACGCACGCTCGATATCGCAAAACGCTTGCTCGACTTCGGCTACCACCCGCCAACGATCTACTTCCCATTGATCGTGGACGAGTGCCTCATGATCGAACCGACCGAAACCGAGACAAAAGAAACGCTCGATGAGTTCATCGACGTCATGCTCCAAATTGCCCGCGAGTGTGAGGAAACGCCAGAAATCGTTCAGGAAGCTCCTCATACTACTGTGGTCAAACGTTTGGATGAAGCGACAGCGGCAAGAAAGCCAATTCTGCGTTATCAACCGCAAGCCTAATTCTAGATTCCAGGAAAAGTCGCCTGTTGTTACGGGCGGCTTTTCTTTCGGATTGGTGCTATCATGAGGGAGGAAGAGGCAGGGGAGGGTTCGAACCGAATGAAGAGAAGGATTGTGTTTACCGGTGGTGGTTCGGCAGGACATGTCACTGTGAATCTTGCGCTCATCCCCCACTTTATCAAGCTGGGTTGGGAAGTCGCCTACATTGGTTCTGCGACAGGAATTGAACGAGAGCTAGTCGCCAACCATCCGGATGTTCGCTATATTGGCATTTCTTCAGGAAAATTGCGACGTTACTTTGATTGGAAAAACGTAAGTGACCCGCTGCGAGTCCTCAAAGGCATTTGGCAAGCTTCTCACTTTCTCGGTAAGTGGAAGCCGGATGTGATTTTTTCCAAAGGGGGCTTCGTCTCCGTGCCGGTCGTATTTGGGGGGTGGCTAAACCGCCTTCCGGTAGTCATCCACGAATCAGATCTGACACCCGGTCTTGCAAATAAGCTGGCTGTCCCTTTTTCCAGCAAGGTGTGCGTAACATTTCCAGATACGCTTTCGAAAGTGCCGAAAAACAAAGGGATTCACGTAGGTGCAGTTGTGCGAGATGAGCTGAAGCAGGGGAGAAGAGAAGCGGGCTTGTTATCCTGCTCCTTTTCTACAAAGAAACCTGTCATGCTTGTCATGGGTGGAAGCTTGGGAGCACGGAGAATAAACGAGGCGGTACGCCATTCGCTTACTGCTTTGCTCGAACATTTTTCCATTGTACATATTTGCGGCAAAAATCAAGTGGATGAAACGATTCAGGTGGCAGGCTACAAGCAATTCGAGTATGTACAGGAGGAATTGCCCGATTTGCTGGCGATGGCTGATCTTGTCGTATCACGAGCAGGCTCCAATGCGATTTATGAGTTTTTAGCCCTGCAAAAGCCGATGCTCTTGATACCGTTGTCCCGTGAAGCAAGTCGGGGTGATCAGATACTAAATGCACAGTCTTTTAAAAGGCAGGGCTTGTGTCATGTTTTGCTGGAAGAAGAGCTAACGGCTGATCGCTTTTTTCAAGCGGTGAATGACTTGCAAAACAACAGGGAGTCCATCTTGCAGCGAATGCGGGAAGAGAATGCGAAGAAAACAGATTCATTGGCGCAGGTCTTGGCCATTTTACAGGAAACAGCTCGCTCCAATTAGCCCATCAGAAGCTTGCCGTCCTTCGTGCCAGAAGCGTACAATGAAGGCGTTGTGAATGAGGAGGTACATAGATGGAACAGTGGCGCTATATCGTGACGGAAGCAATGTCACCCGCGATGAATATGGCAGTAGATGAAGCAATTTTGCAGTTACACAGTGAGGGCAAGGTTCCGCCGACCGTTCGTTTTTACACGTGGAACCCCGCGACACTATCGATTGGTTATTTCCAAAAGGCCATCAAGGAAATCAACCTGGAGGAAGTTCAAAATAGAGGACTGGGCTTTGTTCGCAGAGCGACGGGAGGGCGTGCTGTTCTCCACGATCAGGAGCTGACATACAGTGTCATCGTATCCGAAGACCATCCGAAAATGCCTTCGAGTGTGACGGAAGCCTATAAAATCATTAGCTTGGGACTGCTGCACGGATTCCAAAACCTTGGACTCTCGGCGGAAATGGTCTCTTTGGCGAGTGAAGAGGAGAAGGAAAAGTACAATTCGCCAGGGTCATCCGCTTGCTTCGATTCGCCTTCTTGGTATGAGCTCGTGGTAGAGGGGAAAAAAGTAGCGGGAAGCGCTCAGACCCGACAAAAGGGCGTTATTCTTCAGCACGGCTCTATTCTGCTTGATATGGACGTAGATTTGCTATTCTCGCTCTTGCACTTCCCATCGGAGCGGGTAAAACAACGGATGATCGATAGTTTCCGACAAAAAGCAGTGACGATCAACGAAGTAAGCCCACGGCCAATCAGTCTGCAAGAATCCATAGAGGCGTTCTCGAAAGGCTTTGCATCTGGATTGGAAGTGGAGCTGATCCCTTCAACGCTTACGGATGAAGAACTCGCGTTGGCAGAGGAACTCGTTAAGACGCGCTATGCCACAGACGAATGGAATCTCCGTCGTTAAAAAATAAAGAAAAGCTCTCTCGGATTATATGCATACCGGGAGAGCTTTTTTTCATTACACAAGAACACTTGTGTTGATATACTGTTCAAACAAGTCTTGTAGCGTAAGAACGACAGGTCCTGGCTGTCCGTTGCCGACAGCGACGCCATCTACCGAGATGAGCGGCATGATTTCTGCGGTCGTGCTGGTGAGGAATACTTCATCGGCTTGCTTCAAGAAAGCCATGTCGAATGCTTTTTCGTGTACAGTGATCCCGTTGTCCCGAGCCAAATCAATGACCGCTTGGCGGGTAATTCCGTGCAGGATTAGATTGTCAGCCTGATGTGTATACAGCTCGCCATTTTTTACAACGAACAAATTGGAAGAGCTGCACTCTGTGATGACGCCGTTGCGGTGCAAAATCGATTCTTGGGCACCTGCATCCTTTGCGTATTGTTTGACCAGAACGGCCCCTAGCAGATTGAGCGTTTTGATATCGCAACGCAGCCAGCGGATATCTTCAATGAGCTGAGCGGTCCAGCCTTTTTTCATATCGGCGATAGGGCGGTCCTTGCGACGGACAAAGCCCATGATCACAGGCTTGATACCAGACGGAATATCGTGTACACGCGGAGAGGCGCCACGAGATACTTGCAGGTAAAGGCTGGCGTCATCATTCTCCGTGATGTTGTTTTTGGCGATCAGCTGATTCGCTAAGTCTGTCAGCTCTTCTGCGCTCCAAGGGAGCTCCATTTTTATTTCTTTGGCACTTCGAAACAGACGGGTAAGGTGTCCATCCCATTGATACATGCGCCCCTTATAAATGCGTACTACCTCATATATGCCATCCCCAAAGTTATATCCGCGGTCTTCTGGATGAACTGCGACTTGCCCGTCTTCTACCCATTTGCCATCAACATACAGCATGGTACTTCCCCCTCAATGGATTCCAATCCGTTTCTTTCAAACGGTTTTTTGTTGATTCCACCTTAGCAAAAGGGAAGGACATAGGTCAATTTGAAAGTCGCCTTTTCTTTATCAATAATTTTACGGAGTAAAGCACCTTTCTATTAAGAATTCATATGGAGGGAAGTCGCTCGAAAAATCGACGTTTTGGGCAGAAGAAAGCGAAAGCTGTCCAGGGATGGCGCAGAATGAAGTTATTTGACTAACTATTCTGACTAGACTCAGTTTATCGTAACCGCCCATAATAAATGCAAAGAGCGAAGGAAAGGGAGACTGCCATGCGATCTGTCCGTCATTATGCGCTATGTGCCTTGCTAGTCTGTGGAACGATATTGCCGATACCTTCCCTTTCACATCGTGCTCATGCAGAGGAAACGCAAGATTGGGTCGATAGTGAACGATTGTACAGCCATGTCGAGCAATTGGCGAGAACAGCCCGTCCACCTGCTACTGAAACGGAATTTGCGGCAGCTGTCTATGTGGAAAATACACTTCGATCTTACGGGTACAAGACCAAGCTCGATCCGTTTTCTTATTATACGTACCGAAAGCCTACTACTCTATCACTGACGATGGAAGAATGGCAGGGTCAAAAATGGACAGTAAGTGGATTTGCTTTTGGGATCAATGGAACCGCGACAGCAGAAGTGGTGGATGCAGGCTTGGGAAGAGCGGTTGATTTTGCGAATGAGGCATCACGGGGAAAGATTGTGTTGGTCAAGCGAGGCGAGATTTCGTTCGGAGAAAAAGTACGTCAAGCAGCCGCTGCCGGAGCCGTTGCTCTTATCATCTGGAATGATCGAGAGGAAGGATGGAATGCTTCACTGGGTGAACCCTTGGATATCGCTGTTCCTGTAATCGCTTTGTCTAAGGCGGATGGCACAAAGCTCCAAAAACGCATTATGGACAAGCGGCCCGTAAAGGGAACCGTCAAGGTGGAAGGAGCCGTAAGCAGCAAGCAAACCTCGTATAATATCGTGGCAAGCCGAAAGCCCAATCAAAATGACACTGGGCAGGTCGTGATGGTATCTGCTCACCATGATTCCGCTGGGTTATCGGTTGGGGCAAATCACAATGGCTCCGGTGTAGCGGCCTTGCTTGAGATAGCGCGTAATATGGCTGACAAGCCGATTGATACGGAAGTGAGGTTCGTAAGCTTTGGCGCGGTTACATCGGGAAGCAGAGGCCCGATTGCTTATGCGAATGCCTTATCAGCCAAAGAGCGACAAGCTATAATAGCAGCCTTCTATGTTGATGGGGTAGGCAGTCAAAAGGCAGAGCTCGTAGCAACGAATTCGCTGGGCAATGAAAATCTGCCAATCCAACTCCTGAGAGCAGCGGGGGTGTCTCCTTCCAACAAGGATGGGAAGCGTGAACGAAACGGTGCAGCAGGCTCTTTAGCCACCGCAGGAATTCCTACGGCACTTGTGACGAGTGCAGGGACGGGACAAGCAACAGATGACTCCTTGGCGCAAATGGATTGGGAACAAATCACAACGGCGACAAAGGCGGTCCTTTCAGCGATTCACAAAATTACGGAACAAACAACGCCAGCTTATCTGCTGGGTTCTCCAAATGGGGGACAGCTAAGAGCAGAGAGTGAGGCTTTGCAGTAAACGTCTCCTTCGGGGGACGTTTTTCATATGTGATAAAATGAGAGAGAGTAAGAAATATTGAATTGGCTCCTATCATGCGAAAAAAAGTGGCCAAGATTCTGTCTTGACCACAGGGACTACGAGTAAACGATCAGGTCAATTCTGATGCTTCCACACATACCAGCCCATTACGAACATGCCACAATAGGTTGCTGCACTGGCGATTGCAGACATACTCCACGGAACAATGAGTGTGAGGAGAGCGAATACAAATACGGTAAGCAGCATGACGACAATCAGTGGCAGCATTTGTAGATGTTGACGTGTCGCAATGGGATGTGTCAGCGAGTAGAGTAGGGCTGCGACAATGACTCCACCATGTACAAGTGAGAGAATAGCGAGAAGCCAATCGCCACCCGTCATCATTTGAACCAAAATTTGTTTGATAGGCAGTACAGAGGCGTGGGCATCATGCCAGTGGGCAAGAAGGATAGCTTGACCTAACATTGTGAACAAAAGGAAGATTCCAGCTCCGATGATTGCCCCCAGCCGAACAGATCGCTCATGGGACGCATGCACTGCCAGAGGTAGAGTCGTGGCCAAGCTGATAAGAAAATGCAAGGCAAGGAAAAATACGGCGTGAATCAGCCAGTTCACATTCAGTTGATAACCCAAGCTCGGGATTGGCACATGGGTTTGTGCGCTGAAAATCAATCCGAATAATAATAAACCGATGGATAGAGATATGGCTGTTGCAGTGACAATCCATCTCCAACGATTTATGATAAAGAAGATGGCTGCAATGGTCAGAAGGATGAACCATAGGGGAGAGAGCTCCTCCAAGAGGAAATCTGCCTGTTGGCCAAGCATGACTCCTGTATAGCCCAATAGCAGAATGTGGGTGATGACAGATAGGCTAGAAGCGAATGCTTCGCCACACAATACGTAGTACAGCTCGTACAGGGAGCGTATTTGCTTGCGATGGCAAAAGGTCAACAGCTGGACGCCGAACCAGCCGAGGCCAAGAGCCGCAAGTGCAATGCCTATTGTTCCCCAGGAACCGAAATAAGTAAAAAAGCGTAACCACTCATATCCACCCAAGTAGAATCCACCTAACGCAGACCCTGCAAAAAGCACGGCGATATGCCAAGCGACTTTGTCCATAGGCATCATCCTCACTTGCAACTTGGTACAAGTGTATGAGACAAACAGGTATGTTCAGAACAGACGATATTAAATAAACATAAATGTTTACAAAATATACTTAATGGAATATAATGATGATCATACCAGTATTTAGATTATCGATGGGGTGAAACCATGAAAATTGTAGGAATAGCCGGAAGTATGAATGCCAATTCTACGACAAAACAAGCGATTCATATTGTACTCGAAGCAGCGAAGGCTGCAGGTGCCGATGTTGAAATGATTCATCTCGCGGACTGGAAGCTGCCGCTGTATGATGATCGTGATGATACTAGTACGTACCCTGACATTGTCCATCAATTTGTCAAAGCGGTTTCTGAAGCGGATGGACTTGTGATCGGTTCGCCTGAATACCATGGCACAATGACAGGTGCTTTGAAAAACGCCATTGACTTCCTGGAAGGGCGCATTTTGCGTGACAAGCAGGTTGCCATTATTGGGGTCGCTGGGGGAAGCATGGGTGCTACGAACACGGTCAACACCTTGCAGTTAATCATGCGCAACCTGCATGCATGGCCGTTGCCATCTAGCCCTTCCATCCCAAGTGCTTACAATGCCTTTACACCAGAAGGCAAGCTGAAGGATGAGCGTCTACAGGCGCGTATGGAGCAGTTGGGTCAACAACTCGTACAATATGTCCAAATGATGAATCCAACACCAGAAAAACAGCTGAGATAGGTACTTTTCTCTTGCAAATGCTTCTCATTACGCGGTATCATATTTCTACGTGCCTTTTTTGGCTAGATGAAATAACGGTTTGGAAATGAGGGGTTCACAATGCCGCCGACGCCGAGTATGGAAGACTATTTGGAACGCATTTACAACTTAATTGAAGAAAAGGGCTATGCTCGTGTCTCCGATATTGCTGAAGCGTTGGAAGTACATCCCTCTTCGGTCACGAAAATGGTTCAGAAGCTAGACAAAGACAAGTATCTCGTTTATGAAAAATACCGTGGGCTTGTCTTGACGCCAAAAGGGAAGAAAATCGGAAAACGCCTAGTGGACCGTCACAGTCTTTTGGAAGAATTTATGCGGATCATTGGCTTGGATGAAGAGCATATTTATCAGGATGTGGAAGGAATCGAGCACCACCTGAGCTGGGAATCGATTACATGCCTGGAGTATCTGGTTCAGTACTTCGAGGCAGATCCAAAACGTATAGAAGAGCTTCGTAACATTCGTTTGTTAGATGAGCAAAAAGAGGAATAGTCTATATCTTTATCGTATTATAGCGCAAGCCGACCTGGCTTGCGTTTTTCTTTGTGGTAATGGAAAAGCTGTCGTCTTATACATGGAAAATGGGGAGGAATTTTAGGGAGGGGAAACAAGGTGAAAGCGGATGCGGTCTTTGAAGGTGGCGGCGTTAAAGGAATCGCTTTTATTGGTGCCTTGCGAGTCATGGAGGAGAATGGATACACCTGGGAAAGGCTCGCTGGTACCTCGGCAGGCTCCATTGTTGCAGCTTTGCTCGGCGCAGGCTATTCTAGCCATGAGTTGAAACCGATCTTTGAAGAGCTGGATTACCTTCACTTTCTCAAGCGCTCAGGGCTGGGCAGGCTCCCTCTCATCGGACCAATCTATGAACTAGTCGTGCGGGAAGGGATTTATCGAGCAGATCGAATCGAGTTGTTCATAGAGGAGTTGTTACTACGAAAAGGAGTACGAACATTCGGAGATCTTCCGCCTGGTAAGCTGAAAGTTGTCGCATCTGATGTCACTGACGGAAAAATGCTTATATTACCTGACGATTTGGCACGGTATGGTGTAGAACCCGATGATTTTCCTGTGGCACGAGCCGTTCGTATGTCTTCCTCGATTCCGTTCTTTTTTCAGCCTGCAAAGCTGACAAGTGCTGGACATGTGCACTACATCGTCGATGGCGCATTATTGAGCAACTACCCGGTGTGGTTATTTGATGTACCGGGGACTCCCCGGTGGCCGACGATTGGTTTTCGCCTGAGTGATGATCAAGACAAGAGAGAAGCGACTAGCATCAACGGTCTTTTTTCCTTCTCTCGGGGATTACTGGCGACCATGCTCGATGCCCATGACCGTTTGTTTGTGGAAAAGGCAAAAGCCGTTCGGACGATTTTTATTCATACATTAGGGGTGAGGACTACCCAATTTCAGCTGTCAAAAGAAATGCGGCAACAATTGTTTGAGTCAGGGGAGGCAGCGGCTCACAAATTTTTGGCGCAATGGGATTTTGAAGATTATGTCAAAGTGTTTCGCAATAGCTCTCCGAAAATACTGGTCTAATAAAAAACAGGTTGCCGATTCAGGCAACCTGTTTTTGTTTTCAGTGGGAGATATTATTTTGCGATTTTTCGTCTTGTTTCTCTTTTTGCTTCCCTTTACTGCCTTCGATCACACGAAACGGATGATCTTTTCTCGGGGTAGTCGACTGCTTTTTCACTGCTTGCCGGGCAATGGAGGGCTTTGGTTTCACCTTGACCTTTGGCTGTCTAGGTTTGCCTGCGCCTTGTGAAAAGAAGGAGCCGGTTTGTAAATAGTTGCGCACGACCAAGAAAAGTACAACGGATAATCCCAAGATGATAATCGTACTGACAGGATCATTGATGAGTGTTATCAAAAATCCGTAAATCGCCAATACGATCACTATCAGAATCACTGGTGGAATACGGCGTAACATAGGGCTTCACCTCTATGGGAATAAAAATGCCTCACGTTATCCGGTCGTAACCATTCTTTCCTGCACGTGCTTCTGATCAAGCTCCCGCATCTTTTGGAAGGAAGCGATGGCTACCTCGACTTGGCTGTCATCTGGTTCACGAGTTGTGATCTTTTGCAACCACAATCCTGGATAACCAAGGTAACGTAGGACTGGTACATCACGGAGCTTGTTTGTCCACTGCAAAACCTCATAAGAGACGCCGATTACCAGTGGCAAAAGAACAATGCGTTGTACGACCCTCTCCGTCAGGGAGTCATAACTGAACAGTGAGTAAATCACTACACCGACGAACACTGAGAAAATGAGAAAACTGCTCCCGCAACGATAATGCAGAGCGGAAAATTTTTGTACATTAGCTACTGTTAATTCTACCCCGGATTCGAATGCGTTAATCACCTTATGCTCGGCTCCGTGGTATTGAAAAAGCCTTTTAATCAACGGAGCTTGTGCAATCGCTGTAATGTAACCGAGGAGGAGCAAGATTTTAAATCCGCCTTCAGCCAACGTTTGAGGAACGCCATCTGGTACCCATTTTCCGAGTAAAAAGTCGGCCAGGAAAACGGGAACAAGTGTAAATACGAATTTCCCGAACAGGAAGGAAAGTACCCCGACGACAGCAACACCTAAAATCATCGTGAGCTTCGATGGACTTTCGGAAACTTCTTCTCCAGACTCCATACTGTATTGTTCAGAGGCGAAGTTGAGATGTTTGGCCCCATTGGCGCTGGCTTCGACCAAACCAACAATCCCACGCACAAACGGAATCTTTTTCAGCGTAGTAATCCATTTATATTCCGATCGTGGGGATTCAAAATACTCAATTTCATGATTTTTTTTGCGAACAGCCGTAACAGTCATGGTTTTGCCACCGAACATAACTCCTTCGATGACGGCCTGACCGCCGTAGCTAGGTACGTTTTGTTGCGCCAATACAATCACCATCCTTACCACTATATTAACGGAAATGGCGACTTGAAGCTACAAGGAGTTCGCACTTTTCCAACAAATGTAAAGCGAAAGTGAAAAGCTTAGAGGAAGAGCATACTAGAGAACAGAGGTGATGGAAATGGAAGTAAGCAAAACAGGACGGAAGCACAAGCAAGCGCGCGTATCCCATACAGAAGAAGGTAGGCAAGGGAGTAAAAGAATCTCCACTTCGAAGATTTTGGAGGTCGCATTCTGGGGAACTATCATTTGGGGGCTCGTTCGCTTAATGGCTCACTTTTTGAACATGACCCCGTACGGAGTCGGAGCCTTTGCACGTCCCTTTATCAGCATCGAGGATGAAAATACGTTTGCGAGCGTGTGCCTTGGTGGTATCGTATTGTTCGTTGAAACAGTCGTTTCTTCATTTGTGTTCAGCTTGCTTTTTAGCCGTATCCGTGCGTGGTGGCTGGGACTCGTCTACGGGGCGGTTATGTTAGGGATAGCGGGTTTCTTCTTTCATATCGGAAATTGGGAGGTTGCCACTCTAAGTACGGAAGGCGCTTGGTATTTGACGTTTGGCTTGTTCATTGGGATGACAATCATACTCGAGCAGTCAGACGAGCATCATGCATGGAATGAGTCCACAAGGTAGGAGGAATTCTCCGTTCCTTGTCAAAATGGATGTAACAATGTTCGAAATGTTGCATAGATGAATGCCCACTATGGAACGAGGATGGCTTGTGGTAAAATGTTTCATTAGTAAGAAAACGACTATCGATGCCTCTTCAAAGCGGAGCGACCGCGTTTTTGCGGTTAGTTTTGCCGAAGGTATGCTGGAAGCGTACGCTGAGGCACTTCGTCATGCGCTCCAGAATTCATAAGCATGTCGCTTATAAATTCTTACACGGAAAAAAACTTTTTTCGAAGACTGTAGATTATGGGGGAGGAATGGTCGATGACTTCCGTCTTGTTGCTGAACGGTCCCAACCTGAATTTATTGGGGACAAGGGAGCCGGATGTTTACGGAAGGGAAACGCTGGAGGATGTGGTGACAATCCTGACGGGTGTTATGGATGAGCTGGGCGGAAAGCTTGAGCATCTCCAATCGAATCACGAAGGTGTCCTCATCGACGCGATTCATCAGGCGAGAGGTGTCCATGACGGTATCTTGATCAACCCAGGGGCATTCACACATTACAGCTATGCAATCCGAGACGCTTTGGCCAGTGTGGCACTGCCAACGATTGAAGTACATATTTCCAATATTCATGCACGGGAACCATTTCGCCATCACTCAGTCATCGCTCCTATCGCGATTGGACAAGTTGTCGGATTGGGGATCGATGGATATGAATGGGCACTAAGATCGCTCGTCCGTAAAATCGAAAAAAAATAATAGCATTCAAAAAGGGGAAAAGGCTGCCATGAAACAACGTCTGCATAAATTGCGCGAGGCGCTTACACAAGTTGGAGCAGAGGCATTTATTACCGAAAAAACAGAGAATCGCTTCTACTTGAGTGGTTTCACCGGATCAACGGGATGGGTGATTGTCACCGAAACAGAGGCGTTTCTCGTCACTGACTTTCGCTATGTGGAACAAGCGCAAGAACAAGCACCTGATTTTACGGTGGTAAATAACGAGAGAAAAGCAGTTGAAGCGATGGCAAAGCTCCTGCAAGAAAAAGGGATTAAGCGTTTGGCATTCGAGAGCAGCGTGTCCTTTAGCACCTATCAGGAATGGAACAAAGGATTTGACGGAGTAGAGCTGGTGTCAACAAGCGGTCTGCTTGAAAAAATCCGCATGTTTAAAGACGAATCCGAGATGGTTATTATTCGTGAAGCGGTTCGTATCGCGGAAGCAGCATTTACGCATATTCAAGGCTACATCAAACCAGGCGTGCGTGAATCCGAGGTTGCTTTGGAATTGGAATTCTTCATGCGTAAACAAGGAGCGACAGGCTCTGCCTTTGATATGATCGTAGCGTCAGGTGTGCGCGGTGCTCTGCCACATGGACGAGCTTCCGAGAAAGTGATTCAGGCAGGGGAAATGGTTACGCTCGACTTCGGAGCTGCATACCAGGGCTACAATTCCGATATCACACGCACGTTGTCTGTGGGAGAGCCGGACCCGAAAATGCGCGAAATCTACGAAATCGTTCTGCGTGCACAGCTCGCAGGTTTAGAAGCACTGAAGCCAGGTGTATCCGCAAAAGACGCTGACGCTGCAACGAGAGATATCATCACAGCAGCAGGCTATGGCGATGCCTATGGACATAGCGCAGGTCACGGTCTCGGACTGGAAGTTCACGAGCTGCCAGGGCTGTCGACTGTAAGTACCTTCGTATTAGAGCCAGGTATGCTCGTAACGATGGAGCCAGGCATTTACGTAACAGGCCTTGGTGGCGTTCGGATCGAAGACGATGTGTGGATTACAGCTGATGGTCATGAGAACCTGAACAAGTCCACGAAAGAGTTGCTCATTTTGCCTGTGTAATTTATACTTATTCTGTTATTGATTGATTTGGGAGGACTACCATGATCTCTGTAAACGATTTTCGTACCGGTTTGACAATCGAAGTGGATGGCAATATTTTTACCGTGCTAGAATTCCAACACGTAAAACCAGGTAAAGGTGCGGCATTCGTTCGCTCCAAACTGCGCAATCTGCGTAGCGGCAACACGACAGAAATGACCTTCCGCGGCGGCGAAAAAGTAAACCCTGCTCGGATTGAATCCAGCACGATGCAGTACCTGTATGCTAGTGGCGATGAATACACTTTCATGAATACTGAAACATACGAGCAAATGACGTTCACTCAAAAGCAAATCGAGCGTGAACTGCGTTTCCTCAAGGAAAACATGAACGTGCAAATCATGCAGTACAACGGAGAAACAATCGGTATTCAATTGCCGAATACTGTTGAACTCGTTGTAACAGAATGTGAGCCAGGTGTAAAAGGTGACACTGCTTCTAACGTAACAAAGAAAGCAACCTTGGAAACTGGCTTCGTAGTAAACGTTCCTCTCTTCGTAGAAGAAGGAGAGCGTCTGATCATCGATACTCGTACGGAAGCATACGTTTCCCGCGCGTAAAAGTACGGATTGCAAGAAAAAGCTGTGCCCAAATGGGTGCAGCTTTTTTTATTTGTTTCACCTATTGATGCGGTATTGTAAAAATTATGCAATTGCACTACATTAAGTGGACGGAGAAATAGTAGGGTGGAGGGGTATGGCTTTGAGAACGGAACAAGAAATGATGAGCATGCTGATCGATTTCGCCACGAAGGATGATCGAATCCGCTTGGTAACCTTGGAAGGGTCGCGTACGAACAAAAATATACCCGCTGATCCATTCCAAGATTATGATATTTCGTATTTTGTGACAGAGATGGATTCTTTTAAGGAAAATGATCAATGGCTCGATGTTTTTGGGAATCGGATCATGATGCAAAAACCAGAGGATATGGAGCTTTTTCCGTCCGAGCTAGGGAATTGGTTTTCCTATCTCATGCTATTTGACGATGGAACTAAAGTAGATCTGACGCTGATTCCGATAGACGAGACAAAGCCGTATTTTGCAAATAGCGACGGCTTGGTTGAGGTTTTGCTGGATAAGGACGAGCTTATCAAACACGAGGTGCTCCCTTCCGATCATCAATATTGGATCAAGAAGCCAACTGCTAGAGAGTTTGATGACTGCTGCAATGAATTTTGGATGGTCTCTACTTACGTTGTCAAAGGTCTCGCGAGAAAAGAAATCCTTTTTGCGATTGACCATCTCAACGAAATCGCCCGACCGAATTTGCTCCGCATGATGGCTTGGCAAACCGGATGTGAGAAAGGATTTACCTTTAGTGTCGGGAAAAACTACAAATTTATCGATCACTATCTTCCAAAAGAAGATTGGGAAGCGCTACTATCCACTTATCGCGAAAACGGCTACCCGCAGATGTGGGAATCGTTATTCACTTGCTACGAGCTATTTCGAAAGTACACCAAAGCGGTGGCAGATAGTCTCGAATATCCGTATCCAGATTACGATGAAGCTATTACCAAGTATGCGGAAAATATCTACCATTCATGGAAGTGATGGATGGAACTCGACCGCCTTATTCAAGGGCGGTTTTCTTATGTTGTCGATCACTTCTTCTTTGAGATTCTTCCGCCCGTAGGGTGGCTTTGGCTCGACGGTCCCTTTTTTAAGTGGAGACGGCCAGTGAATCCCTCTGCTGGCGTGTCAGAGTCGAAGAGAACTGTGCTTTTTCTTCTCCTCCACAATGCTGACTCAAACTTTTTTAAAAAATGTATTCATTTCTGGAAAGAAAATACAAAATGATCCGTTAATCCATATGAGCCTGCCAAAACGAACGCTGCGCAGCGAACTTTTTTGAAATGGGAGGATTTCCTTTGCAGGATGATTGGTTGCTCATACAACAGGTACAAAAAGGGAATCGGGATGCCTACGCGCACCTGGTCGACAAGTACAAAGAACGAGTATACAGCTATCTGTATCGAATGACGGGGCAGCAGCAGGATGCCCAAGACCTGACACAAGAGGCTTTTATCAAAGCGTACTGTCAACTGGATAAATATAAGCCGACAGATGCTTTTTTGGCCTGGCTGTATCGGATTGCGTCCAACCTGTGTATAGACGCGTGGCGCAAGAACAAGCACTACGCCAAAACACCTTTGGAAGAGACCAGATTGATTGAATCCGATACACCCGAAAAAGCTTATTTGGAAAAAGAAAAGCAAGATACCTTGCAGCAGCAAATCATGGCGCTGGGTGAGGAATACCGCATTGTGTTTCTGCTGAAATACATGGAGCAGCAAAGCTACAAGGAGATTAGCGAGAGTTTGCACATTCCGGTGACAACCGTGCAAATGCGCATCCATCATGCCAAGAAAAAGCTCCGGGCAAGTATTACGCAAGAAATGTCAGGAGGTGCTGCTATCTATGAATTGCTCCAAAACTGAAGAATTGCGCAAGTACTTGGCCGGAGACCTGACCACAGAAGCAGCGAGACTGCTGGAACAACATGTCGAAGCGTGCATGCTTTGCCAAAAGGTAATGATGGAGGAAGCTGACAGCGATGAGGAGTACCAAGTCCTGCAAGTTCCAAGCGCGTTGCCAGCAGATTTTACAGCCCAAGTGATGACAGCATTAGAGACAGTGCGAACTCCTACTCCTAAACCGAATTGGAAAAAGAGGAGTGTAAACATTTTGAAGAAAACAGCGATAGCCGTAGCGAGTGTGACTGCGATCATTACGTTTGGGTCCATGGTGTCCCCAACTTTTGCGAGCTATGTAAATAGTGTCATCCAGTCCATCCAAGGCATTGACAACGGAATGAAGCAAGCTGCCGAAAAAGGCTATGCCCAAGCAATCAATAAGAGCGCAACCGATCAGGGAATGACACTGACCGTGCAAGAAGTGGTTGCTGATCCGGTGAGAATGGCAATCTTCGCGCAAGCAGTCGATCAAAATGGCAAGCGCATTCCGTTTGACCCGGAAAAAATCGAGGTTTCGCTTACGTATAAAACAAAATCAGGTGAAGAGCTCAATCCAGATGGAGGAGGCTATCACTACGGAGAAGAGGGTGAATACCTAGTCATCAGCCATGATATCTTCCAATTTCTGAAAGACAGAAAGACTCAACTGGATGAAATGATTGTCGGCGTGGACGTGACGATGCTGGATGGAAAAGAAGGTAGCTGGAAGCTGGAGTTTCCAGTCGATTTGAAAAAGGCGAGAGCAGCGGCAAATCAAACAACGATTGAGAAAAATTTCATGACCCCGCATGGAATTAAGCTGGCTTTGCACAACATTAAGACTGTGCCTAGTGTCAGTTTGATTGAATTGGAAACAGCGTGGACGGAAGAGCGAGCGAAGCAAGTTCAAAAAATAAAAGAAGAAAATGGATGGGTCGTAAAGCAAGATGCACCAGGTGTGTTCACAGATGCAGAGCGCGTGGAGAGATATTTCGTAGACATCGGATTGGCCTATGAAATCGTGGATGAAAAAGGAAAAGTAGTAGCAGGATGGGATGATGCTATTTACGGGGATCAACTCAATCAAATTCGCAAAAACACGGTATCTCCCTCTTACCGAGGGCAACTGCATGATGAGGGGAAACGATATACGAAGTGGAATGGCATAACGCCTTTGGCTGATGACCAAACTTATACATTCAGGCTGCACTCCCTGTACTTATTTGAACCGGCGAAGTTTCAAGCGACCATTCCGGTTGATAAGCTGATGAAGGAAAAGGTGACTGTAACGAATAACGACAGCGTGTACACCTTTACGGGCTTTACCTTAAAAACGACGGAGGGCGAGGAAAAAATCGGGGACCATACCTACAGCGGTAAAGGTGCCATCATCCCGTTCACGGCTGTTCTTCCTGAAGGTATCATCATGAATTTGGTATGGAGCGCGCAAGATGACGCCAAGCAAGACTACCGATTGCTTATGAAAGAAACATTCAAGAGAGACAAGGATGGGCGTGTACATGTCAGTGGAACCTTCTTTATCCGTGATCTAGAAAAGCAACCGAAAGAGCTGAACCTGAAGCATTTGATGCAATGGCGTCAATACCAAGGGATGAATTGGGAAGTCCCATTTAAAACGTCTAGCAAACGGTAAGCCAATCAGAAAAGATAAATCCCCCTCCTGCACAAAGAGGGGGATTTCCTGTTTTTATTTACTCATAAACCATTCCCATAGCTTCAATACAAAGGCCGTAATCCCGGCAGCCATCAACGGTCCAACGGGAATCCCACGGAAAAATACAATCCCAATAATGGAACCAATCACCAATCCGACGATCATGTGCGGCTCAGACCGCAGCAAATCGAGTCCTTTTCCATTCATCCAGGTGGCAATGGCCCCACCAGCCAGTGCGGTTAAGCCGACAACCGTAGTAAAGAGAGGTGTGACGTCTTTCCACGATATTTTTTCGCTGGCGAATGGAACCAGTACAGAAATGGTCAGAAAAAGCAGCCCAAGCTCTAAACCACGACGCTCGACCGTAGGAAAAAATCGTTCCAATGCCGTCAGCTTCAACACTAACAAAATACTGGCGGCCGTCGCGATTATCGGTGATCGACCGATTAACCCGATGACGATCAGGATGACGAGCATCACTTCTCCAGACATCATTGGCATGGCATCAAAACCCCTGTCCCTGTTCTCCTTTCACATTATGAGACAAGGTGTGGGAGTATGCGTTTCTCCTTGATATAAGGAACGATTTGATACTGATCCACTTGAGCACAGTACCGTATATCGCTTGCGTGATGATGCTGGACGAGCCTTTTTCCTGTTGTTGTGTGGGGTAACAGCTCGCTCAGTTTTCCTGCGTAGTAAAGGTAGCTCGCTTTTAGAACTTCACCCAGATCACAAATTTGGATGCTCGGTAACGATTGTTGTGTCTGGGCAATCATCAAGCCGGCAGCCAGACCGTCTTCCAGAGCGAATTCCGACCGGGTACCTGCACAGTACAGCGTAACATCGAGATGATACGAAAGAGCGTGTCGCACGCATGCCGTGGCATTTAAGAAGCAGCCAATCAAGAGAGCAGAGGCACGTTCTGCTTTTTGGATCGCGCGAGTCCCGTTCGTCGTGGTGAGAATAAGCTGGCTCCCCGTTTTCCCCAGAGCTGCGACTTCGGTTGGTGAGTTGTTGCAGTCGAATTCCGGGATTTTCTTACAGTGGCGTTCACCAGCCAAAACACAGTCGTTGGCGCGCAGCGAGTTCGCTTGCCCAATGGTTTCGACCGGGATGACGCTACGAAATCCATTGCCTAAGGCGGTGACAATCGTACTGGAGGCACGAAGCACATCGATGACGATGACAACATGATTGCTGATCTGTTCAAAACGAATTTCTTCCACGGTCGGCACCACTTCTATTCGCACGGATAAAACCTCCCTCTATCCATGAGTAGGGCTGTATCGCCGCGCAATCCTCGCCGTAGCGTCTCCACAGAGAATACATCTGTATAGGCAATGTTTCCGAGATTAACGTCGCTGCCAATAGCTTTGATGAAGCAGACCTGTTGATCTTTTTGTGGGGCTTCCCAGATTAGGCGGGAGGCTTTTTCTTTGGCCGCCGCGACAATGTCTAAAACGAAGGAATCGTCTATATTGCCGTCCCCGTCACAAACGCCGACGGTCCCACTCTCTCTCGCTTCCACAATAACGTGACTGGCACCATTGTGCAGGTCGAAGCTAAGCGTCTCCAGCAATTCCTCTCGACTAGTGCGATAATCGGCAGTTTTTTTCCCAACTTCCGTGTAGACCACCAGATCATTGTCTAACGCGTAATTGATGGCTTCCTGACGTTGTGAGAAGGATAAAGGGAACGTTCCATCAGATATCTCGACCGCAGTAAAACCGAGAGAGCGAATCAGCTTCATATAATCCGCAATCGTATTATGACGGATGGCAATTTCAAAAAAAGTTCCTCCTGGCATGATGTGTACGCCATTTTGTTTTGCGAGGGTCAATTTTTGGTTGAGTATTTCGAGGGGGTACAGAGCGATGGTGCCAAAACCGAGTTTGTATAGATCGATATAGGGAGCAGCCAGCGCTAACAAGTCGGAATACGCGGTAAGTCCAAGGCCTTTGTCAATGACCATGGTTAAGCCCTTCGCCCGGGGCTTCTCTCGGATTTGCCCGGACGGGTTTGCCCAGCTGTCAGGCAAAAACGATTGATCACACTCTACCATCGGCAAGTTCCTCATTTCTTCTAGGCGTATGGTTCAGTGTATGCCCAGTAGAGGGGAGGAGTGAGGGCAAAAGCCTATAGAGGTCATGCAAAAAGTGCTGAAATGATGTGGTACAGGCATAGAGTGAAAGGAGGGGAGGACGAGACGGTATGTTGGAAAAAGCAATTATGGGTATGGCGGCGCTTAGGGTCTTCTCAGGCAGTATCGAGATCATTGCAGCTCTGCTCATTTTGAAAGTGAACCAGGTCGAAAAAGCTCTGCTCATTAATTCGGGTCTTGCGATTGTCGGGCCAATCATCTTAATCACTACTACAACAATCGGTTTATTAGGCATGTCGGATCGGGTTAGCTTTGCCAAAATTGCCTGGATTCTGGTGGGGATCTCCTGCATCTTGATTGGGGTCCGCAAGTAGTTACCCATTTCCTTCCATTGGTAAATGCAATCACGATGGGGAACGATAGGTGGGAGAGATTGGATGGGAGGGAATGTGGATGCCAGAAGCATTGGCGAATCGAATCGCATACTTGCAAGGGTTGGCAGATGGGTTGGAAGTGGGGGAGAAGAGCCCCGAAGGAAAAATTATGGTAGAGATGATTGAGATTCTAAATGAGGTGCAGGGTCAGCTACGAGAGCTTCACGCGCGAGTGGAAGAGGCAGAGGATTATGTGGAGGCCTTGGATGAAGACTTAGAGGACATTGAGCTCTACCTTTTTGAAGATGATGATGACTTGTACGAAACCGTTGTCGATTGTGAGGATGATGACGATGAGTACGCAGCTTTCTACGATTTAGATGATGATGAAGACGCACAACTGTACGAAGGACAAGTAGATCCCCATCTCGATACGACCTACGAATTCGCATGCCCTAGCTGCCAGAAAGAAATCTATCTGCACGAGGGCAAAGATGAGGAAGGTTTCAGACACTATGTAATAGAGCCAGTGGATAACAAGAAAACGGATAATCGGTGATCCCAATAGGAAAAGCTTGCACTCGGGTTCTAGCACGAGAGCAAGCTATTTTTTTTGCATAAATCTCGTCCACCTCTGCATAGGATGGAGGTAAGTCAAAGTGGACAAAGGCAGAATGCTGCAAATGGAGGGTACCTGATGAATGAGATCTTGATGATATTGCCAGCAACTTTACGTACGATTTTGACGGCCCTTCCTATCGCGGTAAGAGAGAGTCTGGAAGAGATTCGGCTTCGGCAAAACCAGCCGCTAGAAGTCCGGTTTGGCCAACAATCTAGCTATGTGACACCGTCGGGGCAAATCACCTCGATACCCGCGCAAGGTTGGCTGTTTTCAGCAGAAGAGGCTGCAAAGCTCTTAAACCAGGTCAGCCAGCATTCTCTCTATGCCTTGGAAGAAGAGTTGAAAAGGGGTTACATCACGGTGGTTGGCGGTCATCGCATTGGCATTGCGGGGAAAGTGGTGCTGGACAAAGGTGAAGTGAAGGGAATCAGAGATGTGACCAGCTTCAACATCCGGATTGCCCGCGAGAAAAAAGGCGCGGCCAGGAAGGTCATGCCGTATTTGTTTGAGGATGGCAAATTGCTGAACACGCTGCTCATCTCCCCACCCCAGTGCGGGAAGACAACCTTGTTGCGTGATATGGCGAGAACCATCAGCTACGGGAGCGAGTGGTCTTCAAGTCGCAAGGTAGGAATTGTGGACGAGCGTTCTGAGTTGGCGGGATGCTTACAAGGAGTTCCTCAACGAGACGTCGGTCCGCGAACGGATGTGCTGGACGCTTGCCCAAAAGCTGCAGGGATGATGATGATGATTCGCTCCATGTCTCCTGATGTTCTGATTGTGGACGAGGTGGGAAGAGCGGAGGATGGTGACGCAGTCTGGGAAGCGATTCATGCAGGTGTAGCCGTCATTTGCTCAGCGCATGGAGCGAGCGTCAAGGAAGTAGCAGAACGCCCCATGCTGGGCAAGCTGATTCGATATGGAGCCTTTTCCCGCTATATCGTACTCAGCCGCGAAAAAGGCGTTGGAACGATCCAGGCCATCTACGATCAAAGCATGAACCTGGTTGAAAGGGAGAAGGTTGCATGGTCAAGCTGATGGGAGCCGTACTCATCCTGTTTTCAGCGTCGATGGTTGGTTGGCAGATCGGCAAGTATTACGCGAATCGTCCCGTTCAGCTTCGGGCTCTGCTCGTTGCTCTGCAAATGCTCGAAACGGAAATCGTGTTTGGGATGACCCCATTGCAGCGGGCGTTTGTGAAGGTCGGTCATCGCGTCTCCGAAGAGGTAGGGAAAGTATTTCTTCTGGCTGCTGAATTCCTGCAGACCGAAAAGGCGCATTCGGCTGAGGAAGCGTTGCAACAGGCAATGAATAGACTCTGGACTCAAACCGCCTTGCGCAGACAAGAACGAGAGGTGCTAGAGAGTCTAGGTCAGGTACTCGGATCATCCGATCGGGAAGACCAGCAAAAGCATTTGCGCCTAGCTGTCACCCACCTGCGAGGGCTGGAAGAGGAGGCTCGTGCAGAACAGGAAAAGTACGAAAAAATGTACAAGAGTTTGGGCTTTTTAGGTGGACTCTTGGTCGTCATCCTGATGTTCTAAAGGCGAGGTGTTCACAGTGGATTTTGATTTGACACCTGTTTTCCAGATAGGAGCAGTAGGGTTCATAACAGCCATCCTGCATACAGTCCTGAAGCAGGCGGGCAAGGAAGATATTGCGCATTGGGCAACTTTGGTCGGATTCATCATTGTCCTGTACATGGTGTCCCATTACATCGGCGATCTGTTCTCCGAGGTAAAACGCGTCTTCCTGTTCAACTGAGGAGGGGCTCCAGATGGAGATTGTACAAATTGTCGGACTAGGACTGGTGGCTACGATTCTCGCGCTAGTCATTAAGGAACAGAAGCCGATGTTCGCCTTTTTGTTGGCGATCGCGAGCGGAGTCATCATCTTTTACTTTCTCGTCGGAAAAATAGCAGATGTCATTCGGGTTTTGGAAAGATTAGCGGTTCAAGCAGACTTGAACCTTGTGTTTCTGGAAACGATTTTAAAAATCATCGGAATTGCCTACATTGCTGAATTCGGTGCACAGATGACCCGAGATGCTGGACAAGGTGCGATAGCTTCGAAAATCGAGCTCGCTGGAAAAGTCCTCATACTGGTTATGGCTGTACCGATCATCCAAATCATTATCGAAACAGTGATCGACTTGTTGCCGGCATAAGGGAGGTGGGATGTCCATGGCACACACTTGCAAGCTGATCCTGTTCTTGTTCTTGCTTCTTGCCTTGTTTCCAGTTGCCGTGTCTGCTGCTATGACACCCGCTGTTGCACCCGCAGCCGGTCCGATCAATCAAATCGTGCAACAACAGGTCGATCACTTGCAGCTAGACCGAGTCGAAAAGTATTGGCATCAGTTGCAGCGCGACTATAAAGGGTACTTGCCCGACTTGAAATCGGAAGGCTTTATCCAAATCCTCATGCAGCAAGGTGACTTCAGTATTTCAGGAGTCCTGCAAGGAATGGGCAAATTCATCTTTCATGAGATTTTGATGAATGGCAAGCTGCTTAGCTCCATCATTATCATTACGGTCTTCGCGATGATTCTCGAAACGATGCAGAACGCCTTTGAACGCAATGCGGTATCGACAGTGGCGTACTCGATTACTTATCTCGTCTTGATGGTACTTGCGATCAACAGCTTTCATGTCGCCATTACCTATGCCAAAGATGCAATCGCGAACATGTCTGATTTCATGCTGGCCATGATCCCACTTGTCATCGCGCTGCTTGCTTCGGTAGGAAATCTGGCATCCGCCACTATGTTTCACCCGCTGATTATCTTCATGATCAACACCAGTGGCATGATGATCTCTTACGTCGTGTTTCCGCTACTGTTTCTCTCTGCGATGCTCTCTATCGTCAGCCTGTTTTCAGAGAGGTACAAAGTCACACAGTTAGCGACCTTGCTACGCAATATTGCAATGGGTGTCCTTGGCTCATTTCTGACGATCTTTCTCGCCATCATTTCCATACAGGGAGCGACTTCAGCCGTTGCGGACGGGGTCACGCTCCGAACAGCGAAATACATCACGGGCAATTTCATCCCGATAGTAGGTCGTGTGTTCTCCGATGCGGCAGATACCGTACTCAATGCCTCGCTACTGGTCAAAAATGCCGTCGGCTTGGCAGGAGTTTTGATCCTGATCATGCTATGCGCGTTTCCGGCTTTGAAGATACTGGTACTGGCTCTGATCTACAATCTGTCATCTGCCGTACTCCAACCGCTTGGAAACAGCCCAATCATCAGTGCGTTAGGTACGATTGGGAAAAGTCTTTTGTTCGTCTTCGCTGCTTTGGCGACAGTCGGCTTGATGTTCTTTCTGGCGATTACGATCATTATTGCAGCGGGCAACATCTCCATGATGGTTCGGTAGGTGATGAGATGACTTGGTTAACCCTGTGGTTGAAAAAAATTATCTTGCTCGTCCTTTTGGCTGCCTTCCTTGATCTGATCCTGCCCAATACGACACTGCAACGCTACGTAAAAATGGTGATGGGCTTGATTCTTTTGTTGACGATCATTTCTCCCGTGTTTAGTCTGTTTAGCCTCTCGCAGGAAGATTTGGCCTTTCGTCTGGATCGCTACCAACAAGAGCTGAACAAGCCTGCTTCGGCAGAGTGGAAACGCATCACTGACAAGCTGCTCGGTCAACAAAACCAACAGATGACCGCTTACGTCCAGTCACAGGTAGCGTCCTCAGTAAAAGCCAGTGTCAAAGAGCAGTACGGCGTAACTGTCGAAGATGTCACGATTACCGTTAATCAGCAAAATCCAGAACAACCAACCCTTGAGCGAATCGAGCTGGTAGTCGGTGACGCGAACAAGGAAGAGCAAAAAGGGCAGAGCACGATTGAACCGATTAAACCTGTCCAGCCTGTTGAGATTACGATTGGCGAACCCATTGACATACAATCTGATCCCAAATCAGATATTGCAGCAACAGCTCACCATGACAACCCACTTTACGCGCAAATCACAAACGATGTCGCTAAAGAGTGGGGGCTTTCGAAGAGTCAGGTCGTTATCAAAGACGAATCGAGAGAAAGAGAGAAACAGTAGCGGATACAGTCAGTGAAACGAGGTGAAAACAATGAAGCAATTGTGGGAAAAGCTGAAAAGTATGTTCATGAAGCAACAAGGCGAGACGATGCAGGAAGAAAAGAAAATCGTAGTGGGGAGCAAGGGCAAAAACCCAAAACTGAAGCCGCTGCATTATTTCATCGTCATATTGGGAATAGGCGTTGCCATTATGATTTTGACGGATTTCCTCAGAGTGGAAAAAGATCAGCCACTCGGATTTGGAGATATAGGGAGTGAGACGCCAGGTCCTCCTGGAGGCGATTCAACTTCCCAGGTGCTAGGAGGATCACCGACTACCGACATTATTGCCGAATATGAAAACATTTACGAGACGCAGCTGCGCGATATCCTCGCTTCTGTTGTCGGCGTCGGCGAAGTAGAGGTCATGGTCAATCTGGAATCAACACCAGAGCTGGTTGTGGAAAAAAATCGCAACATTCGTTCCTCAACCAATCAGGAAATGGACAAAGAAAAGGCAACCCGCAATCAAAATGACCAGTCAAGAGATGAGCAAGTCGTTATCGTGCAAGGCGGCAAGCAAGATGCCCCCGTTGTTGTGAAGACGCTGAAGCCGAAAGTGCGCGGGGTCCTGGTAGTGGCTAAAGGGGCCGATAACATCCAGGTTAAAGCGTGGATCACTGAAGCCGTTCAAAAGGTTTTGGATGTTCCCGCTTATAAAATATCCATTTTGCCCAAAAAAGGGTAGGAGGTAATGGCGAATGATTCTAAGAAAGCAAACGGTATGGTTGTTGACAATGCTTGCTGTCATGGTTGTGCTCTCCGGCTATTACTTGGTGAAGGGGCCGCAAGAACAGGTCCCAACATCAGGACAAGAGCAAGCCGTCCAGAAGCAAGAGCAAATTTCTGGCGTGGTTGTTGAATCCAAGCAAGTAGATCACGCCCCACAAGCAACTCCTGTCGATCAAGCTCCAAAGGCAGCTCCGGTAGACGAAAAAACAGGCACGAAGGAAGCCAAAACTCCTGCTGCACCAGAAGCGAAGCCAGCTGCAACGAACACGGTCGTCCCAGTAGCAGAAACGGCGAGTGAAATCTTCCAAGGCTACAAAATGAAACGTGAATCCATGCTGGCGCAACAAAAAGACGAACAGCTCGCAATCGTAAACAGCACGGAGTCCTCTCCGCAGGCAGTAGCAGAAGCGATGGCCAAGTTTGAAGAACTGTCCAACATGGAAAGTGCTACGATGACTGCAGAAGAAATGCTCAAAGCGAGTGGCTATCAGGATGCGGTCGTTACTGTCCAAAATGACAAGGCGACAGTCATTGTACAAAAAGATAAATTGAGCGCCAACGAGGTCGTGGAAATCATTGCAAACGTGAAGCAACACTTGAATATCCCGGCGACAAACATTAACGTACAATACAAGTCATCCTAATAAAAGCTGCGGTACTTTCTCGTTATAAGGGATAGGAGAAACGGGCATGATGGTAAGGATTTTCTCGCTTCTGTTGGAAAAGAAGCGGGGAAATCCTTTCTTGACGTGGTATAGGCAACAGGCTACCATGGATTTATGGTTTGCCAAAAGGATACATAATGGACTCCACGAACCTTATTGAAAGAAAAGAAGGAGTGCTTGTTCGTAATGAAAATGCATGAAATCCGCGAAATCATTAAGTTAATTGATCAATCTTCCATTCAAGAATTTAATTTGGAAACAGAAGGTGCCAAGGTGTCTCTGAAAAAATCCAATGGTACGGAAACGATTGTCGTCACGCAACCAGCGGTTCAAGCTCCTGTTGCAGCACCAGTAGCACATATCTCGGCTCAGCCAGTTGTTGCGGCAGCGCCAGTCGTAGCAGAAGCTCCAAAAGCAGCTGCTGTACAAGCATCGGATGACGCAAATCTCCACAAGATCGTATCTCCAATGGTAGGGACTTTCTATAGCGCACCAGAACCAGGCAAGCCGCCTTACGTACAAGCTGGTGACAAAGTGAATGCGAGCAAGGTTGTTTGCATCGTAGAAGCTATGAAACTCTTTAACGAAATCGAAGCAGAAGTAAGCGGCGAGATCGTGAAAGTGCTCGTAGAAGACGGTCAATTGGTTGAGTATGGCCAAGCATTGTTTTTGGTAAAGCCAGAATAAGGTGGGGGAGAGCGGAATGTTTCAAAAAGTATTGATTGCCAATCGCGGGGAGATTGCCGTGCGTATTATCCGGGCATGCCGCGAGCTGGGCATTCGTACGGTCGCCGTCTACTCCGAAGCGGATCGTGAAGCGCTTCATGTGAAGCTGGCCGACGAAGCTTACTGTATTGGTCCAAAGGCATCCAAGGAAAGCTATTTGAATATAGCAAACATCATGAGTGTAGCGACCAAGGTAGGGGCAGACGCCATCCATCCTGGTTATGGCTTCTTGGCAGAAAACGCAGACTTTGCCGAGATCTGTACAGCCTGCAACATTACCTTTATCGGTCCAGACCCAGAAGCAATTGTGAAGATGGGTGACAAGTCCACAGCTAAGGATACGATGAAAACGGCAGGTGTACCTACTGTACCAGGTACGGAAGGACTGATCGAAGATGTGGCTGACGCTGTAGTCACCGCAAACGAGATTGGCTATCCTGTCATGGTCAAAGCGACAGCGGGTGGCGGCGGACGCGGAATGCGCGTAGCCGTTGACGACGAAGATTTGGAAAAAGCGATCCGTCAGGCGCAAAACGAGGCGAAAACGGCTTTTGGCAATCCAGGGGTTTACTTGGAGAAGTTCGTAGAAGGCCCACGCCATGTGGAAATTCAAATCATGGCAGACAAGCATGGCAATGCCGTATACCTGGGTGAGCGCGACTGCTCCATCCAACGTCGTCACCAAAAGCTGATCGAGGAAGCTCCATCTCCAGCATTGAGTGAAGAGTTGCGCCGACAAATGGGTGAAGCTGCTGTTGCGGCGGCAAAATCCGTTTCCTATCACGGTGCGGGCACTGTCGAGTTTTTGCTGGACAAACACGGACAGTTCTACTTCATGGAAATGAATACACGTATTCAGGTTGAGCATCCGGTAACCGAGCTGGTGACTGGCTTTGATCTGATCAAGGAGCAGCTGACCGTAGCGGCAGGCCAACCTTTGTCCTTTACGCAAGAGGATATCCAAATGGATGGCTGGGCTATTGAATGCCGCATTAATGCTGAGAATCCTGCGAAAAACTTCATGCCTTCGCCAGGTCGTATCACGGAATATTTGGCGCCAGGCGGCTTTGGCGTGCGCGTAGACAGTGCAGCGTATGCGGGATATTCCATTCCGCCATACTACGACTCTATGATCGCCAAGCTGATTGTGTGGGGCAAGGATCGTAACGAAGCGATTGACCGTATGAAACGTGCCTTGAGCGAATTCGTCGTAGAGGGTATTACGACAACGATTCCATTCCATTTGAAGGTATTGGAGCACGAAGTATTTGTCAGCGGGAATTTCGATACGAAATTCTTGGAAACCTACGACTTGAACCTGAATGAAGAGTAAGTAGGGCTGATTTGTAAAAATACGGTGTGCTTGGTATAATGAATTACAAATTAGAGGGAGGTGCGAAGCATGGAAGAGTTTACTTCAGATTTAGATAGAACAGAACTTGGTAAGGTCCAGATCGCTCCCGAAGTGTTGGAAGTGATCGCCGGCATGGCTGCATCCGAAGTAGAAGGTGTGGCGCAAATGAGCGGCGGTTTCGTAGGAGAAATAGCTGAACGTTTAGGCCGTAAAAATATAGCACGTGGTGTGCGTGTAGAGGTTGGTTCCCGCGAAGCAGCGGTGGATGTTTCGATCATTGTCAAATACGGACATCGCATCCCGGAAGTCGCTCGAAATATTCAAGATAGTGTACGCAATACGATTGAGAGCATGACAGGTCTTTCAGTAGTTGAAGTAAACGTACATATCGTTGATGTTGAGTTGAAAGCTGAAGAAAAAGCACCGGCACCTGTACCGGTTGAAGAACACCAGCGCGTGCGCTAACAAGCAGCGGATGGATGCCCCCTACGAACAGGGGGCATTTTCCTCATTTGAAAACGTGATTTTGTTTAGGCTTTCAGCGTAAATTCATGGAGTTTTCCGGAACGTGCCGTGTTTGTCTTCTTTTTCAAACATGGCTGAAAGGAGAGGTGCTTGTGAACTTGTTTGACCGCTTTATCTTGACGATTTATAGCTTTGCGCTCATTGTTTTGTCTTGCATCGCGATAGCAGCGACCAGCGGATTGATCTCGCAAGATTTTTTCCGCCCATACGTGGATCAGATGCTGGCGGGTACGAACATCACCTATCTCGTTGTCGCGATTATTTTCCTCGTAGTCAGCCTTCGCTTCTTTTTCAGTTCTTTCCGCTCTAACAAGCCTAAAGTGGAACGGGGAATCCGTCAGCGCAGTGATTTGGGTGAGGTCAACATTACGATTCAAACGATCCAGACCATTGCAGAGCGTGCAGCCCGCCGAGTTAAAGGAGTGCGCGATATGAAAACGACAGTGAAAGCACTCGAGAGCGGCAATATTATCACCCTGCGTGTTTCGGTAGATGGAGAAACGCCATTGCCTGAACTGACACAGAAGCTACAAGCTGACGTGAAGGAGCAAGTTGAGGGGATTGCTGGTGTTGTCATTTCTGAGGTGACCATTGTCGTGACGGAAGTAGCTCAGCAGGAAAACTACTCGGCTCGTAAACGGGTGGAATAGAAGGTGAAGTAAATGGTGCGGGAGTTAATGTGGGAACACAAGGGGAAGCTAATGGGGGTTTTTGCCGGACTTTTTTTAGGCATCATCTACCTTCTCGTGGGATTTTGGGATACACTGGTTTTTGTTGTGTTTGTCGGGACCGGTTATTATATTGGTCGCAAGCTCGATCATAAGGAAGACTTGCGTGAAATACTCGACAAGATTTTGCCAGGCAAGTTTCGGTGACATAAGAAAAGTCCGAGCTCATTTTAATTAGTAGGTGAATGAATGGTATGAAACGAAGAACAGCACGAGAAAAAGCAGTCCAATGTCTTTTCCAAATTGATATGGCTGAGGTTCCGCTAACGGATGCGGTTGCCCTCGTCATGGAAGAATCCGAGGAAAATGCACAGTATTTGCGTTATCTCCTCGATGGTGTATTGAATAACTTGACTGAGATTGATTCGGAAATCAAGAAGTATCTGCGCGGATGGCAATTGGAACGCATCGCCAATGTAGATCGCGCTATTCTTCGTCTGGCTTTTTACGAGATCATGTTTGAGCAAGACACTCCTGACAAAGTCGTGATGAACGAAGCGATTGAGATCGCGAAGCTCTTTAGCGACGAGACGTCCCACCGATACATTAACGGTGTGTTGTCGAGCTTCTTGCAATCGCGTGAAACTAAGCAGGCGTAATAGGTAGGAGATACAAGCATGAGTAAGGTAATGTTGGGAATCGACACGAGCAATTACCGGACATCACTGTGCTTGGCTGAGGAAGACGGCCGAATTGTCGCAGAAGCAAAACGCCTTCTGAAAGTAAAGGAGGGCAAGCGCGGACTGCAACAATCCGAAGCCGTCTTTCAGCATGTGATGAACCTGCCGGAATTAAGTGAAGAAATGAAGTGGAAGGATTACGAGATTGCAGCGATTTGCGTGAGCGAGAAGCCGCGTCCGCAAGACGGATCGTATATGCCTGTATTTAAGGTAGGAGAGGGCTTGGCGAAATCGTTGGCAACTTATTTGCGGGTTCCCCTTCACTTGACGACTCATCAAGAGGGACATATAGCGGCGGGGGAATATACCGCTGAGGTGCGTCCGACAGAGGATCGCTTTTTGGCTGTGCATTTGTCTGGAGGCACCAGCGAGTTGTTGTTGTGCGAGCGTCATGCAGCCGGTTACGTCATTGAGAAAATCGGTGGGACAATCGATCTGCACGCTGGGCAACTAGTTGATCGGATTGGTGTAGCACTAGGTATGTCCTTTCCAGCAGGTCCTGCGTTGGAGCAGTTAGCCAAGGACTCAACAGGTACGTTTCGGATTTCTTCGGCGGTTGACGGGCTTTCCTTTAGTTTTTCTGGTCCAGAAGCTTCGCTTTTGCGTGAAGTGGAGAGAGGAAGTACGAGCCCTGCTGAGATTGCGCGAGCGACAGAGCAATGTATTGCCAATACACTCGAGAAGTCCTTACGTCATGCAGTAGAGCAAGGTTACCCGAAGGATATCTTGATTGTTGGAGGAGTAGCTGCTAATTATTACATACGTGAGCGGCTAATCAAACGCCTGGAACACCCTGCCGTGAAGGCAAAGCTGTACTTCTGTGACCCCGTTTACTCCGGTGATAATGCCTATGGAGTCGCTATGTTGGGGTGGATGAAGCAAAAGGCGAACATTAAATAAATGCGAACTTTTTATAATTCGGCTTTACAGCTGAGGGGGAAATCGGTACACTTAACGTATCGACGTTGATAAAGGAGGCATTTTCTCCATGGCTGCAACCATTCTCCAGGGAAAAGAAGTAGCACAGAGTATTCGGGCCGAATTGGCGAACGAAGTAGCTGAATTGAAAAAGCAAGGGATCGTACCGGGATTGACCGTTGTCATTGTGGGAGACGACCCGGCTTCTCACTCCTATGTGCGTGGTAAAGCAAAAGGCTGCGAGGAAGTCGGTATTTCATCTGAGATCATCATGAAGGACGCTGACATCACAGAGGAAGAGTTGTTGGTGATCATTCAACAGTTGAACGAAAATCCGAACGTTAATGGGATTTTGGTTCAGCTTCCTCTTCCTGCTCATATTTCAGAGCATGCGGTAATTGAAGCCATTGCTCCTGAAAAAGATGTGGATGGTTTCCATCCGATTAGCATAGGAAACATGGTATTGGGAAATGATACGATGCTTCCTTGCACGCCGCACGGGATTATTGAATTGATCAAGCGCACAGGCACCCCAATGGCAGGCAAACATGCAGTGGTGATCGGACGCAGCAACATCGTTGGTAAGCCGGTCTCATTGCTACTGCAACAGGAAAATGCTACGGTAACCATGTGTCATTCTCGCACGCAAAATCTCGAGGAATACACCCAAAAGGCAGACATCCTCGTCGTTGCAACCGGTAGGGCTCATATGATCGGCAAGGAGCATGTCAAACCGGGCGCTGTCGTCATTGACGTTGGTGTGAACCGCATCGAAACGGGTAAGCTGGTTGGAGATGTCAAGTTCGACGAGGTCAAAGAAGTGGCTAGCTATTTAACCCCAGTTCCAGGCGGTGTTGGCCCGATGACGATTACCATGCTGCTGAAAAATACCGTTGCGGCAGCGAAAAAGCAAGCAAAACAATAGAAGAAAATCGGCAACTTATTATAGAATGGATAAGGCATAAGCTTTATCCATTCTTTTGCATAGTCCTTGTTACATGCACGGCAAAGCCAAGTTTTTTGTAAAGGAGGGGCCGCATGGCATTACAAGATATCTTATCCGTCACTGATCTCAATCGTTATATTAAGCTGGTGCTGGAAAAGGAACCCCACCTGCAAGATATATGGGTGAGAGGGGAAATCTCCAATTTTACCCACCATTCCAGTGGTCATATGTATTTCACGCTAAAGGACAAGCAGTCACGCATCAAAGTCGTCATGTTTGCGAGTTATAACCGCTTCCTGCGTTTCTTGCCCAAAGATGGAGCAAAAGCGATTGTGCGCGGGTCCATTTCTGCATACGAACGCGACGGCGCGTATCAGTTTTACGCCAAAGAGATGCAGCCAGATGGTCTCGGCTCGCTTTATTTAGCATTTGAGCAGCTAAAAGAAAAATTAGCTCAAGAAGGGTTGTTTGCAGCAGAGAGGAAGCGAATGCTCCCGCGTTTTCCCAAACGTGTCGGTGTCGTTACTTCTCCGACAGGAGCAGCTATCCGAGATATTTGCACGACGATTCGCAGACGGTATCCGCAAGCAGAGATCGTACTTTCACCAGCTGTTGTCCAAGGTGCGGATGCACCTGCATCGATTGTCTCCGCTATTCGGATTCTAAACGATCAGCCTGACATTGATGTTCTCATCGTAGGGCGCGGTGGTGGTTCCATTGAGGAGCTGTGGGCGTTTAATGATGAAAACGTAGCGAGGGCAATTGCTGCATCACTCATCCCTGTTATCTCTGCGGTTGGACACGAGACGGATGTGACGATCGCCGATTTCGTAGCAGATGTCCGGGCAGCTACGCCGACAGCTGCAGCTGAATTGGCAGTACCGCATTATTTGGAATGGGTCGAGAGAGTGCGGCAGCTCGAAATACGGATGCATCGAGCAGTGCGTGGTACCATGACAGAGCAGAGAAGCCGTTTGACACGCTTGAGCAATTCGTATGCGATGCGCCAACCGGAGCGGAGGCTGGAGGAAGCCGCAGAACGATTGGATCGGGCACATTTGCGGATGCGTCAATCGATGAAGCATTTGCTAGAAAGAAGACGCGAGCGCTATACGAGATTAGACGAACAAATCAAGCGCTATCGCCTCGCCGATCAAATCGGGGATAAAAGAAAAAATCTGTCTAAACTCCGCGCCACCCTGGACGAACGGATGCGGGGACGTCTCAACCAAAAAAGAATGGCATTCGCAGCTCGCATAGCTACTTTGGAAGCACTGAGTCCGTTGAAGGTCATGCAGCGTGGATTCTCACTTGTATACACAAATGACAGACTCGTAAAATCGGTGGAACAGTTTGCCCCTGGCGATGAGATCATGGTACGATTAAGTGATGGCAGTGCGACTGCGCGTGTGGAAAAAGTGAACCGGGAGGAGGAGAAGAAGAGTGGCTCGCAAGAAAACAGAACAAGAGACTGATATGCAGTTCGAGGACGCGATGAAGCGTCTGGAAGAAGTCGTCAATCGACTCGAGGAAGGAGATATTCCCCTCGAAGAAGCGATTACGCTATATCAGGAAGGAGTAACTCTTTCCAGAATTTGTGGTCAAAAGCTGGATGCAATCGAAGCGAAGATTACCCAGTTGGTGGAAGAAGACGGACAGGTAAAGCAGAAGGCTTTTCGCGTGGAAGGAGAATAATGATCGGCGTGCATACATTCGAGAGTTATTTGGTGGAAAAGACTGCCTATATAGAACAAAGACTCCTGCCAGCCCTTGAGCAGCAAGGAGTTCCGGAAAACTTGTACGAATCCATGAAGTATTCGCTCATGGCAGGCGGAAAAAGGTTGCGTCCCATGCTGGTGTTGGCGGTCCTAGAAGCACTGGACAAGCCGATTGAACGGGGTGTGGCTTTTTCGGCTGCCTTGGAAATGATACATACGTACTCCTTGATTCACGATGACCTCCCTGCGATGGACGACGATGATCTTCGTCGCGGAAAACCGACCAATCACAAAGTATTCGGTGAAGCAACAGCCATTCTCGCAGGAGATGCCTTGCTGACTAGAGCGTTCGCATACATTGCAGAAGCTTACATGGATCGTGCTGATGTTTCAGCGGCTACTACCGTGAAACTGATTGCGGAGCTGGGAAAACGTGCAGGAGCAACTGGCATGGTCGGCGGACAGATGGCTGATATCGAAGGGGAGAGCAAGCGCCTTAACCTGGACCAGCTCGAATTTATCCATCGTCACAAAACGGGTGATCTCTTGATCGCAGCCTTGCGCGGGGGAGGCTACCTCGCAGAAGCATCCGAAGGTCAAATGGAAGCGTTGACACGCTATGGTGTTTGCATTGGTCTCGCTTTTCAAATTCAGGATGACATCTTGAATGTGGAAGGGGATGCCCAAGAGCTGGGGAAAGCAGTTGGCAGTGATGCAGATCGGGAAAAGGCGACGTACCCATCGCTGCTTGGTCTAGCCGAATCGAAGGCGCGTCTTGACGAATTAATTGCGGAGGCAAAAGCAGCGCTTGCAGATGCGGGAATCGAGAATTCTGCACTCAGCCCTTTGGCCGACTACGTGCGTGATCGCAATAAATAAGTGAAAGCTGGCAACCCGATATGGGAAATGCCAGCTTTTTTCGTACCTACCTATTACAAGCTTTTATCGTTAATGCTATTTAAAAATTGTTCAATCTCGCCAATCACCGATGGTATACTGTCGTCCTCAAATGGAGAATACAGCTTCGCCACTTGTACCAACTCGAGGAACGATTTGCTTCCGCCTTCGCGGCAAAGTGTCAAATAATCTTCCCAAGCTTGCTTCGGCTCAGATTGAGCCCGTTTCCAAAATTGGAACGCGCAAATCTGAGCAAGTGTGTAGTCGATGTAATAGAAGGGGCTTTGAAAAATATGCGTTTGTTGCTGCCAGAAACCGCCCTCCTCAAGATACTCATTCTGTGCGTAATTGCGATCCGGGAGGTACTTGCGCTCAATTTCACGCCAAGCACGTTTACGCTCTGACGGGGTCATATCTGGGTTCTCGTAGACAACATGCTGGAACTCATCAACAGAAACGCCGTACGGAATGAACTGGAGTCCGCTACTCAGATGAGAGAATTTGTATTTGTCCGTATCTTCCTTGAAAAAATGCTCCATCCATGGCCACGTCAAAAACTCCATGCTCATCGAATGTATTTCACACGCCTCATAGGTTGGGAAATGATATTCAGGGACCTCAAAATCTCTACTTACATACACCTGAAACGCATGTCCTGCCTCGTGTGTAAGTACGTCGATATCACCAGATGTACCGTTAAAATTGGCGAAAATAAAGGGGAGCCTGTATTGGCTGATGTATTCACAGTAGCCGCCTGTAGCCTTTCCTTTTTTGCTCAATAGATCTAAACAGTCATTGTCCAGCATGAAGTTGTAAAATTCGTCCGTTTCAGGTGCCAACTCGGCATACATCTTTTTCCCGTTATCAACAATCCATTCCGGCGGGCCTTTCGGACTTGGATTCCCTGTAGCGAAATCAAAGGAAAGATCGTAATACTCAAGTGTATCGACACCAATGCGTTGGCGCTGACGTTCAACGAGCTTTGACGCTACTGGAACGATGTGCTCAAGCACTTGCTTGCGGAAATTGGCTACCATTTCTGCGTTGTAATCGGTACGGTTCATACGTGCATAGGCTAGCTCCACAAAGCTATTGAAGCCGAGTTTTTTGGCGATGCGTGTGCGTACCTTGACGAGCTGATCGTAAATGCGATCAAATTCGTCCGTATGTTGCCGCATATACTCATACTTCGCTTCATTAGCACGTTTGCGCGTGTCTCTATCTTTCGCGATTGTAAAAGGAATCATCTCTGAAAGATTTCGCTCTTCTCCTTCAAACATGATTTTGGCAGAAGCTTTCAGTGCGACATATTGACTGGCCAAACGGTTTTCTTCCTGCAAATCAGAAATGACTTCTGGCGAAAATGTACGGAGTGTGCTTTCAGCGATGCGAAACAGCTGTGCACCCCATTTTTCTTCCAAGTCAGCACGGAAGGAAGAATCGACGATCGCCTGATAGTAGCGGGAAACGATTCCAGTATACAAAGGAGTTGCTTCATCCCAATAGTCCTGCTCTGCTTTGTAGAAGGGATCTTCTGTATTGATCGTGTGGCGGATTTGTGCGACATTCCGCGCAGATTCCACTTCTTGTCGCAGTTTGTTCAATTGAGCCATGATTGTATCTTGCTCGGAGAAGGTTGCAGCATGTTGAAACGCTTCCAATAATTGCGTGAATTGTCCTTCAACTTTGTCCATATCCATGCGCTCATACTGAATTTGTGAGAACTTCACGGACGTCCACCTCTTTTGTTCGGAGTATGTATTCAAAATCATCTTACCAGAAAATGCAAGATAGCGCCTTCATATTCGTGTATGTTGATGAAAAGTGGTGTTTTTATTAAGAAACCGTTATAATGAATCAAGCTGAAAATAAGCGGAATCGGCTATAGCAATAAGGAAAGCCGGGTTTTCTAGTGGCTTGATTGATATGCAGCATGCACAATCGCCGGAGAACGAACAGTGGAAAGTGAGGAATACCAATGCTGCTTACTACTATAAATGATCCTCAAGACTTGAAAAAGTGCACGCAACCGCAGCTACATACCTTAGCATCCGAGATCCGTCAGTTTCTAATCGAAACGCTGTCGAAAACAGGTGGTCATCTCGCGCCGAATCTGGGAGTCGTCGAGCTGACGCTAGCACTGCACTATGTTTTTGACAGTCCCAAGGACAAGCTGATCTGGGATGTCGGGCATCAAGCATACGTACATAAAATGCTGACAGGACGCCGGGAGATGTTTCCGACCTTGCGTCAGTACAAAGGACTGTGTGGGTTCCCTAAAATGGTGGAAAGCCCGCATGACGTCTGGGAAACCGGGCATAGCAGTACGTCGTTGTCTGCCGCAATGGGGATGGCGACTGCGCGGGATTTGAAAAAAGAAAAGAACCATGTCATTGCTGTGATCGGAGACGGTGCGCTGACAGGCGGTATGGCTCTGGAGGCCTTGAACCATATTGGTCATGAGCGTAAGAATGTCATCGTTGTGTTAAATGATAACGAAATGTCCATCGCGCCAAACGTTGGGGCCTTGCACAACTATTTGGGGAAAATTCGCTCGACGGAGAACTATCAATGGGCGAAGGATGAAGTCGAAGGATTGTTGAAATCCATTCCGGCTGTAGGGGGCAAATTGGCTCATATGGCTGAGCGCTTCAAAGACAGCATGAAGTATTTGCTCGTTTCTGGCGTTCTCTTCGAGGAGCTAGGTTTTACGTATATTGGCCCAATAGACGGACATAACATGGAGCTTTTGCTCGATACATTGAAGACAGCCAAGCATACAAAAGGCCCGGTTTTGATTCATGCCATCACGAAAAAAGGTCTAGGCTATGCGCCAGCTGAAGCTGACTCAGTCAAGTGGCATGGTATCGGTACGTATAAAATCGAGTCAGGTGATACACCGAAATCTGCACCAACGTATACGTCTGTTTTTGCAGATACGATGATGAAGCTCGCAGATGAAGACAATTCGATCGTGGCTGTTACCCCTGCGATGCCAGCGGGCTCAGGCTTGATCCCCTTTGGACAGAAGTACCCTGACAGACTGTTTGACGTTGGGATTGCAGAGCAGCATGCATGTACATTTGCGGCAGGATTAGCAACACAAGGCTTGAAGCCGGTCTTTGCGATTTATTCGACCTTCTTGCAAAGAGCCTATGATCAGCTAATCCACGATGTCGCACGCCAAAAGCTCAATGTGATTTTCGCCGTTGACCGTGCTGGGCTCGTCGGAGCAGACGGGGAGACACACCAAGGTATGTACGATGTGGCATTCATGCGCATCATTCCAAATATGGTCATTATGGCACCGAAGGATGAAAATGAGCTGCGTCATATGATGAAGACAGCAGTAGAATATAAAGATGGTCCGATCTCTTATCGTTATCCACGATTGCCGATTCGTGGCGTCAAAATGGATGACGATCTGCAAGTGCTGCCAATCGGAAAAGCAGAGATTGTACGCGAAGGCAAACACGTGGCGATCCTCTCGTTCGGGCATGTCTTCGAAATTGCTGAGGCGGCTGTCAATCAGCTTCAAGACGAAGGAATCAAGCCGATGCTGGTCAATGCACGTTTTTGCAAGCCTTTGGACGAAGAGCTTTTGTTCCGTCTGGCAAAGGAAGGCTACGATATCGTTACGGTCGAAGAAGGCTGTGAAATGGGCGGATTCGGCAGTGCTGTCATTGAATGCTACAATCGCGCAGGCTATCACGGCATGAATGTACAGGTAGTCGCGGTACCTGATTATTTTGTTGAGCATGGAAGTGTGAAAGAACAACGGCAAGAGGTAGGGCTGACAGCTGATAATATCGCTGCTCGTGTTCGATCCTTGATGCCAATTTCGAAGGGCGTAGTGGAAGCATGAGTGTGAGAAAAGAACGGGTTGATGTTCTCTTGGTCGAAAGAGGTCATTATGAGACCAGAGAAAAAGCAAAAGCAGCCGTAATGGCAGGCCTAGTGCAAGTAGCTGGCGAGCGCTGTGACAAGCCGGGAACCAAATTTGCCGAGGATGTTGCGATTACGGTGAAGGGCGAGGTACACCCGTATGTGAGCCGGGGTGGCCTCAAGTTGGAAAAGGCATTGCGTGTCTTTGAAATCGACATGAAGGATCGTGTCATGATGGACATCGGGGCCTCCACTGGCGGATTTACGGACTGTGCGCTACAAAACGGTGCGCGACTTGTATACGCCATTGATGTCGGGTACGGACAGCTCGCGTGGAGCTTGCGACAGGATGAACGAGTGGTCGTCATGGAACGGACGAATTTCCGTCATATGGACCCGGAAGCTTTTGAACATGAACGCCCAAACTCGGCATCGATTGACGTATCGTTTATTTCGCTGCGATTGATCTTGCCGGTGCTGTACCGTTTTCTGCTCGAGGGCGGTGACGTCGTTGCGCTGGTCAAGCCTCAATTTGAAGCAGGCAAGGATAGAGTCGGAAAGAATGGAATCGTCCGTGATCCAGAAGTACACGAGAGCGTACTGACTGACATCGGTCAATTTGCCAGCGGATTGGGTTTCGCGCTAAAAGGCTTGGATTACTCTCCCATTACAGGGGGAGAAGGAAACATTGAATTTGTTATGCATGCCCAGAAAAGTGAGGGCGGCATGGATTCGGAAGCTTGGTTGCAATGCGTATCAGAGGTTGTTGCGTCTGCTCATGCGAATTTGAAATAGGATAAAAAACCAAAGCCTCGGGAGTTTTGTCACAATCGAGGCTTTTTATTTATGCATGTGAAGTTGTATACTTGTATATGAGGTTGTTCAAGAAGGATTTCCAACCAACCAGTTTTGGGGTGGACCACGTGAAGAAAATTGGAATCATAGCGAACAAAGGAAAACCCGAAGCACGTATCGTTGCACGGGAACTGCTGTATTTACTTGAGGACAGAGGGGCGCAGGTATTCCTGGATGAACATGTCGCATCAGATGTAGGGCATCCAGAACTGGGCGCTTCTGTAGAAGAGATGGGGATGCAGGCGGATTTGGTTTGTGTATTAGGGGGCGATGGCACTCTACTCAGAATTGCTCGCCAGCTTGCCGGTCACTCTATCCCGATCTTTGGAATTAATTTAGGCACGTTGGGCTTTTTGTCGGAAGCGGAACCGGAACATCTACCTCAGGCTGTAGACAATCTCCTTTCTGGAAAGTACGACATTGAAAAAAGAGCGATGCTGGAAGCTTGTTTGGTGCGAAAAGGAACCGCACTGGGGACATACACAGCCATGAATGATATTGGGATTGCAAAAGGGTCATTTTGTCGGATCATTCAATGTGCAGTCTTTCTGGATGATGAGTACGTCGCGACGTTCAGCGGAGATGGTGTCATTGTCTCTACGCCAACAGGATCAACGGCATACTCGCTTTCTGCAGGCGGTCCAATAGTGGCGCCCAATGTGGACATGCTATTACTGACGCCAGTGGCTCCTCATTCCTTGACGGCCCGGCCATTGGTACTGTCAGGCAATCAAACGATCCGGGTCGAAGTGGATGCCATTCATCAAGAGATGGGACTGTCCATTGACGGGCAGTTTGGTTATCGACTCGAGGGCGGCGATCAGATTTACATTAAAAAGTCACCGTGTGTTACCCCGCTGATTAAGTGGAAAAAAGGTGGCTTTTTCGAAGCAATACGAACGAAATTACAAGGGGAATGGGAGTAATCCATATGAACAAAGGGCAACGACATATTCGTATTCGGGATATCATCAGCAATCAAGAGGTGGAAACACAGGATGAGCTGGTGGACCGCTTGCGGACTGCTGGTTTTAACGTGACGCAAGCGACTGTATCCCGAGACATCAAGGAACTACACTTGGTAAAAGTTCCGCTCCCTGATGGACGATATAAGTATTCAATGCCTGCTGAACAAAAATTCAATCCACTGCAAAAGCTGAAACGCATGCTTGTGGATTCCTTTATTAGCATTGACCAAGCTGATCATTTTATTGTACTGAAGACACTTTCGGGACATGCGAATGCGGTAGCTGAACTGATTGACAACCTTCCATGGGAAGAAATCATGGGGACAATCAGTGGCGACAACACCATCCTGATTATTTGCCGTTCCAAAGAAAATACCAATGAAGTGACGAAACGCTTAATGGAAATGTTGTAGAAGGTGGTCGCTTGCGATGCTAGTGGAACTCTCGATCCGAAATTTTGCCATCATCAAATCAGTGACGGTCTCTTTCCAAAAAGGCTTAAACATCCTGACAGGGGAGACTGGTGCTGGTAAATCCATCATTATCGATGCGCTTGGACTGCTATTAGGAGGCCGGGCTTCGGCTGATTTTGTTCGTTACGGTGAGCCTCGTGCAGAAGTGGAAGGGCTATTTGAATTGCCGCCTGGTCATCCTGGACTTGACGTTTGTAAGAATGTCGGTGTCCAGATTGAGCAAGACGGAATGCTCGTGGTACGCCGAGATATATCGAATCAAGGGAAGAGCATTATTCGAATCAACGGCCAGCTCGTGACTCTCGCTATGCTGCGTGAGTTAGGGCCATGGCTGGTTACGGTGCATGGTCAACACGATACGCATATGCTGATGCAGTCAGACAAGCATATCAATTGGCTCGATGCATATGGGGAAAGTGCATTGGGATCTGCGAAGCAAGAGTACGGCACCCTGTATGCTACTTACCGCAAAACAAAGCAAGATCTGGAGCGTATGGCACGTAATGATCGTGAGCTGGTACAGCGTATGGATCTATTGCAATATCAGCTCGATGAAATTGAGGCGGCAACCCTCACGCCTGGTGAAGACGAGAAGCTCTTGCAGCAGCGGAAAAAGTGGATGAACATTGAAAAAGTTTATTCAACGATTCAAGATGCATATCGCGCCTTGCATGGTGACCAAAAGGGCATGGATTGGTTAGGACATGCGATGGGAGAGCTCGAGCGTGGTGTGAACTACGAAGAACAGCTCGTTCCGATTTTGGAGACGGTCCAATCGGCATACTATCAGATAGAAGATGTGGTACATAACCTTCGTCAATTGTCGTATCAAATGGATTTTGAACCGGAGCAGTTGGCAGAAGTAGAACGCCGTCTTGATCAGATTCAGTCGTTAAAACGCAAGTATGGCAAAAGTGTAGACGACATTTTGGAGTACGCTGCCACGATTCAGGATGAATTGGATGATATGCATCACTACGAAGACCGCCTCCAGCAGGTGGAAAAGCAATTGCAGGAGTTTGCAGCCGATTTGGCAGTGGAGGCATTGGAGTTGTCGGTCATTCGTTCCGAATGCGCAGGGAAACTCGCACAAGAAATCGAGCAGCAGCTAAAAGAACTGCACATGGAGCGTGCTCGTTTTGCCATTGATGTCAGACAGACGCCGGATGATGACGGGGTAGAAATTGACGGAATCAAGCGATTTGTAGATGCAAACGGAATGGATCAGATCGAGTTTTTAATCTCACCTAACCCGGGTGAGCCATTGCGTCCCTTGGCGAAGATTGCTTCCGGCGGGGAGCTGTCTCGCGTCATGCTGGCCATTAAAACAATTTTGGCGGGTACTGATCAAGTGGAGACCCTTATTTTTGATGAAGTCGACACGGGAGTAAGCGGAAGAGCCGCTCAAGCGATTGCAGAAAAGCTCGCCCGAGTCGCTGGGCAGCGCCAAGTCCTGTGCATTACGCACTTGCCACAGGTAGCATCCATGGCAGACGCGCATTTTCTGATCAAAAAGGAAATGAGCGAGAATGAAACAGAGACGCGGGTGAATCGTTTGTCTGATGATGAACGGGTATCAGAGCTGGCTCGTATGCTAAGCGGGGCAGAGGTAACAGCAAAAACAGAAGAACATGCGCGAGAGATGATCCTTCTCGGCCGTGAACGAAAGACTGTCAGCTAATTTAAGTTGGCAGTCTTTTTTTCGTTTATAAAAGTGCTGCAATGGACTCGCCAAGGGCTTGGTGATGCCTGGTTTTCTAATGTTCAGAGTGGGTTATTTTCCTGACATAATCCGCTTCGCTGGTGGCAACATTAAAGGTACACAAGGTGGAGGTGTCCCTCATGACCGCTTGCGGTCAATCAAAACGGACCTGACCGTTTTGTTTTGTAGGTGTAGGTAGGGAACGGTAGGAGTGATTACTGGTGATCCGACAAAACAAAAGAAAATGGATGGGAAGTCTCCTTCTCCTCATCACGGCGCTTGTCGTGAGTTCCACCCCGTTCCGCGATCTGTCCTCCTTTCCCCGTGAATTGCGTTTGATGGAAGGGTCCCTCGAACAACTGCGGGTCTCTGTGCCGGTAATGGGCACGCTAATCAATAGCAATCCTGATATTTTGCACGTTAACGGGACAGAGGCGCGAGAGGTATCCGTTGATTTGAGCAGGCCTATGTCCGTTGAACCGCGTAGGGCTGGGGAAGCCCAATTGCAGGTGAAGTGGCATAACATTCCGCTGACTGCTGTAAAAGTAAATGTATTGCCAGATCTGCGGTTGTACCCTGGTGGACAGTCAATCGGGGTGAAGCTGCAAACAGCGGGTGTTTTGGTTGTCGGTCATCATTTAGTTGACGATGGTAAAAACAAGTTTTCTCCAGGTGAACAGGCAGGTATACACGTCGGTGACATGATTATCAAAATGAACGACATGTACATCAATGACATGAACGACGTAAAGAAATTGATTAACGAAACGGGCAAAAAGAATCATTCCGTTCAATTGCTTGTCGTTCGTGGCAAGGAAAAGCTTTCGCTCACTTTGCATCCGGCAAAAGACAAAAAAGACAGTGAATATCGCATGGGTCTCTATATTCGGGATTCAGCGGCAGGAGTAGGGACACTAACCTTTTTTGATCCGAATTCCAAAGCGTACGGGGCATTAGGGCACGTCATTTCCGACGTTGATACTGGTCAAGCCATTGTCGTAGGAGATGGCCAGATCGTGCAAGCAAGTGTCACATCGATTGAAAAAGGACAAAGTGGCAACCCAGGGGAGAAATTTGCACGTTTCTACAATGAAAGTGAAGTTCTCGGAAATATAACCAAAAACACCCCTTTTGGCATTTTCGGCAAAATGAAGGATGAGCCCAAACGCAGCTATTACCAGGAGCCGTTACCAATCGCTCTTGCTGAGCAGGTAGAGGAAGGGCCAGCCAAAATTCTTACTGTCGTGGAAGGTCAGAAGGTAGAAGAGTTCGATATTGAGATCGCAAACGTGGTCAAGCAGCATTTTCCTGCAACCAAAGGGATGATTATTAAAGTCACGGACAAACGCCTTTTGGAAAAGACAGGTGGCATCGTACAGGGAATGAGCGGCAGTCCCATCATTCAAAAAGGCAAGATCGTCGGTGCCGTCACGCATGTGTTTGTCAATGATCCTACTTCGGGATACGGTTGCTACATTGAGTGGATGCTTCAGGATGCTGGCGTGAATGTGCGAGGTAATGCCGAATCTCGAACCAATACAACCAAAGCTGCCTGAATGAAGTGCCGTCACGCGAACGAAGCGAGGCGGCTTTTTCGATTTTTGCAGTCCTTTGACGAATCAATTAGAAATGTAAGGATTCTTTGTCGAAATATCAGTTAAATCATTCAATCTTTCGTCATTGGCAGGAATGGAATTTGCTTTGTCGAATAATTTTTGTAGAGAAAAGATGGTATGGACTAATCCTTTTAGATTTGTTACCTCTAGAACGCCACCTTCTTTCCAAAAGACCGTCCATTGTTAGGAGGAACGACCTTGAGCAAGATTGAAGTGTTGTTGGCAGATGATAACCGTGAATTTGTAAATCTGTTGGAAGAGTACATCAGTAGCCAGTATGACATGAATGTTGTGGGTGTTGCTTACAACGGCAATGAGGTAGTTCGACTGCTGCAGGAACGTGTACCCGATGTATTAATTTTGGATATCATCATGCCACATCTGGATGGCTTGGCTGTTTTGGAGCAAATTCAGGCCATGCGCTTAAGTCCTCAACCTAAAATTATTATGTTGACTGCTTTCGGGCAGGAAGAGATTACGAAGAAAGCAGTAGAACTGGGAGCAGCATACTACATTTTGAAACCGTTTGATATGGAGGTGCTGGCTCAGCGCATCCGTCAGATCATTACAACCAAACCAGCCTCTTCTTTTGTTTCTTCTGTAAAACCGCAAGCTACCTTGCAAATCCGCGGACGCAATTTGGACGCGAGCATCACCAGCATCATTCATGAGATTGGAGTTCCTGCTCATATCAAAGGCTATTTGTATTTGCGGGAAGCGATTACAATGGTATACAACGATGTTGAGCTGCTCGGTTCGATTACCAAAGTCCTGTACCCGGACATTGCCAAGAAATTCAATACAACCGCAAGTCGTGTAGAACGTGCCATCCGTCATGCGATTGAAGTAGCGTGGTCCCGTGGTAATTTGGACTCCATCTCCAGCTTGTTTGGTTATACGATTTCCAACACCAAGGCGAAGCCGACCAACAGCGAATTTATTGCCATGGTGGCGGACAAGCTGCGGATTGAGGCGAAGATTAGCTAGGATCGCGTCTTTAGTTGAGACGAGTTTAACCGAATGCACATTTGAAAGCAACGTTGCCCGAATTGGGTGGCGTTTCTTTTTATTTGTACTAACGCTTTAGTCCGACAAAGTACATAAGCATAGTAAGTACATCTGATCGTGTAGGTACTTGAAAGCATATTCGAGGAAGTATGTATAAGGGGCAACAGTATATGAAGAACTGCCCCTAATTATCTTAGTGTGATTCAGTCTCCTCCGTAAATTTCTTGACAATCTACAAACTCCTCCGCACACTTTTGGTTACACAAGACGTTTTCATAGCCAGTCATGAAGGAACAACGCCTTTCACACCGTTTTCGTTCCATGACGCAAATGTCAAAGTTTGAAAACCAGCGATACGGATAAGGTGGATAAGGATCGTATGGATTCGGATACCTGTCGTACTGTACATGTCGAATGGTTCTCTTATTACCCTTTCGTTTCATGTCTTCACTCCCTCGTGAAAGTAACGCACCTTTTGTAGTAAATGACTATATGGCCAGTCCTGATTGGACGAATCGATTAAACGTTTCACCCAAATACACGCACGGCGCCGTAATGGTACCGCGCTTTTTGCGTTATCTCAACGAAAGGAGCTCGAACATGCCGTTTATTATCGGAACGCGATAATCACGAACACACAGGCGGATGCAGACTCTATCGTCCCACTTCTCTTAGAAAATTAACAAAAAATGGTTTTCATCATCTATAATTATATTCTAAACAGAATAAAAACGAGGTGCAAAATGGAAAATCCAACAGAACAATGCTCAAAATGTGGGTGTAAAGAGATTGGGGAAGGGAGGCAGTCTGGGCATGCGGGAGTATTACCCATAGGCAAGATTTTTCCGCTTAGTTCTGCGATCATTCATAGAATCTGTACAAATTGTGGCTATGTTATCGAGAGTTATGTTGAAAACCCAACTAAATATAAAGGTTAATACTGATCATTATTTCAATCGGAGATAAAAATAAATGAGCAAACTATTGTCCTACAAAGAAATTAGTATTCGTTCTTCTACATCACCAATTGAGTATAAGAGGGCTGGTTATCGTCAAAGGTATCTAACCATTGAGGGAAAAGATATCGCCAATACAGGTATAGATTGTGAAACCTGTCTTTTTTATGCCATCGCTTCAGGAATGGATATGAAAAACTCAACAAAAATATCCAACAAATTAAATCAAGGGATAATTACACTGGACCAAGATTTCATGTCTGATTTATCCTGTCTCATTCCCAATGGTCATTAGAAAGTGTATCCTAGGATGAAAAGAGAGGCACATGGGACTGAGTTCTATAAGGCGGGGAAAAGGAATATAAGCAGTCTGAAGAAAATTGAAGAATATATAGTACCCATCCAACCCAGTGAATCATTAAATCCTATAGCCATTAATGATTACAAAGACAATGTAAAAGAAACACCAACAGCGTTGAGCATTTCTTTCCTAGATATAAAATATCCGTTAAATCATTATGATGAGATATGGGTTTATAGTCATTTTTTATTGGATGGTCATCACAAAATGTTTGCGGCAGATAAAGCCCATAAAGCAATTAGCCTATTATCCTTTTTATCGATTGAAGAGTCATTCGCTAATATGGAACAATTAGAAAAACTATTCCAAGTTTTAACCTGATGAATGGACTAATGAACTTAGATGTGTCTCTGGGCAAGAGGTAAGCCAAGGTATTTTACCCCTGGCTTTGATTATCATTACACAATTTTATTTAATAGAATCACTGAGGTCATTTAGATGTTTCTGTAGTAGGTGGTTGCTTGGGGTTTGCTGCGGGAGCATTTTTATATTCAAATTGTATTTCGGAGGTACTACTCAATCCGGTTTGTTCCATGCCTTTACTCGTCAAGGCAATTCTGCCAAATGCCGTAACAGTGGGAGGAATCATTCCATCTGGTTTGATAATTGACACAGAAATGGAGTTAACTTCCTCTTTCTTGTCTTTTGCTAAGGTCCGAGTATTTTCCACGAGAGCACGTAATTCCTTTTCATCATTCGACTCGGTTGACAAAGCAACGAACCACGTTCCAGTACCTTCGTCAAATCGATCAATGGCTAATACATAGGTAGGTAACGGTACTTCAGGTGTGTTTGCAGTTTCACTACAGGCTGGAAGGATTAGTGCTAGTGCAAGTATTAAGGCTAGTCTTAATTTCAATCTGCAACTCTCCTAATTATATTTTTAATGATTTTACCAAAGTTAGTAAATTTATACTATAACTAAAAAAGTACTCTTTCCGGAGGAATTGAACCAATGTGTCTGGAATTATTCGTCATGATAAAAGAAACACCGGGATTTGAACCTAAGCCGCTACTTTCCCCTTATGTTCTGACAGGCAAACTGTCACGGGAAAAAAGCCCTTATTTTTTCAAGCATTTTCCAAAAAACAGGCTTGGTGGGTGACAACCGAAGAGGGTTGCGCTTGCAGATTTAGCATTTCCAAGCATCCTGATAAAGTAAAACTCGGGATGTATCCAGAAGAGGAGAGGCCTCGTTATTATCAAAAATACGTAGAGGACTATCAAAAAAGCATGGACAGAATGATGCATCTACGTGCTTGGTGCGAGGAGCTGCTTGATCACGATAAGACGCAGGTAGAACTGTATGGTCTATGTATAGGTGAGAAATTCACGAAAAGAGAACCAATTTACTCGACGATTGTGGACCTCTTTTCACCCAAAAAATTTCGTTTAGGCGAGAAACATTACATCCTGACAAAATGAACCAGTTGATAAGAAACTGCTACAGTCCCTTGCGAGATTTTGATCCAACTATGTAAAATAGAAAAGCATACGATACAAATACATACTACTAAGAGCGAGGCAGGTGCTGTGAAAGTGCGCAATTTGGATGAAATTCTCGCATTTAACCATGAATTTGTGGCGAACCAAGAATATGAAAAGTACCAAACCACCAAGTTTCCTGATAAACGATTGGTCGTGTTGTCTTGTATGGATACCCGTTTGGTTGAACTGCTGCCGAAAGCCATGAACATGCGCAATGGGGATATCAAGCACGTAAAAAGCGCCGGCGCAATCGTGTCCCATCCTTTTGGGAGTATCATGCGTAGTATTCTTATTGCGATCTACGAATTGAATGCCGAAGAAGTGATGGTCGTCGGGCATTATGACTGCGGGATGAGTGCGATCGACAGCAAACGCACGATGGAGAAGATGCTGGAGCGAGGAGTCTCGGCTCAAACGTTTTCCACGCTTCAACATGCAGGGATTAACTTACATAAATGGCTGCACGGATTCGATCGAGTAGAAGAAAGTGTGAAAAATAGCGTAGAAACGATTAAAAATCACCCGCTCCTCCCACCGAATGTGGAGGTACATGGCTTACTCATTGACCCGGTGACGGGAAGATTGGACGTTGTCGTGAATGGGTATGAGCGAATGAAAGACAGTGAATGATCCAAACCTTGCTCCCCTTTCAAGGAAAACATTTCTCCACAAACTCACGAAATGGGTAGGGGGATTGATTGGTCTCGGTATAGCGACTGGCGTGTACGGTCATCTATGGGAACGAAAAGCGCTAGATATCGTGCGATTGTCCATCACGATACCGGGATTGCCAGAAAGCTTTAAGGGGACAAAGCTCATTCATTTCAGTGATGTCCATCTCGGTCATTATTTTGAACCGAAAGAGTTGGAGTCGGTTATTGCCTTGATCCAGAGCGAAAAACCAGATTTGATTTGCTTCACAGGGGATATCGTAGATGAAGTGACGCGACCTCTATTCGCCGCCGTTCCCCTTTTCAATCAGCTCCTAGCTCCATTAGGCAAATTCGCCGTTTTGGGCAACCACGATTATCGAGCTGGTGAACAACAAAAAGTTCGGGATGGATTAGTCGCGTCTGGATTCGAAGTGTTGGATAATCGGCATGTGGTTGTACACAAAGATGGCCAGCAGTTATACATGGCGGGAGTGGATGACCTTTTCTATGGTGTACCTGATCTTCCAAGGGCGCTAGAAAATATCCCGCCGGAGGGCAGTGTTATCTTGTTGGTGCATGAGCCTGATTTTGCTGATATTGCGTCAGAGCACCCTGTACATCTCCAACTGTCCGGCCACAGCCATGGCGGACAAGTGCGCTTGCCTTTCATTGGTCATCTTTTGGCGCCGCAATACGGGCGTAAATATGTACAAGGACTGTATCAGGTAGGTAGCATGGCTGTGTACACCACCAGAGGGTTGGGTACGACGATCTTGCCTGTTCGTTTATTTTGCCGCCCGGAGCTTACGGTACTCACACTCCATTGAACTTTTGTTAATAATGTTCCTTGATCCATTGGACGAATTGCTGGAAAGCATCGTCCTCTTTTTTTGGATGCAGGTAGGCGATGAGTGTGGGGCGCACTAATTCGCCGTTTGCGATATCGTAGGCGATCAATCTTCCGGTCGCTAGCTCTTGTTGTATGGTTCTTTCCGGCAGGATCGTAATCCCTAGCTGCCGTTCGACCATTTTTTTAACAGCATTGAAGCTGTCCAATTCCATAATAATATTCGGAAAAACTCCCTGCTGCGCCAAATAGCGGTCAATCCGTTGGCGATAAGGAGCGGTGTGATTCCCGAACACAATCATTTCCTCGGTTCCCCATGCCTGAAAACCTGGAAACCCGCTTGCCCAAGGATGGTTGGGCGCCATGACGAGCAGGAGCCGATCACTGGGAAGGAATTCTTGATGGATGTGCGGATGATACATTTCACTCCCGAGAAAAGCAATATCGGCCGTTCCCGTTAGCAGAGCGCTGAGGGACTCCTCGTACAACGTAGAGCGGACGTAGCAGGTAAAGCCCGGATGAGCAATCCGGTACTCTCCAATCAGTCGTGGCAGCTCATAGGCGACAAAAGCTTTTCCTGCGACGATGTTCATCGATTGGCGTTGTTCTTTCTCTTGGATAAAGGAGCGCATTTGCTCCACGATATTCGTCGCAACCGGTAGTAACCGACGTCCTTCGCCTGTAAGACTCACTCCAGAAGCGGTGCGAACAAAAAGCGCAGTCCCAACCTGGCGCTCTAACTGCTTCAATCGGTGCGTCAATGTTGATTGCGCCAAAAATAATGCTTGTGCAGCGCGATTAATCGATCCATGACGAGCAATCGTTAAAAATACCTCAAGACTTTCTCGATCCATTGTGAATTGCCTCCTATTCAAATTCTCGATAACTAGTTATCTGTATTCTATAACAAAGATGACAAACATTGGAATATGATGTAGGCAGGAGGTGTTCCCGATGAAGAATGAGGAGATCAAACAAGCTGTTCAAGCGCAATTTGGAAAAAATGCAGCGCAATACGTGCAAAGCAAAACGCATGCAAATGGCAGCGACCTGGAACTGATGGTGGAGTGGATGCAGCCAGCAGAGAAGTGGCGGGCACTGGATATCGCCACAGGCGGTGGGCACGTAGCGAGGACATTGGCTCCACATGTGAGCTTGGTCGTCGCCACGGATTTGACTCGCTCGATGCTCATGGCGGCGTCTGCGGCCAATGATACAGCACTTGTCCATAATGTGATGTATGTCCAGGCTGATGCAGAATCTCTCCCGTTTCTCGATGAATCATTTGAGATGGTCACATGCCGAATCGCGGCTCATCATTTTCCCGATCCGGCGGCTTTTGTTCGTGAGGTGAGTCGCGTGCTGACCCCTGGTGGGTTGTTTCTCTTCATCGACAACGTTTCACCTGAGGAGTCGTCACTCTCGGCATTCATAAATGAAGTAGAGAAAACACGCGATCCCAGTCATGTTCGCTGTCTTTCCGTAAGTGAATGGCGCGCTTTGTTTGAAGTGAATGGCTTGATTACACAAAAGCAGCAGGAACGCAAAAAAAGGTTTGAATTTATACCATGGGTTCAGCGCACCTCCGAATCATCTGAGCAGGAAGCGGCCGTAGAAAAAATGCTGCTGAACGCTACAGACGAACAAAAGGAATATCTAGGGCTTACCACAAACGAAGGCAGAGTAATGACCCATCAGATTGACGAATGGATGGTTCTTTGCAAAAAAAGAGGAGGAAATGAAGACGATGACAACAAAGCATGAATGGATTGGACTCGACCATGTACAATTAGCAGCACCAGCAGGAACGGAGGACGTAGCGCGCAAGTTTTTCGGTGAGCTTTTAGGAATGGCGGAGGTTCCAAAGCCAGAGAAGCTGCTTGTTCGAGGTGGTGTATGGTTCCAATGTGGCGCCCAAATGATTCATATTGGCGTAGAGGAAGGATTCATTCCTGCGAAAAAAGCACATCCGGCGTTCCTTGTGCAAAACATTGGTTCGCTGATGGGGCATTTGCAAGCAAATGGGGTATCTTTTCGAATTGACGAAGAAATTCCTCACCTTATCCGCTTTTTCACAGAGGACCCATTTGGAAACCGACTGGAGTTCATGGAGGCGAAACAGGAATGACAATTGATTTTCACGCTGAGAAAAACCAGTTGAGCTATACAGGGAGAACCGCTGACGACTCGTGGAGACAGACGATCCTCTCACTTGTCAATCCGGTGGGCAAAAATGTCGTGGACATCGGTTGTGGCGGTGGAATTTACAGTAAGGCTTGGTCTGGGCTAGGCGCTGCTTCTGTCACGGGCATTGACTTTTCCCACGTGATGGTAGAAGCGGCGAGAGAGCAATGCGCTGACGATCCGAAGATTTCGTTTGCACAGGGGGATGCCCGCGCAACAGGCTTGCCGAGTCAGTGTGCGGATATTGTATTCGCTCGCGCCTTGATCCATCATTTCCCAGAGCAAGACTTGCAGAAATTTTTTAAAGAAGTGATCAGGCTATTGGCACCTGGCGGAATTTGCCTGATCCAAGATCGGACGATGGACGATGTCAAAATGCCAGCCTCGCCGACTCATTTTCGCGGTTATTTCTTTACCCGATACCCGCGCTTGCTAACGATAGAACAGACGCGTAGACCGGATGATACAACGGTGCAGAACACTATGAAGCTCGCGGGGCTTGACCAGGTGAACAAGACAACGCTATGGGAGACAAGACGTGAATACGATAGCTGGTCTGAATTGGAAGCTGACTTGCTTTCAAGAAAAGGCCGCTCCATTCTGCATGAATTGTCTGATGCGGAACTGAAGGACCTTGTTCACACCATCCATGATCATGTAGTCAGTGAAGAAAAATGGAATGAGCAAGATTGCTGGAGTATATGGATAGGCAACGCAACTTGTGGCACAATAAAAGGGAAATAATTGTGAAACTTTTTGTTCACAAATTTGGATATGCTTGTCTCATAATACGTGAAGCTATATAATGGAATTGCCATTGTATTCCGGTTTGCGTCATCATGGTGAAGGAGTTGTCGTTTATGAAAATCGTTTTATTTGACATCCTGATGTTTATCTTCACATTCTTTATTGCTTGGGGCTGTTTGAGTTCCATCAAAGCGAAAAACACATTTGCAATCTTATTTGGCTTTGTATCTTTGATGGTTTTCCTGTTCGCAGATGGTTTAATCATTTACTACCTGGTCAAAGGTGCGTAGATTAAACTGAAAACGCTTCGCTAAAAGAGGTTGTGCATTTGATGCACAGCCTCTTTTTTTTTTGCATTGTGCAAGGAAATATTTAGCATACTAAAAGCGGAGGTGGAAACGTGGGCAAACAAAAAGGTTCTACAGCACATTCATACACGGCTGTCGTAGCAGCTGATCTGAAGACGAAGCAGTTGTGCAAACGTCTCCACTCCCATCATATCGCCATCATTGATCATCCGGACGTTGATGAGATAGCAGCACAGTCCTTGTTGGAAAGAGGGGTAAAAGTCGTCCTCAACCTTTCTCCATTCATGACGGGGCAATATCCGGCTGAAGGAGCTCGCCAACTTTTAACAAACGGTGTCACACTCTATGAGGTACTGGATGTAGATGTGTCGGATTCGTTCATGGAATGGATCGAAGGCAAGTATGCAACGATACGCGAAGAAAAACTGTACATCCTATTGGAAGAGAAGTGGGTCCAAGTATGTAGGCTGCAGCAGGTGACAGTTCCCTCTATTTTGAAGCGATGGCATGAAGCGCAGGATAAGTTGGATGACACACTCTCTTCGTTTATCGACAATACACTTTTGTACGCCAGTAAGGAAAAAGACCTATTTTTAAAACCACTTTGCCATGTGCGATTACATACAAAAATGGAACAGCGACATGTCGTTGTCGTCGTTCGCGGAAAACATTACAGAGAGGATTTACTGACGCTATCTTCCTACATTCAGGAATATCGACCTGTTTTGATCGGGGTCGATGGCGGTGCAGATGCCCTCATGGAAGCAGGGTATCGTCCAGACCTGATTGTGGGAGATATGGACAGCGTCTCGGACAGAGCACTCCAAAGTGGAGCTGAGATCGTCGTACATGCTTTTGTGGATGGAACAGCACCTGGAACGATTCGCGTAAAAGCACTCGGTTTGCCTTATCATGTCTTGCCAGCGCCTGGTACGAGTGAAGATGTGGCGATGCTGTTAGCGTACGAAAAGGAGGCAGAACTGATCGTCACGATCGGTGCCCATACCAATATGATTGATTTTCTGGAAAAAGGCCGCAAAGGTATGGCGAGCACGTTATTGGTCCGCACGAAGATTGGGACAAAGCTAATTGATGCCAAAGGAGTCAGTCATCTCTATCGGCCGAGCGAGTCATGGAAGCTGTGGGGTTGGTGTTTAGTTGCTATGCTTCTCCCTGTTTCAGCCGCGCTCATCATTAATCCGATCGCCCGTCATGCTGTACAGATGATTTGGACCCAGTGGCGAACATGGACTTTATGAACAACGCACTTTCATGGAGGTAGACATGATACCCTTCCGCTATCATTTGATTTCACTGGCTGCCATATTTGTCGCACTTGGGGTAGGTATCTTGTTAGGAGGGACGGCAGGCCATTCATGGATAACGCAAGGAACAAAAGGCATTCTTTCCAATATGGAAGCAAAGTACGATCGCGCTCTCAAAAGCAACCATGAATTAAGACAGCAAATGAATCGATTGCTCAAGGAAGTTGCTCGCAGCAACCAAGAAGTCGTCCAACTCATGAGCGTACGCTATGTGGATGAACTTGCAGGAAGCAAGCTGTATGTTTGGCAGGAGGATGGCAACGTTGCTGAACAGATTAAGCAACTGATGCATTCAGTAGGCATGGAAGTGGTTTCATATCGCGAGGGAAACAGTTGGGAAGATGGGGTGCTTTTGGTTGTAGCTAGGCAAGCCCCGCTATGGCTACGGGAAAAACGAGTGAATTCCTGGATACAGGTCGTAGAAGTGCCTGACTCTCCTGCAAAACAATGGGCACTTTTGGAGCAAGTGCAAAATAGATTGCCTGAGAGGAAGGGCTCGCGTGAAAAAAGTTAGCGTTGTCATCCCAGCGTTCAACGAACAGGCTTCCATTGGTGAAACACTCCGTGCCATCCGTGAACGCTTTTTTTGTGATGAACTAATCGTCGTTGATGATGGCAGCAAAGATGAGACGGCACACATCGCAAGCAAGTGGGCCGATATGGTGATTCGAGCGCCGCGCAATCAAGGGAAAGGTGCAGCTGTTCAACTGGGCTGGAAGTGCGCTAGTGGGGATGTGATCATGCTTCTAGACGGTGATTTGCGAGACAGCGCAGCAGAAGCCGCACATTTGCTAACGCCGGTGCTACAAGATGTCTGTGATATGGCGATAGCTGTTCTTCCACCTCCGCAAGTGAAAGCAGGTTTCGGATTAGCAAAAGGCTTGGCTCATCAAGGCATCCGGGTGTTGACCGGTTTTGAAGCAAAAGCCCCTTTGTCGGGACAACGGGCAATACGTCGCGAGCTTCTTAACCGATTGGGCAGTCAGGATAAAGGATTTGGTATAGAGGTGGGTCTCACTGTCGATGCCTTGCGGGCAGGGTATCGTGTAGCAGAGGTCCCTGTCTTTTTTTCGCATCGTGAAACGAAAAACGATTGGGCAGGCTTTTGTCATCGCGGGAAAGAGTTTGTCGCGATTAGCCGAACGCTATGCTGGAAATGGTGGGAGGGGCAGGAGTGGAAACGAAAATCATGATGCTCATGATGCTCGTCGCGGTCGTTATTCCGCTGATGCTTGACCGTCCGCTGTATAAAATCGGCATACAAAAGCTCAAAGCCCTGGGGATGAATCGATTCAATTATGATGGAGAGTCAGTACTGACAGCGGGGGGGCTCATCCTCGTATGTACGAGTGCTACAACCGGGATAGTGCTGATCGGACTACTTTTGCTCAGAGGGGCCAAAAGCGAGCTTCTCCTGAACGGATTTTTATTTCTAACAGGTATGATCGCAATGGCCTTTTGGGGATGGCGTGATGATCGCGCATCAGATCGGGATGCAAAAGGGTTTCGTGGACATTTCGGTGTGTTTTGGAGAGAGAGGCGAATGACCAGTGGCATGTGGAAGCTGATAGGTGGGACAAGCACGGCTTTTTGTCTTTCCTTCACTCTTTCGAACTCGTTAGGGGCCGGTATTGTTTCCTTTGGTCTACTTGCACTCTCGCCCAATATCGTTAACTTGTTTGATTTGCGGCCAGCACGGGCGATCAAAGTGTTTTGGTGCCTGACTGTACTGGCAGGAGCTTTTGGTATATGGACATTAGGAGCCAGTGCGGCGATGGCAAACTGGATTTTTTTGATCCCTGTTTTCATGGTAAGCATGCTCATGTTTCCCCATGATGCTAGCGGCAAAATCATGCTCGGAGATACAGGGTCGAATACCTTGGGTTTTGCAGTAGGCTTTTCCTTTGTCATCGGGACATCGATTTATGTACAGACGATTATGCTCGTGCTTTTCCTGTGTCTTCAGGTTGCGGCAGAATTTTGCTCGTTTTCCCGCGTCATCGAACAGGTCGGCTGGCTCCGTCGACTCGATCAATGGGGGAGAGTTACAGAAGCTGAAAATAAAAAAAACCAGACTGGCTCGTCCGGTCTGGTCTAGTCCTCGTCATCAGGTTCAGGAACCATGAAACGGGGCTGTACGCGATTTTTTTTGCGTTCGTGGTGGAGAATAAATCCGGCGATAAACCATACAGGGATGGCGAAAGCCAGTATACCTAGAATGAGTTTTCCCCATAAAAATCCAACATCCGGAGAGGCAGAGTAGAAGAATGCGTCACGGATTAACTTGATTCCGTACATGGCGATTGCCGCCGGAATTACCATAATTAAGAGTGCAATGATTTTCTGAAATACCAAGGGTTTTTCACCCCTTTCTCCAAGGCGTAAACGAACTACAACTTCTACAGTACGGTCTTTTCATCATATCGGATGCGAACAGCCTTGTCCACCGTACCTGTTGCACACGAACGAGCGCACGTTAGGGAAGAACGCCTGTCCATCAACGGTTTGTTGGAGTACAATGGTAACGAGTAAGATCGTAAAGAGGTTGTTCAAAAAGTGAGGGGTCTCTCGCATGCACAAGCTGCTCATCGTTGGTGCGGGACGTGGTGGAACAGCACTCCTGCGGATGCTAAACCAGATGGACCGATTACAAGTCGTTGCTGTTGTCGATCAACGGCCAGACGCCCCAGGCATACTACTGGCCCAATCATTGGGGATTCGCGTCGATCACGATTATCGGCCTTATTTGGATGAGGATCTGGATGTCATTTTAGAAGCTACAGGGGACCTGGGGGAGTATGAGCATCTCAGGCAATTAAAGAAAGATAAGACAGTGCTCATCCCAGGAACGTTTACGAGAATCGTCATGAAATTGATTCGGGAACGCGATAAGCTGATTGCGGTCTTGATGCAAAATCAGCGGGAGCGGGAAACGATGTTGAACTCTACGCATGACGCGATTATCGGGGTCAATCGCCAAGGAGTTATTACGTTGTTCAACAAAGCCGCAGAGCGATTGATGGGCATCGAGGCGAGTGAAGTGCTGGATACAAAAGTTTCGGAGCGTATACCGAACACTCGGTTACATATTGTATTAAAGACAGGCTCTCCCGAATTGAATCAGGAGCAGGTTTTGCCGAATCAGACGCGGATTATTACAAACCGTGTGCCTGTTCGCAATGATCGAGGAGAAGTTGTCGGAGCTGTTGCCATTTTCCGTGATATTACAGAAATCATGGCGTTGGCAGAAGAAGTGACGAACTTGAAAGATTTGCAGAGCATGCTGCAAGCGATTATTCAATCATCGGACGAAGCAATATCAGTCGTTGACCAATACGGGAATGGACTTTTGATCAACCCGGCCTACACGAGGCTTACGGGTTTTTCGCAAGACGACATTATCGGGAAACCAGCGACGGTAGATATTTCTGAAGGCGATAGCATGCACATGCAAGTCTTGAAAACGAAGAAGGCAGTGAGAGGCGCCCCCATGAAATTGGGACCAAAGCGCAAGGACGTCGTGGTCAATGTTGCACCTGTTCTGGTCGATGGGGAGCTGAAAGGCAGCGTGGGCGTCATTCACGATGTCTCCGAATTCAAGCGCCTGTCAGAAGAGCTGGAGAAAGCTCGTCGTATCATCCGCAATCTGGAGGCAAAATATAGCTTTGCAGACATTATCGGCTATAGCGAGTCCATGCAGCAAGCGATCGAGCAAGCCAAAAAAGCGGCGTCAACACCAGCAACGGTCCTTCTCCGTGGGGAATCGGGAACGGGGAAAGAACTGTTTGCCCACGCCATACATAACGCAAGTGAACGAAAATACAACCAATTTATCCGGGTCAATTGTGCAGCGATCTCAGAGAGCCTGCTGGAGAGTGAGCTTTTCGGTTACGAAGAAGGTGCGTTTACAGGTGCGCGTCGAGGAGGCAAGCGGGGGCTGTTTGAGGAGGCCAGCGGTGGAACAATCTTTTTGGACGAGATCGGCGAACTGTCCATGAGCATGCAGGTCATGCTTTTGCGCGTCCTGCAGGAGCGAGAGGTCGTGCGAGTCGGTGGAACGAAGCCGATCAACATCGATGTTCGCGTCATTGCGGCTACTCATGTGAATCTGGAGGCTGCGATCGGAGCGGGACGTTTCCGTGAAGACCTGTACTATCGTCTCCACGTCGTGCCGATTCATATCCCTCCACTCAGACAGCGTTTGGAAGATATTAAACCGATTACTATGCACCTGCTACGAAAAGCCAATGTGGAGTACGGTAGAAATGTAGAAGAGTTGCATGAAGAAACATTGCAGATGCTTCTGTCCTATCACTGGCCAGGAAATGTACGCGAGCTAGAAAATGTATTGGGCAGGGCGATGATTCATATGCGGATCAACGAGCGAATCATTATGCCGGAACATTTACCCCCACTGGAAAGAAGAATCGTTTCGACCAAAAAGGAAGAGACCCAGCATGAGGGTTCCACTGGTACCACGTTAAAAGAAGCGGTGGAAAAGGCAGAACGTCAGCACATATTGCGGGAACTGGCAGCAGCCAAAGGCAATCGCACCCTTGCAGCAAAACGCCTCGGAATCGCGATTCGCAGTTTGTACTACAAGATGGAAAAATTGGGCATCATGGATGTGCAGGAAGAGTAACGAAGTGACTGTGCAAAATATTGCACGCAAATCTTTGCGCGTATATGCAAAAAAATGCAGACTTGACGTCGGGATACTCATTCCACGTTCTTGTAAATAAAGCGCTTTCATGAGTTTGATTTTATTGGCATGACTTTTGCATATACCTCTTGACGGGAAATTCTCCAAATGGAGCCCACTGTTACGCCAGCTTACTTAAGCGGAAAACGAAAGATACTAGGGAGGTTTCTTCAGTGAACATCTTTGACTACATGCAAAAGTACGATTACGAGCAATTGGTATTTTGCCAAGACGAAAATTCCGGTTTGAAAGCAATCATTTGCATTCATGATACGACATTAGGACCAGCACTCGGCGGTACGCGCATGTGGCCGTATAAAACAGAAGAAGAGGCGATTGTGGACGTACTCCGTCTCGGTCGTGGGATGACTTACAAAAACGCTGCAGCTGGACTGAACATCGGTGGTGGTAAAGCAGTCATCATCGGTGATCCGCGCGAGCATAAGAGCGAAGAGCTGTTCCGTGCTTTCGGTCGCTATATTCAAGGGCTGAATGGCCGTTACATCACAGCTGAGGATGTAGGCACAACGGTAGCAGACATGGATATGATCCACTTGGAAACAGATTTCGTCACAGGTGTTTCTCCAGCATTCGGTTCCAGTGGCAACCCATCCCCTGTCACAGCTTACGGTGTCTACCGCGGAATGAAAGCTTCTGCTAAATTGGCGTTTGGTTCCGACTCTCTCTCCGGACGAGTGATTGCTGTACAAGGTGTAGGAAACGTAGCGTACAACCTGTGCCGCCATCTGCATGAAGAAGGCGCGCATTTGATCGTAACGGACATCAATCAAGAAAACGTAGATCGCGCAGTGAACGATTTCGGTGCGAAAGCAGTAGGCGTTAACGAGATCTTTGGCGTAGAGTGCGATATCTTCTCTCCTTGCGCATTGGGTGCAATCATCAACGATGACACCATTCCACTCTTCAAAGCAAAAGTGATTGCAGGGGCAGCTAACAACCAGCTAAAAGAAGAGAGACACGGCGACCAAATTCACGAGTTGGGTATGATCTACGCGCCTGACTACGTGATCAATGCTGGTGGTGTAATCAATGTGGCAGATGAGCTGCAAGGCTACAACCGCGAGCGTGCACTGAAAAAAGTAGAAACAATCTATGACAGCATCCTGAAAATTTACGAAATCGCTGAACGTGATGGCATGGCTTCCTACAAAGCTGCTGACCGCATGGCGGAAGAGCGCATTGCAAGTGTTGCAAGATCACGTAATACTTTCCTGCAAAACGGCAAGACTGTTTACAAGCGCTAATCTCGTTTCTTCTATAAAGTTCATACTCCTGTCCGCTCTTCTATGGAGGGCGGTCAGGAATACATAAACGTTTTTCTTTGAATATTCATATTCTCGTAAATACGCAGGTTAGCTTTCCGAATGAAAGGAGAGATCGTGGTGTCTCAAGAGTTTGATCTAGTCGTCCTCGGGGGAGGTACCGGCGGTTATGTAGCGGCAATCCGCGCTTCCCAGTTGGGAATGAAGGTAGCAATCGTGGAAAAAGAAAAGCTCGGTGGTACTTGCTTACACCGTGGTTGCATCCCATCTAAAGCGCTATTGCGCAGTGCAGAAGTATTCTCCACCCTGAAGGAAGCTGACAAATACGGAGTCTCGGCAGGTACTGTAGGCTATGACTTCACAAAAATACAAGAGCGAAAGCAAGGCATTATCGACCAACTTCACAAAGGGATTCAATACTTGATGAAAAAAGGCAGCATTACTGTCTTTGAAGGCTTTGGAAGAGTCATGGGGCCTTCCATTTTTTCTCCGCAGGCAGGTGCTGTGCGCATTGAAAAGGAAAACGGGGATCAAGAAATGATCGTTCCACGGTTCCTTTTGCTGGCAACAGGTTCTCGTCCACGCACACTTCCAGGTTTGGTCATCGACGGATCTTATGTGGTAACAAGCGATGAAGCGTTGCAGTGGGAGCAATTGCCTGCTTCAGTTGTCATCGTTGGTGGCGGTGTCATCGGGATTGAGTGGGCTTCCATGCTCAATGATTTCGGTGTGGAAGTAACTGTTGTGGAGTACGCCGACCGTATTTTGCCGCTTGAGGATGAAGAAGTGAGCAAGGAATTGGCTCGTCTTTTGAAAAAGCGGAAAGTCAACATCGTAACGGGAGCAAAGGTGCTGCCTGAATCGTTGGAAAAAGGGGAAGGCAAAGTATCTATTCAGGCGGAAGTCAAGGATGGGGTCCAAACCTTCGAAGCCGAAAAGGTACTCGTATCAGTAGGACGCCAAGCGAATGTAGAAAACATCGGCTTGGAAGCAACCGAAATCAAAGTCGAGCGTGGCGTAGTCGTGGTTAATGAATTTTTCCAGACCGCAGAGTCTCATATTTATGCGATTGGTGACGTTATTGGCGGTCTGCAATTGGCGCATGTTGCTTCGCATGAAGGAATACTTGCGGTAGAGCACATGGCTAGACTAAACCCGCACCCGATGGATTACACCAAGGTTCCGAAATGTACGTATAGCCGACCTGAAGTCGCAAATGTCGGACTCACTGAAAAAGAAGCAAAAGAACAAGGCTACGATGTGAAAATCGGCAAGTTCAGCTTTAAGCCATTAGGTAAAGCACTGATCCACGGTGAGAATGACGGCTTTGTGAAGTTGGTCGTTGATGCCAAGACCAATGATTTGTTAGGGGTTCACATGATCGGTACACATGTGACAGATATGATTTCTGAAGCGGGCTTGGCTCGTGTACTGGATGCGACTCCGTGGGAGATCGGTCAGACGATTCACCCGCATCCATCCTTATCAGAAGCAATCATGGAGGCAGCGCAGGCTGTCGACGGAAAAGCGATACACAATTAGCAAGGAGGGAATGTAACGATGACAACCAAGCGACATGAGCAAGTGGGATTGACCGATGCGCAAGTCCTTGACATGTATTATTACATGCTATTGGCCAGAAAAATTGACGAGCGCCAATGGCTGTTGAATCGTGCGGGCAAAGTACCGTTCGTGATTTCCTGCCAGGGTCAGGAAGCAGCTCAGGTGGGGGCAGCTTTTGCGATGGAAAAAGACAGGGATTTCTTGTGCCCGTACTATCGCGATCTTGGTTTAGTGCTAGTCTTTGGTCAAACAGCCCGTGATTGCATGCTATCCGCATTTGCAAAGGCAGAAGATCCGAATAGCGGTGGAAGACAGATGCCAGGTCACTTCGGTGGCAAAAAGTACAATATTTTGACGGGCTCAAGCCCTGTTACTACCCAAGTGCCGCACGCAGTGGGTATGGCTTTGGCAGGTAGAATGAAGCAAAAAGATTTTGTTGTGTATGCATCGTTCGGCGAAGGTTCCAGCAACCAGGGTGACTTCCACGAAGGTGCCAACTTTGCGGGTGTCCACAAGCTCCCGGTTATCTTTTTCTGCGAAAACAACAAATACGCGATCTCTGTACCACTGAAAAAGCAGTTGGCTTGTGAAAGTGTAGCAGACCGTGCGATCGGTTATGGTTTCCCAGGAGTCAGTGTAGACGGAAACGACCCAATTGAAGTATATCGTGTCATGAAAGAAGCGGTTGAACGTGCTCGCAGTGGTCAAGGGCCAACGCTGATCGAGGCCGTTATGTATCGCCTTGTTCCGCACTCCAGCGACGATGACGACCGTGTGTATCGGACGAGAGAAGAAGTGGAAGAAGCGAAGAAAAAGGACCCGCTGATTGTTTTCGCTGAGTATTTAAGAGAGATCGGACTCTTGGATGAACCTAAGGAAGCAGATATGCTTGCTCGCGTACAGCTAGAAGTAGATGAAGCCACTGAATATGCAGAAAACGCGCCATATCCAACACCAGAATCGACTATGACATACGTATACGGGGAATAAGGGGGGATCTTTTATGGCAGTCATTTCTTTTATTGATGCAATTACAATGGCGATGCGTGAAGAAATGCGTCGCGATTCCAATGTGTTTATCCTCGGGGAAGACGTTGGCGTACGCGGTGGGGTTTTCCGTGCGACAAACGGGTTGATTGAAGAGTTTGGCGAGGACCGCGTGATTGATACGCCACTGGCCGAATCCGCTATTGTCGGTGTAGGGATTGGTGCGGCAGCTTACGGTATGCGTCCAATCGCGGAGATCCAGTTTGCGGACTTCATCATGCCAGCTGTGAACCAAATTGTCAGTGAGGCGGCGAAAATGCGCTATCGTTCGAACAACGACTGGCATTGTCCGATCACGATTCGTGCCCCATTCGGCGGCGGGGTTCACGGTGCACTGTACCACTCGCAATCTGTGGAAGCGATGTTCACAAACACCCCTGGTTTGAAAGTAGTGGCACCTTCGACCCCTTACGATGCAAAAGGTCTTCTGAAAGCTGCAATCCGCGATGAAGATCCGGTGCTCTTTTTCGAGCACAAGCGTTGCTATCGTTTGATCAAAGGCGAAGTGCCTGAGGACGACTATGTGCTGCCGATTGGCAAAGCGGACGTCAAGCGAGAGGGTACAGACATCACGGTCATCTCCTACGGCTTGACTCTGCACTTCGCACTGCAAGCTGCGGAAAAGCTCGCACAAGAAGGCATCAGCGCGCATGTTCTCGATTTGCGCACACTGTATCCGTTGGACAAAGAAGCGATTGTAGAAGCGGCTTCGAAGACAGGCAAAGTATTGATCGTACACGAGGACAACAAAGAAGGCGGCGTTGGCGGTGAGGTAGCTGCCATTGTAGCGGAGCATTGCCTGTTCGATTTGGATGCACCGATTAAACGGCTTTGCGGTCCAGATGTACCGGCTATGCCATACAGCCCGCCGATGGAAAAATACTTTATGCTGAACCCGGAAAAAGTATTGGAAGCAATGCGCGAGCTGGCCAACTTTTAAGGCGAGGAGGACCAAGGATCATGGCAACGAAAGTACTTATGCCCCAGCTCGGAGAGAGCGTGACCGAGGGCACTATCAGCAAATGGTTGGTCAATGTAGGCGACACGGTCAAGAAATACGACTCGCTGGCTGAAGTGACGACGGATAAAGTAAACGCAGAGGTTCCTTCTACCGTTTCAGGACGCGTTACTGAGATCGTCGTGCCAGAAGGTGAGACGGTTGCTGTCGGCACATTGATCCTATATATAGAAGAAAGTGGTGCGGAAGGTGGAGCTGCAGCGCCTGCTAGCACGACGGAAACTACGGCTCCACAAGCACCTGCAACCGAGCAGCCAAAGGCAGCTACGCCGGCTGTATCCATTCAGCAAGCACCAGTCGTCGATGGACCAAAACAACGTTATTCACCTGCTGTTGTCATGCTATCACAGCAACATGGCATTGAGTTGTCCCGCGTTGTAGGGACTGGGGCAGGCGGTCGTATTACTCGCAAAGATGTCCAAGCGATTATCGACGCGGGCGGCCAAAAACCAGCTGAGACTGTGAAAGAAACGATCGCACAGGCTCCCGTGGCAGCAGTCGAACAAACTACTGTCGTTTCAACACCTGCTCCGGCAGCTTCAACTCCTGCTGTTTCTGTAGATATTCCGGTTGCAACCGGTGATCAAGTTGTACCTGTAACGTCTATTCGTCGTACGATTGCAAACCGGATGGTACAGAGCAAGCATGAAGCTCCACATGCTTGGACGATGGTCGAAGTAGACGTGACTAATCTCGTTAACTTCCGCAATCAGGCAAAAGGCGAATTTGCGAAAAAAGAAGGACTCAACCTCACGTTCCTGCCGTTCTTTATCAAAGCGGTCGTGGAAGCGTTGAAAGAGTACCCGATGATCAATTCGACATGGGCACATGACAAAATCATTGTGAAAAAGGACATCAACATCTCCATCGCAGTAGCCACGGAAGAGGCTCTCTATGTTCCTGTCATCAAGCATGCTGACCAAAAATCCATTCTTGGCATTGCTAAGGCAGTCGATGATCTGGCAGCACGCACCCGTGCAGGGAAATTGACGATGGATGATATGACAGGCGGGACCTTTACGGTTAACAACACAGGCTCCTTTGGCTCTGTTTTGTCCCAGCCGATTATCAATGCTCCGCAAGCTGCGATTCTTAGTGTCGAGTCCATTGTGAAACGCCCTGTCGTCATTAACGACATGATCGCAGTGCGTTCGATGGTCAATCTGTGCATGTCCTTGGATCATCGCGTGCTGGATGGTCTGATTTGTGGACGATTCCTGCAGAGCGTGAAGCAAAAGCTTGAGAATGTAGGACCGGATACCAAGCTGTATTAGGGTGTCGAAAAACCAGGTCAAGTAAAGACCTGGTTTTTTTGATAAAAGAATTTCAAAAAAATTTTCCAAATCGATCATTACGTATGTAACTTTTTCCGAGACATCTTCGTCTTACCAATTGGAGCCAGTAAGTCTCATAAATGATCTAGAAGAGATTCCCACCAGATAGCATTTGTGGTAGACTGGTAGCGTCCTGCTAGAGAGATTTTCCAGATTAACGGTAAATATGGGAGGAAAAACATGGAGAAAAGTAAAAAAGCACTACCAATAGTGCTGGCATCAGCGCTGGCCGCTACACCTTTTGTTGCAGTACCACAAGCATATGCTATTGAAAAATTGGATGTATCAGCTGACAACGATGGTGCCGGGAAAGAAAGTGACTATGATATTAAATTCACGCTAGAAGAAGACCTGTCGAGCGGAGATACCATCACGGTTGAATTCGACGGTGATTTCGATGTGGATGATAAAATCAGTAAGAAAGATATTGACGGTATAGATGTCAAAAAAGTTGAAGTGGATGACAATGAAGTAATTATCACGGTGGATGAGGATTTTGAAGAAGGAAATAAAATCTCGTTTACCATTAAAAGCGGGATCACAAATCCTGATGATAAGGGTACATATGATGTAAGCGTAGAAACCGAAAATGAGAGCTCTGACACAGACGAAGTTGAGATCAAAAAAAGCAGCTCCAGCAGCGGTAGCAAGTCCAAAAACGATTACAGCGTTACGCTGAGCAGCAAAGCAGCAGGCGAAAAAGTAAGCCTCAAACTCGGCAAAATTTCTCTGAAAGGTAGCGATGAGCTGGAGACGAACTCCACCATTACCGTCACTTTCCCAGAGAAAGGTATGTTGCCTTCGAGCATTGATGAAGACGATGTAAAAGTAAACGGTACTACAGCGAAATCCGTCAGTATTAGCGGTAGCTCAGTAGACATCAAGATTCCGAGTGGCGCAGACTCAGATGATTACATCACGCTGGAATTTGACAAATCTGCTGGCATTGAAAATCCTAGCTCTGGCGACAAATATGTTTTCAAAGTGAAATACGATGGTACGACATATGAGTCAGATGAATTCGAAATTACGAAAAACGGTTCCAGCAATAGCAGCGCTTCCGACAGCTTTACGGTAAATCTGTCTGATCCAGGTGTAGGAGCTCGCACTAGCTACACCTTTGATGCTGACTTCGGCAGCAAAGAGTTGAAAGAAGATGGAGAACTGATTCTTGAGTTCCCGTCCTCTGATATGGTACCGGGCATTGTGACAGCATCTGACTTCTTGCTCAATGGAAAATCAGCGAGGAAAGCAACTGCAATCGGGAACAGAATTGCCTTGGTTGCACCAACTGGCTTCAAAGCGACTAGCAAAGTGAAGGTTGAAGTTACTTACGGAGCGTGGATTTCGAATCCAAAAACAGCAGGAAGCTACACGTTGAAGGCTACTGTTTCCGGAAGAACTTTGGAATCCAAGTCCTTCAGCATCGGTGGTTCTTCGGTGAACCCGACGCCAACCAACCCAACTAACCCAACCAACCCGACAGTACCTGTACCAAATACAACTACGAACAATAGCACCGCAACCATCGCATTGACACAAAATGCACTTGGTAAGCAAACGGGTGTAAATGTGGCAATCAAGGGATTGGGTGTTGGTTTGCAAAAGCAACGCGATTTCATTGAGATCGTATTCCCGGTAGGCTACAAGGTACCGGCTTACATCGCGCCAGCTAACATCTCTGTGAATGGTGTAGGAGCGAATTTCGTTGCGGTTCGTGGACAAAACGTTCTGATTTATCCGTCTCAGGATGTTCCTGCGGCAACGAACGCTAATATCGTGATCAATCCAGCGGCGAACATCGTAAACCCTGCTGTGAAAAACACATATAGCATCAGCGTATTTACTTCCGAAGAAAGAGGCTTGCTGTTTGCTCGTGCTGTTGGTGTAGGTATGGCTTCCCCGGCTCAACAAAAGCCTGTAACGCCAACGCCACAACAGCCGCAACAACCATCGACAGCTATTCCAGCAAACTCGGCTTCCTTTAAAGTAAATGCAGCAAACTTCAGCCTGCATGGCAAAACGTATCCGCTCTCTGTAGCTCCTTACATTGATGGAAATACGACCATGGTTCCAGCCCAATTCTTTAAAGAAGCACTGGCACTGACTACGCAATGGAACAATACAAGTGTTGCTGTTATCAGTGGAACCAAAGTTGTGAAGTTTACAGTTGGGTCGAAAACAGCAAAAGTAGGCAAAACGGAAATCCAACTGCCAACACCTGTTGTCCTCAAAAACGGCATGCCAATGATTCCAATCCGTACCGTTACGGATAATCTTGGTTACAAAGTTGGCTGGGATGCGAAAACTTCCAGCGTATACGTTTATAAATAAAAACGAGCTGGTACAAATGAAAAACCCCTTTCCGCATTTCGGTCGGAAAGGGGTTTTCATTGTTTATCGTCACTCGTTTATTGAAAGTAAAAAAACGTGGGAACGATGAGTGAGAGTATTAGAATACCGATCAGGATTTTTGCAAAGAGCGATTGGTGTCTCATTCTAATCAAACCTCCTTTCAAGGTAGAGGAAATTATCAGGTGATTCTGTAAGTGGCTGTGCTAGAATGAAGAAAAGGATATCATTGGCTTTCTTTTTTCGCCCATGCTGAAATTGTACCGAAATGTAGCCAATGAGACAACCACTTACAAAAGGATGATGATTCGTGAGCGCACCGAAAAAAATTGCCCATATCGGCATTGCGGTAAAAAGCTTGGAAAAGACGCTTCCCTTTTATACCGAGCAATTGGGATTGGAGTTGGTTGGAACCGAAATCGTAGAGAGCGAACAAGTACAAGTGGCATTTTTAAAGATCGGGGAAAGTCATATTGAATTACTAGAACCGTTGAGTGATGAGAGTCCGATAGCAAAATTTATGGAAAAACGTGGAGAAGGCATTCATCACATTGCTTTTGATGTAGATGACGTTACGGGTCGTCTAGCCACATTAAAAGAGCAAGGTGTACCTCTTATTCACGAGGTCCCAAAAGCGGGTGCACACGATGCGTTGATTGGATTTTTGCATCCGAAGGCAGCGAATGGCGTTTTGTATGAGCTATGCCAATATCCGAAAGAATCATAGGCGTTTACGTAGTAGAAAAAATTTTTTTGCGGTATACTGGAACTTGTGAATATGTACCAAAATCGGGCAGTACGATCAGGAGGTAACGAGTGTGAGTACGATCAACCAAGAGCGTTTGTTAAATGAATTTTTAGAGCTCGTCCAAATTGACAGTGAAACGAAGAACGAAGCAGAGATCAACAAGGTGCTCAAAGAAAAACTGATTGCGATGGGCTTTACCGTAGAAGAGGATGACGCAGCAGCGAAAACCGGACACGGTGCCAACAATCTGATCGCAACCTTGGAGGGAACTGGAAAAGGTCCAGTTATCTTGTTTAGCAGTCATATGGATACGGTTGTACCAGGAAACGGAATCAAGCCACAAATTCGCGATGGCTACATTTATTCCGATGGAACGACGATCCTCGGTGCGGATGACAAAGCAGGAATCGCAGCGATCTTTGAAGGCATTCGCAGCATGAAAGAGCAAAACTTGCCACATCCAACGATCCAAGTCGTATTGACAGTGGGAGAAGAGTCAGGACTTGTAGGCTCCCGCGCAATGGATTCTAGTCTGCTGAAAGCAGAAATGGGCTTCATCCTCGATTCGGAAGGTCCAGTTGGAAAAATTACAGTAGCTGGTGCTGGACAATATCGCATCGTAACCAAAATCCACGGCAAAGCAGCGCATGCAGGTGTGAATCCAGAGGATGGCATCAGTGCTATATCGGTCGCTAGTAAAGCAATTTCCCGTATGCCACTGGGTCGTATCGATGCGGACACAACTGCAAACATCGGTCGTTTTGAAGGCGGAAAAGCGTACAATATCGTAACGGATTATGTGGAAATTTGGTCCGAGGCTCGCAGCTTGGTTATGGACAAGCTGGAAGCGCAAGTGAAGAAAATGACGACAGCATTTGAAGAAGTGGCAGCCGAGATGGGTGCGACTTGCGAAAATGACGTTATTTTTATGTACCATGGCTACAAATTCAACGAAGAAACGCCTGTTGTACAAAAAGCGATTGCAGCAGTTAAACGTGTAGACCGCAATCCTGAGCTGGTTGCAAGCGGCGGCGGAAGCGACGGTAACGTATTTAACGGCTACAACGTGCCAAGCGTAAACTTTGCCATCGGCTATGAAGAAATCCATACGAAAAACGAGCGTATGCCAATCGCTGAACTGAACAAAGCGGCAGAGCTGGTGCTTGCTGTTATTGCAGAAGTACAAGAGTAACCAAAGAGGGTCGGAATCTCCATGCGAGGGGTTCCGGCCTTTTTGATCGTTCGCTTACTCGTTTGCATGATTGAGACAACCACTGTTTATCATAGACTGAATAGAAAGCTCGGGGACGAGGCAGGGCTGAAAGGGGGAAGCTGAGTGCTCCGTTTGGCGGTGGGGACGGTCCAAAAAGTTCTGGAAAAGCAACCAGGGATGCAGATACTCGAAGTCCGGACAGAATCGGTTGCTGGATACAAAATGGAGAGAGTATTGTCTTTTTTGCAGGAGGATTATAAAAGTGGCGATTTACTTTTGATCAATACAACCGCTGTTCGACTTGAATTGGGGACAGGCGGATATCATTTTGTCGTAGGAAAGGTTACTCAATTAGAGGAAACCGATGTCCTTCCGAATGAGTGGGGGCATGTCATGAAAATGCGCTATTCGCCATGGCAGCTCGCGGTTGATTCGGTAGAAGAACAGACCAGCCCGTACCACCCTTTGTTTGTGCAAGAAGATTTATCCTTGGAAGGTACCCCTGTTTTGATTGGCGAACTGCACAGTCTTCTGCCTGTTGCAGTCCTTGCTTTGCATAAAAAAAATCCAAATGCCCGTATCGTATATGTCATGCCAGACGGCGCATCTTTGCCGATTGCCTTGAGCCAGCACGTCCATCAATTAAAAGCAACTGGGAGCTTGGCTGCGACAGTGACGACAGGTCATGCGTGGGGCGGAGATCGCGAGTCTTTGACGATTCATAGTGGCTTGCTGGCAGCACGCCATGTAGAGCATGCTGATATCATTGTTTGTATGCTGGGACCAGGGGTAGCAGGTACGGGTACACCTTATGGCTTCTCGGGAATTCAGTTAGCTGAGGTCATTCATGCCGTATCCACTCTCGGAGGAACGCCCTTTTTTATTCCCAGAATCAGCTTTGGAGACCCACGTACCAGGCATTACGGTGTCAGTCATCATACTGTATCGATAGTAAACAGATTTGCTCTCTGTCCTGCTCTGGTTACAATCCCGATTTTCGAGGATGAAAGAGATGAAGTCCTTTCACGGCAAATGAAAACAATAGAAGTTGCGGGGAAGCATATTTTCATAAAGGGAAAAGTCCCGGACCAGTCAGAGCTGGCAGCACTGGAAAAGGGGTATGGCTTGTCCTTTTCTACGATGGGTCGAAATTGGCAAGAGGACCCTGCACCTTTTCAGACGGCATGGATGGCTGCCGACTTTGTGGCAAACAGTCTGGACTACATCGTCCACACCGTTAACGGCGCCCCGCATTCGCCCGCTTCATTAAGTAATCTTGAAGCGTTAGGTCTTTATTTGACCAGGAACGAAGTGCAGCCTTGATCTCCCAAGCTTTCCCGACCATACGCAATTGCTTTTCGCTAACATATGTTTTCATACATGATCTCCTCCGATACAATAAGGTGGACAAGCTCTATGCTCCCAACTTATGGAGGGAATCAACGATTTAGAACGACTTTATGAAAAAAGGATGATGACGACAGTGAATAAATATGATCACTTATATGAAAAAACCATTTCAAGTCAACCGATTTATGACGGAAGAATTATTAAGGTCAAGGTGGATGAAGTGCTTCTGCCCAATGGCAACACAGCCAAGCGAGAAATCGTGAATCATCAAGGGGCGGTTGCCGTATTGCCGATCACAGATGATAACAAAATGGTTGTGGTCCGACAGTTCCGCAAGCCGTTGGAGCGTACGATCGTGGAAATCCCAGCAGGAAAGCTGGAGCCAGGGGAAGAGCCGCTTGCATGTGCAATGCGTGAGCTGGAGGAAGAGACGGGTTACGTTGCGAGTCAGTACACACCGCTCAGCTCTTTTTATACATCGCCAGGCTTCGCGGATGAAATATTACATGTTTTTGTGGCCACTGGTTTGAAAAAAGGAGAAAGCAAGCCGGACGAGGATGAGTTCGTAGACGTGCTAGAAGTGACACTGGAAGAGGCGCATGCCCTGCATCAAAGTGGAGAAATTCGTGATGCCAAGACAGTCGTCGCATTGTTTGCTTGGGAAAACAGAATGCTGCGTGAACGTGGCTAGTACCATGCTTACTTCGTATTTTTGCGACATGCATATTCACATCGGTGGTACGTGGACGGGTAAACCTGTGAAAATAACGGCTTCTCGTCAAATGACACTCACCAAAATTTTGGAGGAAGCCTCAAATAAAAAAGGGATGGATGTCATCGGGATTATTGATGCACATTCGCCGGATGTTCAGGATGAGCTGGTAGATCTGTTGGAAAAGGGATTAGCCACTGAACTGGTGGATGGAGGAATTTCCTACAAAGATACCTTGCTAATCTTGGGGTGCGAAGTAGAAATCAAGGAGCCGAGGCGTGGTGCAGCTCATTTTCTCGTTTATCTGCCGAAGCTGCAAGAAATGAAGCAATTTACTGCGTGGCTGTCAGAACGCTGCAAAAATGTGCAGTTAAGTTCTCAGCGTATCTACACAACACTTAGGGAATTACAAGCCTGTGTCGATCAATTGCAGGGCCTCTTGATCCCCGCACATATTTTTACGCCGCATAAAGGGTTGTATGGCAGCTGTACGGATTCGATGGCGGAAGTGCTCGATCCTACGCTCATCTATGCGGTTGAGCTGGGATTGAGTGCGAATACCATGATGGCGGACCGCATATCCGAACTGCATGACAAAACCTTTCTCACCAACTCAGATGCCCATTCTCTGGCGAAGATAGGCCGGGAATATCAAGCGATGTATATGCTAGAGCGCTCCTTCGCAGAGTGGGTGAAAGCAATTAAGCGGATCGGTGGAAGAGGGGTTCATGTGAACTACGGTCTGCATCCCGAGCTTGGCAAGTATCATCAGACGGCATGCCAAGGGTGCCAGTCTTTACTAGCTGCGGATGCCTCAGGCAAATGTCCGGAATGCGGCTTCCAACGAATTGTGCGAGGAGTTGCAGCGCGCATTGATCAGCTGGCGGATGTAGAGGCCGGCCAGCATCCGGTGTTCCGTCCTTCTTATATCGAGCAAATCCCGTTGGAATTCATTCCGGGAATCGGTCCGAAATTACTGGACAAGCTGTATCGATCGTTTGGTACACAGATGAACGTATTACATCGCGTGAACGAAGAAGAGCTCACCCATGTTGTCGGAGAGAAAATCGCTTCGCTTATCGTGCGAGCACGAGAGGGAAAGCTATCAGTCCAAAAAGGAGGCGCCGGTACCTACGGCAAGATCGTCCCGATGTAGGTTGTCATAGGGGAGAACACGTCCGCATAAGTTGTACAGTAATCAGCCAAGCGGGAGGCGACGAAGCGTGCGTTCACGAGTCGGACAAACTATCCAATCCTATGCGAGAGAACATCAGTCACTCTACTGGTTCACGATCGTCCTGTTTACGATGGGCATTATTTTCGGAGCCGTCCTCGTCAATTCACTGCCATTGTCACAGAAGCAGGAGCTGTACGGTTTTCTGCAATATTTTTTCAACAGTCTTGGCAGTGATGGAATCCCTGAGACCAGTGCCCATTTTCAGCAGGCGTTTGGTCATTATGCCAAAACCATAGCGATCATGTGGGTGCTAGGATTATCCATTATTGGGTTGCCTATGATTTTGTTGATGCTCTTTTTAAAAGGAGTCGTGGTTGGTTTCACCGTCGGTTTTTTGGTGAGTCAACTCCAATGGCAAGGCGTAACATTTGCCATGGTGGGTGTACTTCCACAAAATTTATTAGTTGTCCCTGCCCTTTTTATTGTAGGTGTCAGCGGAATTTCGTTTTCTCTTCGACTCATACGAACGAGAGTGCTAAGCAAAAGGGATGTCATCATGCCGCATTTTATGGGCTATACCGTTCTTGTTCTTAGCATGCTGGCGGTATTGACGATTGCAGCCTTGTTTGAAACCTTCATTTCCCCTAGGCTGATGCAGCTTGTACTTAATTAAGAATAATTCTCAGGTAAGAACTTATGCATTTGACTTATTCAATGCCCCTCTACTATAATAGGAACAGGTTTCATGCGAGCGGGGAGGGGCATTAATGTTGGAAGAAAAATTAGAGAAAATTAAGCAGCAGTTGCATTCACAGAACTACAAGCTGACGCCACAGCGTGAAGCCACTGTTCGCGTGTTGTTGGAGAATGAAGAAGATCACTTGAGTGCGGAAGATGTTTACTTGTTGGTGAAGGATAAAGCGCCGGAAATCGGGCTTGCTACCGTATACAGGACATTAGAGCTGTTGAGCGAACTGAAGATCCTTCATAAAATGAATTTTGGCGATGGCGTAGCTCGTTACGATCTTCGTGATGATAATGCTGCCTACCACCATCATCACCTCATATGCCTCAATTGTGGTACGGTAGATGAAATTTTTGAAGATCTGCTTGTCACAGCAGAAGAGAAAGTCAAGAATGTTTACAACTTTTATATTACCGACCACCGATTGACCTTCTACGGGATCTGCAATCGTTGTGTAGATAAAGTAAACGTGGAGGACTTCAAATAAAGTCGACTTCTCTGGGAACGGAGAAGTTTTTCTTTTTTCCTTGGGAGCTTTTGTAATGGCAGACCTATTCCTGTGGAATCCTAAAAGAGGATCGATTCGAATGGAGCAAGGGACAAGTGCATATAAATGAAAGAAAGTCTGTAAGGAGGCTCACGGATGAAGGTCTCTTATCGCCGCTTGATGGAGGGTCTTCGTTTCTTGCTTCTTTTCATTACCTGCACTTTGCTCTCCTACGGCATCATTACCTTGCTGGCGGACAAATTTCTTCCGGCAAACCCTTATCAGGAACCACATGGGAATGCGGTGAAGGTAGTAAAAGTCATCAATACCTCTCAGGTACAGGATTTTGACGGATATGTCGCACGGCTACAGCTCTTTTTTCTAACAGGAGAGTAATGCAAGTTTGAGTTTTTTATCTGGAGAAGCAGGAGTTTCTTTTTCTTTGTGGAAAGCAATACAAGATACTTATCAGCTGAAGGGGACAGCTTCATGGACAGTCTGATTGATCAGTTTATTCATTTCCTGACTGTGGAGAAAGGGTTATCGAGAAATACCCTGGAATCCTATCAACGGGATATGGTGGCCTTTACCTCGTACTTACAGGAGCAAGGTGTTGCTCGAATAGAGGATTCTACTCGGACGCACATCATTGGATACTTGCTTGTTTTACGGGAAAAAGGACGTGCAACAGCAACTCTTTCTCGCAATATGGCATCGATACGAGCGTTTTATCAGTTTCTCATTCGGGATAAATACATAGACAAAGATCCATCCATTCACCTAGAAACACCGAAGATCGAGAAACGCTTGCCGAAAGTGCTCTCTGTTGAGGAAGTGGAACGTCTTTTGGAAAGTCCTCCTGTCAATCATCCTGCCGGGCTGCGAGACAAAGCGATGCTTGAGCTTCTATATGCGACAGGCATTCGGGTCTCGGAGTTAGTCAATCTGGATTGTGCTGATGTGAATCTGGATATGGGTTTTGTCAAATGCTTGGGAAAAGGATCAAAAGAGCGAATCATTCCGTTAGGCTCGGTTGCCATTCAAATGGTACGCCACTATTTGCAGGCAGGGCGCCCCAAGCTGGTAAAAGGAACTGGCGATAATGCATTATTTTTGAATCACTTGGGCAAACAAATTACACGGCAAGGTTTTTGGAAAATTATTAAACGATACGCCCAAAAATCAAACATCCGTGCAGAGATTACACCCCATACACTTCGCCACTCTTTTGCCACTCACTTACTGGAAAATGGAGCCGATTTGCGCTCTGTTCAAGAGATGCTTGGGCATGCTGATATTTCAACCACCCAGATTTACACACATGTGACCAGAACGCGGATTAAGGACATCTATGCCAAGACGCATCCGCGAGCATGAGTATGAAAAAACGATCGACTCCGCCTGATTGTCGGGCGGAGAAAAATTTTCTGAATCAGGTCAGACGTCTGACGACTTGGTTATAGAATTCGAATGACTGGTAAACAGGAGGCGTTACGATGCAGTATTCACGAGTTTTTTTGATCGTCATGGACAGCGTAGGGATTGGCGAACAACCTGATGCGCCTAAGTTCAATGATGAAGGAGCGAACACCTTAGGTCATATTGCGGAACGAGTTGCAGGATTTTCGTTGCCCAACTTGCAAAAATTAGGTTTGGGAAATATAGCACCACTCCAGAACGTTGCGCCAGTAGCAACCCCTATGGCCCATTATGGGAAAATGCAGGAAATCTCCATGGGGAAAGATACGACGACTGGTCATTGGGAAATCATGGGTCTGCATGTGTCTACTCCGTTTAACACCTATCCAGATGGATTTCCACAAGAGCTGATCTCAGAATTTGAGCAACGTATTGGCCGCAAGGTGCTCGGGAACAAGGTCGCTTCTGGGACGGACATTCTCGACGAGCTTGGCGAAGAGCATATGAATACGGGTGCAGTCATTGTCTATACATCTGCGGACAGTGTATTCCAGGTGGCAGCACATGAAGAGGTTGTTCCGCTTGAAGAGCTATACCATATTTGCGAGGTAGCTCGTGAGTTGACGCTTCGTGATGAGTTCGCTGTTACTCGTGTCATTGCGCGTCCATTTGTTGGACAGCCAGGAAATTTTAGCCGTACAGCAAATCGTCACGATTATTCCGTGAAGCCATTTGCTCCGACAGTCATGAATCGTCTGCAAGATGCTGACCTTGCTTCTATTGCCATTGGCAAAATCAGCGACATTTACGCAGAAGAGGGCGTTACCCAATCTATCCGAACCAAAGATAACATGGACGGTGTAGATCAAATTCTGGGCACGATGAAACAATCTTTCACGGGTCTTTCTTTTGTCAACTTGGTGGACTTCGATGCGAAGTTCGGTCATCGCCGCGATCCAGAAGGGTATGGTCAGGCTTTGATGGAGTTCGACGCTCGTATTCCAGAGCTTTTGGAAGCGCTACAAGAAAATGATTTGCTGGTAATCACGGCAGACCATGGAAACGATCCTGTACACCATGGGAGTGACCATACGAGAGAATACGTTCCGTTGATTGTGTATCACAAGGGTATTCAAGCTGGAGAACATTTGGGCATCCGTGAAACATTTGCAGACTTGGGTGCGACCATCGCAGACAATTTTGGGGTAACTGCTCCAGTGATTGGGAAAAGCTTCCTCAATCATTTATAAAGGTTAAGTAAAAATAAACATTTATATAATAGAAGAAACACAAAAAAAGGAGAGAGTTGAAATGGCAAATTTCCATGACGCAGTAGCATATATCGAACCGAAACTAACAGAAAAACCATCCATTGGTCTCGTACTCGGATCAGGGCTGGGTGTTTTGGCGGATGAGATCGAAAATCCGGTGATCATCCCTTATCATGAAATTCCTGGCTTCACTGTGTCCACCGTTGTCGGCCACAAAGGACAACTCGTGATTGGCAAGCTGCAAGGCAAGCAAGTCGTTGCGATGCAAGGTCGTTTCCACTTTTATGAGGGACATGGTCTGGATGCCGTTGTTTTCCCAATCCGTGTCATGAAGCTGCTCGGCGTAGAAACCATTATTGTGACCAATGCGGCTGGCGGAATTAACGAAGGCTACAATCCAGGCGACCTCATGCTGATTTCTGATCACATCAATATGACGTTCCGCAATCCATTGATCGGTGCAAACGATGAACAATTGGGAGCACGTTTCCCAGATATGTCTGAGGCTTATTCCAAACAGCTCCGTAAGCTGGCTCATGAAGTTGCGTCCGAGCAAGGAATCCAGCTCCGTGAAGGTGTATACGCAGGTCTGCTAGGTCCTACCTATGAAACTCCAGCTGAAATCCGCATGCTTCGTCTGTTGGGTGGGGATGCTGTAGGGATGTCCACTGTACCAGAAGTAATCG